>CAZKBM010000007.1:0-75385 GCA_964550985.1 uncultured Oscillospiraceae bacterium
GGGCTCGCCCGCGTTTTGCACCTTGGGGAAGGGGATGACGTCGCGGATGGAGTCTTTCCCGGCCAAGAGGGCAATCAGGCGGTCCAGCCCAAAGGCCAGGCCTCCGTGCGGGGGCGCGCCATAGTGGTAGGCGTCCATCAAAAAGCCAAATTTTGCGCGGGCCGTCTCTTCGCTCATCCCGAGCAGGCCAAACATTTTGGCCTGTAATGCGGGGTTGTTAATACGGATGGAACCGCCGCCCAGCTCGATGCCGTTGACCACCATGTCGTAGGCTTTTGCACGGCAGGCGCCGGGGTTGCCATCCAAAAGGGGGATATCCTCGTCTTTGGGCATGGTAAAGGGGTGGTGCATGGCCACATACCGCTTTTCCTCTTCGTCATATTCAAACAGGGGAAAGTCGGTAACCCAAAGGAAGTTGTACTGCCCCTTGGGCACAAGGCCGCATTTTTCAGCTACGGCCAGCCGCAAAGCGCCCAGCGCGGCAAATACCGTGCGGTCGGTATCGGCCACCAGCAGCAATACGTCGCCGGTTTCGGCCCCGGCGGCCCGGCGCAGGGCAGCTATTTCTTCTTCATTTAAAAATTTTTCGTAGCTGCTGGCCGCGCCCTCTTCGGTAAGGCGTAACCAGGCAAGGCCTTTAGCCCCATAGGTTTTGGCTACCTCGGTAAGCTTATCTATGGCTTTGCGGCTTAGGGCCGCCGCCTGCCCTTTGGCGTTAATCAACCGCACGCTGCCACCCGCTTGCACCGCCGAGGCAAACACACCAAAACCGCAGCCGCGCACCAGCTCGCTCACATCGCATAGTTCCAGGCCAAAGCGGGTGTCTGGCTTATCGCTGCCATACCGGTTCATCGCCTCACGGTAGGTCATATGGGGGAAGGGCGTCTGCACCTCTATATCCATAAACCGCGTAAAAATTTCTTGAATCAGCCCCTCGTTGATGTGCTCTACGTCCTCTTCGTCGGCAAAGCTCATCTCCATATCAATTTGGGTAAACTCAGGCTGGCGGTCGGCCCGTAAATCCTCATCGCGGAAGCAACGGGCAATTTGG
The DNA here is from genome assembly GCA_964550985.1 of uncultured Oscillospiraceae bacterium. Classification (GTDB taxonomy): domain Bacteria; phylum Bacillota; class Clostridia; order Oscillospirales; family Ruminococcaceae; genus JAAYCI01. Next base: position 1,052 of record CAZKBM010000007.1, read on the forward strand.
AAGTAGCGGTCGAACCCGCTGAGCATGAGGATTTGTTTGTAGAGTTGGGGGCTTTGGGGCAGGGCGTAAAAACAGCCGGGCTGCACCCTGCTGGGCACCAGGTAGTCCCGCGCGCCCTCCGGGGTGGATTTGTTCAGCATGGGTGTATCCACCTCGTCAAAATGCTGGCTGTAGTAATAGTCCCGCACACAGCGGGTTACGGCGCTGCGCAGCCGCATGGTGCGGTGCAGCCCCTCGCGGCGCAGGTCCAAATAGCGGTAGCGCAGCCGCAGCTCTTCCCCCACCTTCACCTCATCGCGCACCTCAAAGGGCGGGGTTTCGGCTTCGCTCAGCACCCGCAGGTCTGTTACAAACAGTTCCAGGTAGCCTGTGGGCAGTTCGGGGTTGGGGCTTTCGCGCTTGCGCAAAATGCCCTCGGCCATCACCACGTATTCGGCCTTTAAGCCGCGGGCCTTTTCAAATACTTCGGGGCTGGTGCCATCGCCAAAGGCCAGTTGCACAATACCCGTGCCATCGCGCAGGTCGGCAAAAATCATGGCCCCAAGGTCACGGCTTTTGGCAATGGACCCGGCCAAAACCAGGGTTTGGTCACATAAGGCTTCCTTTACCTCTTCGCTATAGTGTGTACGCCGCAGCGCTCCCATCTTGTCCATTCCTCTATTCCTCTCCTTCTGGCTTTTTGGTAGGGGCGGCGGCCAGCGCGGTTTCTAACACGGCTTCCAGTTCAGCAAAGGCAAAGCCCCGCTCGCTTTTGTCCGCCATATTTTTTAATAAGCCGCCGCCTTTGGCAACCTCATCGTCGCCCAAAACAGCCGTAAAGCGGGCGCCCAGCCTTCCCGCAGCCTTCATCTGGGCCTTTACGCTGCGCTGCGCAAGGTCACATTCGGCGGTAAAACCGGCGCGGCGTAGCCGGGCGGTTAAGGTACGGGCAGCGGCCTCTCCACCTCCGCCCGCGCCCACCAGGTAGATATCCGGCCCGGCAGGGGGCGGTGGCAGGGCGTCATTTTCGGCAAGCAATAGCAGCATCCGCTCGGCCCCCATGCCAAAACCCACGGCCGGGGTGGCTTGCCCGCCCAGCTCCTCAATCAATATATCATAGCGGCCGCCGCCGCAAACGGTACCCTGGGTGCCCACCCCTTCGGCAATAAACTCAAACACGGTGTTTGTGTAGTAGTCCAGCCCGCGCACAATGCGGGGGTTTACCCGGTAGCTCATTTCCAGTTCGGTAAGCTGGTGCTTTGTCTCTTCAAAATGGACGGCGCAGTCCTCACACAGGTAATCCAGGCCCACGGGGGCGTTTTGGGCAATGGCCTGGCACCGCTCCTCCTTGCAGTCCAAAAGGCGCAGGGGGTTTTTCTCCAGCCTTTCGTGGCAGGTGGGGCATAAAGCGTCCAGGTGGCCGGTGAAGTATTCCACCAGGGCCTTGTGGTAAGCAGGGCGGCAGTTTGGGCAACCGATGGAGTTGATTTCAAGGCTGATGAAATCCCCCACACCCAAAAGCCGGAAAAGTGCGTCCGCCAGGGCCATGGCCTCTACGTCCGCCGCAGGGCTGTGGGTGCCGAAGCACTCGATGCCAAACTGGTGGAACTCCCGCAGGCGGCCTTTTTGGGCGCGCTCGTACCGAAAGCAGCTTTGCAGGTAATAACTTTTTAGCGGCAGGGGGCTGCTGGCCAAAAGGCCGTTTTCCAAGGTGGCCCGCACCGTACCGGCCGTGCCCTCGGGCCGCAGGGTGATGCTTCGCCCGCCCTTATCCATAAAGGTGTACATCTCTTTGGATACAATATCGGTGTCCTCGCCCACCCCACGGGCGAAAAGTTCGGTCGCCTCAAAGGTGGGCAGGCGAATTTCCCCATACCCAAAGCGTTTTGCTATGGTGCGCATGGCGTCCTCTAAATACTGCCATTTCCAGCTCTCGGCGGGCAGCACATCCTCGGTGCCACGGGGCCTTGTGTATTTTACGGCCATTCCCTCTCTCCTTACGGGCGGGCGGCAAGGTGGCCGCCCAGCATATTGCGTTTATAATTTATCATACCATGTTTTGCCCCCAAAAAGCGAGGGGCAGGCCCTGTTTTTTGTATGATAACGGTGTAAAAAATCGCGAAGGTTACGCCCCTGCGGCCTTCGTGATTTTATATGTGCATAAAGGGGTGTGGCGCATTTGTGTGCCAAATTACATGGAAACCCTAAAAAATTGAGGTAGTCTCCCCTGGGCGGGGTTATAATGGGGGATATAATACACCCCGGCTGCAAATAGGGGGAAAGAGTATGAGTGGCATGGAAAATGCAGGGCGCTACATTGCCCCGCGTGGTTTGTTTCATAAGTTAAAACAGGCCGAGCAAAACCTGTGCCCGGTTTATTTTGCAGGCAGTACGGGCGTGGGTAAAAATGCCGCTGTGGAAGCTTACCTAAAAAAGCGCGCCTATCTTGTTTTGCATGGCGTGGCCTCCAGCGGTAGCCTGGCCGAGATGCCCCCCTTAGCGGGGATACGGCGAAGCGTGGTGGTGGTGGATAGAATTGACGTGTTGCGGGACGAGGAAAGCTATGCGTATATACAGCGTTTACTAAGCTGTGGACGCTGGATATTGCTGCTTGGCAGGAATAAACTGCCCCCCTGGCTAAAGATTGCCCGCCTGAGCCAGCCATTGCTGGTGTTGGAGGAAAAAGACTTTTTTTTGGGGCCGCGGGAGACGCAAAAACTGATGAAGAGCCGGGGCTTTGCCGCAGACATGGCCTTTTGCAGAAAAGCGCTGGAAAAAAGCCAGGGCCACCCTTTGTACCTGCTGTTATTGGCCGATAGGCTGTGCGCGGGCTGGGCACTGGAAGAAAGTACCGATAGAGCCGTGCGGGAAGAAATTTTTTACCATTTGGAACGGCAGGTGACGCCGGAGTGGGCCCCGGAGATTTGTAACACCCTGGTGCCAATGGGCCTGTTCCCGGTGTTTACCCTGGAACTGGCGCAGGCCGTAAGCCAAAATGCCGATGTGCGCCTGCAGCTGGAGCGGGTGGCCGAGCAGAGTGGGATGCTGCAAAAAGAAGAGGAGGGGTATCGGCTGCGGCCCATTACGGCTGAGTATTTTGTTTGGAAGTTGAACCGAGAGTATAAAGCTGCCCAAATAGAGGCGTTTTATGACCGGGCCGGTTGCTACTATGAGCGCCGTGGCGAATGGATGCGGGCGCTGGAGTGTTTTGAAAAAAGCCATAACCAAGGGCGTATTTCCGCCGTGATTGTGGATAATTTTAAGCGCCACCCGGGGGTGGGGCACTATTTGGAAATGCGCCGCTACTATTTGGCCCTTACCGAAAAGGAGATTCAGAAATCGGCCTTACTCACCTCGGGCATCAGTATGCTAAATGCCATGATGCTGCGCATAGAGGAGAGCAACCGGTGGTATGAAGAACTGCGCCGCTGGGCAAAACGTTGCCGGCCCGGAAGCCCCGAGCGGAAAGAGCTGGACAGCCAGGTGGCCTATTTGGATATTGCCCTGCCCCAGCGCGGCACCCAGCACCTGGCCGAGGCCCTGGTACGTTATGGGCTTGCACTGCGCAACCAAAGCATCACCCTGCCTGAGATGAACGTTACAAGCAACCTGCCTTCGCTGATGAATGGCGGCAAAGATTTTTGCGAATGGAGTAAGCGAGACCGGGAACTGGCCCGAACCATTGGCAAGGTGGTGGAGCTGGTACTGGGCGGGTATGGCGTAGGGCTGGTGGATATTGCCGTGGCCGAGAGCCAGTACGAAAAAGGGGGCGATTTAAAGGAGATTGCCACCCTGCTGAACCAGGGACGCTTTATAGCTGAAAACAGCGGTAAAATTGAACTTTGCTTTGTGGCCGTAGGCCTTTATACCAGGTTGCACGCCCTGCGGGGAAAAATAGCTGCGAGCAAAGACCTGCTACAAAGTTTTACCAAAAAGGTAAAACACGAAAATGCGAACTTTCTACTGCCCAATATCGGTGCGATGGAGTGCCGCCTGGCCCTTTTAGAGGGGGACACACATAGCGTAGCTGCCTGGTATGCCCAGGCGCCCGACCCTGAGGTAGAATTTCATACCATTGAACGATATGTCTATTTAACGCGGGTGCGGGTTTGCCTGGCCCTGCAGCGCACCGAGGAAGCTTTGCAGATTTTGCACCGTATGGAATATTTGGCAAGCCTGTACCACCGTATTTACATTGGTATTGAATGCCTGATTCTGCGGGCCATCTGCCTGTACCGTTTACAGGACGCAGCCTGGCGGCAGGCGCTGGACGAGGCGGTAAAAAAGGGTGAAGAATATTCCTTTGTGCGGATCTTTTCAGAGGAAGGGGAGGCGCTGCTGCCCCTGCTGGAAAAACTGTATAAAGCACATGCGCGAACGCAACAGCGGATATTTTTTAAAAGGATACTGGATGATACCAGACAGATGGCCGTGTTTTACCCAGCCTACCTAAAACCAAAAATAATGGGGCCGGAGTTATCCGATGCGGAACTACGGGTGTTGCGGCTTTTGTGTGAGGGTTTAACCGCCCCCGCCATAGCCGAAAAAGTGCTTGTCTCCCAGTCCACCGTGCGTTTCCACTGCAAAAATATCTACCGTAAGCTAAATGCCGCCGGCAAGGCCGAGGCCGTGGGCATAGCCAAGGAGATGGGGCTGATTTAGCGGGCAGGGAAGAAAACTATAGAAAGGCCCTTGGCGGTTTACACTGCCAAGGGCCTTTGGATACTGTTTTACCCGTTCGCCAAAAGAACTGGCGGAAAGGGATGCTAGAATCCGGGCATCAGGCCGCTGTCGCGGTCCACAAGCAGCTCCCCGCCGCGGTATACCTGACGGATGGCCTCCCGGTTTTGTAAAAGGGTGATATCCTGCAAGGGGTTGCCCGAAACCACCAGCAAATCGGCGGTTTTTCCCTCTGTCAGGCGGCCAATGTCGTTTTGCAAAACAGCCTCGGCCGTAACGCTGGTGGCCGCCTGTATGGCCTGCATGGGGCTCATGCCCGCCTGCTCTACCAGGCACTGCAATTCGTAGGCGTTGTCTCCATGGTAATTAAAGGGGGTGCCCATATCGGTGCCGCAGCCCACCTTTACCCCGGCGGCAAGGGCTTTTTTCAGGTTCTCGTAATGTTTTGTGGCAAAAAACTGCACTTTTTTCAGGTGGTCCTCGGGCACGCCAGCCTCGGCGCCATACAAAATGGTTTTGAAGGCCGAGAGGGTGGGTATGAGGTAGCTGCCCTTTTCGGCCATCAGGGCAATGGCCTCATCATTTAAAAATGTGCCGTGCTCAATGGTGCGTACCCCCGCCCGTACGGCGTTTGTGCAGCCCTCCTCCCCAATACAGTGGGCCGAGGTGCACACGCCGTTTTTTTCCGCCTCGTGCACGGCTGCGCGCATCTCTTCTACATTTAGCTGCGAAACAGTGGCAGGCCCGGGCGACATGCCGCCCCCGGTCGCCATCAGTTTCAGGTTGTCCACCCGGCGCTTGATGCGCGCGCGGGCAAGGCGGGTCACAGCGTCAACCCCATCGGCAATTTCCGCAATGCCGTCTATCTGCATCCCGCCCGGGAACATATCGCCGTGCCCGCCGGTTATGGTAATGGCTTTACCGGCAGCCAAAATGCGCGGGCCCACAAGCAGCCCTTCGGCTATGGCATTGCGAATATCAATGTCCACCTCGCCCTTTTCCCCGCAGCAGCGGATGGTGGTAAAACCGGCGGCCAAATTCCGCTGGGCGCGCTTCACCCCTTTTATCACGTTGAGGTTTGCGGTATCCAGTATAAAATTGCGGAAGTTATCGGGCGCGCCATCCATCGAAAGATGTACGTGGGCGTCTATCAGGCCGGGCATCACGGTTTTACCGGCGGCATCTATAACCGGCAGATGGGCATAGCGCGCCTCCATGGCCGCTTCGTACGGCCCGGCATAGGCCACCTTGCCGTCTTCCACTGCAAGCAGGGCGTTCGGGATGGCCCCTGGCGAAACGCCGTCTATCAGCAGGCAATTTTTTAAAAGAAACATCGTTTTAGTATCCTCTCAAATTGTGGCCGGTGAAGGCCTGTTAGCCTACCATACACCCAGGGCGCAAAGCTTTTTATGCGAAGCCGATAAGCTGTGCCACCACCAGGGCAAGGCAGCCCAAAAGCGTTATAATGCCCATATAGGGTAAAATGAACTTGACCCATTTTTGGTAGGGGATGCGGGCATAGCCCAAAAGCGCCAGAAGTACGCCCGAGGTGGGGAACAAAAGGTTGCTGAAACCATCGCCCATTTGTGAGGCAAGCACCACAGCGTTTTGCGAGAGGCCCGCAATGTCGCCCAGGGGCGAGAGGATGGGCATGGAGATGAGGAACTGCCCGCTGCCCGAGTTGACGAGGAAGTTGAACAGCGACTGTACAATGAACATAGCCACAAGCGCCAAAGCCTCGGGCATGGCGCCCACCACATTGGCAAGGCCGTGGATAATCACGTCGATGATGCCGCCGGATTCCAAAATAATGGCGATTCCACGCGATAGGCCGCAAACCAGCGCCGCCACCACAACACTGCTGGCCCCCCGGCCAAACGCATTGCAAGCCTCGTTCAAATCAAGCCTGCCAATGGCCGCGCAGGCAATGGCCGCAATGATGAAAATGGCGTTGATTTCGTTCATGTACCAGCCCCATTTTAAGATGCCAAAAATCATGAGGCCCAGTAATAACACCAGCACAAGCGCCATCCACTTGTGGCTTTTGGCCGGGCCAGCCGCCGCGGGTTCGTCTTTTTCCAGTTCGGCCGCCATGGCGCGGCTTTCCTCATACACCGGGCTAAGCTGTGGGTTTGCCTTTACCTTTTTGGCATAGCGCACCACATACCATACCGCAGGGATGAAAAAGACAAACTGTAAAATGAGGCGATACCAAGCGCCGGAGTAGAGCGGAATGCCCGCAATTTGGTGCCCAATGCCCACGGTGAAGGGGTTGGTAACCGACACCGCAAACGCCGTTACCGCGCTGATAGAGACACAGGCCATGGCCGCCATTACGTCAAAACCCAGGGCCAGCATAAGGGGCATGATGGCGGGAAGGTAGACAATTTGCAGTTCGCTGCCGCCGATGATGGCCGCAATGAAGGCGAAAACAGCCATCAAAATGGGAAAGATGAGCAGTTCTTTGCCCTTTACCCGGCGGCCAATGCGGCTGATGCCGTTTGAGATGGCGCCGGTTGCGTGGATGACCTGCCAAGAGCCGCCGATGATGATGATGCTAAAGCCCACCAGCGCGGCGCCCGTCATGCCGTCGGTAATCATGGTAAAAAAGGAAAAAGGGTTTAAATACTCTTTTTCGGTGTAGTGGAACGAATTGGGGTCTACAATTTGGCGGGTAGTCCCCTCTAGTTCCACGCGGTCATAAGAGCCGGAGGGCACCACCCAGGTGGCGATAAGCGCCAGCAACATAATGCCCAGTAGGATAATGAACACGTGTGGAGTTTGCCGAACCTTTTTCTTCTTCTCGTCTTGCTGCATCATTCTTCCTCCTTACAAGGTGCTAAACGGGGCTTTGGCGCACACAAAGCCCCGGGCGAACCAATCTATAAAAGTGGAATTTTTATTGGGAAGGGAGGAAAGAAAAACCCTAAATGCGTAAATAATGGTGAATTTTAACAAATTATAGGAAAGTTCTGATAAAAAATCTGTTCTCTATTTAACAAAATTTGTGCTTTTTGCGTACATGTGCAGCTAAATGCAAACTGGTGGCAGAAGCCGCCAGAGAAAAACCCAAACATCAAAAGATAGTATCTTATACAGGGGCAGGCTGTCAGCCATCTTAGGCGAAAAGCCCCAATAAAGCCAATGGCATTGCGGTGTGGCAAAAGGGGCAAAACAGCTGCAGTTGATTGCAAGGGCGGCTAAATTTGGCTATGATAATAAGAAAAAAAGCCACCCGGTTTAGGGTGGCATTGCAAGGGGTTTGGCGGGATAAAGGCCGCCCTGTTTAAGCGGAAGGGTAGGGTTGTATGGAATATATTGCTTTACTGCGGGGTGTAAATGTGGGGGGTAAGAACAAACTCTCTATGCCGCAGCTAAAAGAGGAACTGATTCGATTGGGGTTTAGCGGCGTAAAAACCTATATAAACAGCGGGAATATTTTATTCACCAGCGAAAACAGGGAGGAAGCCGTGCTAAAAGAGCAGCTAGAAGCTCTGCTGCGCGGGCGCTTTGGCATAGAGAGCCCGGTGGCGCTGATTGTGGCCCCAGACTACAAAAGCGCGCTGGAACAGGCCCCAAGCTGGTGGAACCAAGGCGCAGAAATGAAGCACAACGTCATTTTTATAATACCCCCCTTAACGGCGCAGCAAGCATTTGCCGAGGTAGGGGAGCTAGTGCCTGAATATGAAAAAGCCAGCTACCATGGCAGGGTTGTGTTTTGGTCGGCCCCACTTAAAACCTTTTCCCACACGCGATGGGCCAAGGTGGTGGGCAGTTCTATCTACCCCTATATCACTATACGCAATGCAAACACGGCGCTAAAGCTGTTAAAGCTGCTGGGGCAGGGCTAATTTGGGCTAAAGGTAAGCGCTTGCCTACCAGTGGGGGAACCATTTGGGGTGCTGCCATTTTGAAAAACAAAGCTTTGGCTATACCCGGCTGGATGAATTTCAGACGGGTATTTATATTGATAATTTCTATTCATTGCTGTTTTCTATCAGTTAATTTTATTTCCATTGCTATGACATTTTTGCTATACTGTAGCACGGAGGCAAAGATTTTGAGAAGTAGAGATACCTATGGAGTTTATATCCCTCCCCCCAAAACCGCCCAAACGTAAGTTTCTCTATATACCAAAAAGGCACAAGGCTGGGAACCCTTGTGCCTTTTTGGCCACTTATACAGTGAAATAATAAAAAAATGCTGAAAAGAAAACATGCTGTGTGATTTATAAGACCGTATTTCGGGTACTGGCTGGCGGCCCACAGGGCTTATTCCCCGGTATTTGGCCCGCTTTGGCTTAGGCGTATGGTGATGCGGCAACCCTTGCCGGGCGCGCTTTCCAGTGTGAAGTGGCCGGTATCCCCATAGAACAGGGCCACCCGCTTTTGTACGTTTTGCAGCCCCACCCCATTTTTTGGGTTTGGGGCTTTTTGGCTTTCCGCACCGGGGGTAAAGCCCGCGCCGTCATCCTGTACCGTAAGCAGAATATCCTCCCCATCGGCCCGGGCGGAGATGTCGATATTGCCCTTGCCGTCCAGGGGCTTTATCCCGTGGTAGATACTGTTTTCAACTAGGGGCTGCAAAATAATCTTGGGCACTGGGCAGGGCAGTACCTCTTCATCCCAGCAGATGGTATAACTAAACTTATCTTCATAACGTTCTTTTTGTATATATAGGTACTGCTGTACATGCTCCAGTTCTTCGCGCAGGGAAATCAGTTCCCGCCCGCCGCTTAACGAGAGGCGGAAGAACCCGGCCAGGGATTTGGTGAGGGAGATGACCCGGGCGCTGTCGTTAAACTCGGCCATCCAAACAATGGTGTCCAGGGTGTTGTACAAAAAGTGCGGGTTGATTTGGGCAATCAAAGCATGCAACTCCAAATGGCGCAGGCTCTCCTCTTTGGTTTGCAATTCGGCCATCAGCTTACGTATCCGCCGTATCATTTGGTTGTAGTGGGAAGAAAACAGCTCCATCTCATAAAAGCCGCTGCCCTCGGGTGCTATTTCGGCCAGTTTTTCTATCTGCTGCATGTTTTTTTCCAGCCTTTGCATGGGCCGGGACAGGCGCCGGGTGAACAACAGCCCCACCCCCAAAAACAATAAAAGCAGGCAGGCCCCTGTGAGGGCCACGGTTTTAAAAAGGCTTTGCCGAAGCATCTGCAAGTTGTCCAGCGAGGCGATGCCCACCATCGTCCAGCCCACATTTTCCACCTCGGCTTTGCTGGTTAACAGGTTGCTGGTTTTATCGTAGCCGGCGCCCTGCTGCAAAATTTCCACTAGTTCAGCGGTTTTTTGCGGGTTTTGAAAGTAGCTGGGGTCTATATGGTAAACGGGCTCGCCCGCTTCATCCAAAATAAACACATAGCCGCCCATCCCCAAATTCAGGTTTTGCAGCAGGTTTTCAATCACTTCATACTTCATATCCACCCGCAAAACCCCGGCATTTGCGCCGCTCTGGGTTTGCACCTCGGTACTCACCGAGATCACCCAGTTTTCCCGGTTTGGTGAACAGCTTTGCATCTTGGCGCCGGTTAACACCGGCATATCGTTTTGCAGTGCATCGGTGTACCAACGTTCCATCATCATATTTTCGCACACCGACACATCCAGGTCTTGCTCGTTGGTAAGTACCCGCCCATCTTTGGAGACCGCCACCACCGACTGGATGCTGGGGTTGCTTTGCAGTAAGGCCTGAATCCGCTGCTCCAGTTCGGCCTTTCGGGTGTTGTCGGCGCCGGCAAGATAGGCAACCAGGGCGGGGTCCTTGGCAAAAAAATCGGCTTCGGCCTTTAAGCTGCCAAGGTAGGTGGAGATGTTGACGCTATTCACCTGCAGCATATTTTGGGTGTGGGAGATGGCCTCGCCCAGCAAAAGGCCCGAAACCGTGTAATACAAAACGCCGCAAAATACCAAAATAACCGAAAAACCCGCCAGGAAAAAAACCAGTGGCAACTGCACGCCAAAGCGGCGCAGCAAGCCTTTTGAGCTAAACCTCTTTTTCATGCGTAGCGCCCGCCTTAAATTCGGTTGTGGTAATGTGGTATTGGCGTTTAAAACAAACGCTAAAATAGTTGGGGTCCTCAAAACCCACGGCCGCCGCCACCTCGTAATTTTTCATATCGGTGGAAAGCAGTAAAATTTTGGCGCGTTCCAGCCGCAGTTTTAAAAAATAGTCGCGGAAGGATTCCCCAAAAAGCCGCTTGAACTGGGTACTTAGGTAACTGGTGCTGTAGCCGGTTAAACCCGCCATCTGGCCCAGGGTAAAGCTGGGGCTGGCCATATGCTGCCAAAGCAACCCTTCCAACTGTTTTTTTAAGCCGTCGCCCTGCCCCTCGGCCTTTGGGGCCAGCCTTTCCATGGCGCTGCGTAGCTGTGCGCTGCGCTCATCCTCTTGCATTTTATCCGTCAAACGCCGAATGACCTGTTCCACATCCACCTTGGAGATGGGCTTTAGCAAATAGTCGTCCACACCAATTTTTATGGCGTGAACGGCGTACTCCAAATAGTCATAGCCCGTCATTAGCGCAATACGCAAAGCGGGGTTTTTCGCCTTTGCCCTGCGGGCAAACTCCAGGCCATCCATTTTGGGCATATTGATATCGGCCAAAACCAGGTCGATGGTATGGGTTTCCATGAGGGCCAGGGCCTCTTCTCCGTTTTCGGCCTCAAAGTGTTGCCCAATGCCCAAAGCCTCAAAATCAACCAGGCTGCGAATGCCCCGCCGCACAATATTTTCATCGTCCAGCACCAATAAAGTGTACATGCCATCACCACGCAAAGGTTTATTTTGTAGCCGGTTATTCTTGGTATAAGCTTGCAATAGCCTGGCTTCTGCGCTTCATTTCTTCGCGTACGCTAAGGGGCCCCAAACACTCGCATTTGTCTCCAAACCCCAAAAGGATATTGTAATTGTAGTCGTTTTCCATAAACGGGAAGCGAACAATATAGTGCTTGTCACCGTCCGGTGTAAAGCAGTCATGGGTACAAAAATCCAGTATCCTTTCCACCAGCGATTGATGGACGCGGAGTTGGATGTCTGTCTGCAGGTCTTTTGCCATTTCCGCAAAGTCTAAAATCGGTTTTGTATGCTCCCGTAGGGGAAAAGTTTCCGCCTGCATTTGCAGTTTTTCCATGCGGGATAGTTTGAACAGGCGAAAATCCCGCCTTTCCCGGCAATAGCCCTGCAAATACCAGTGGCTGCTTTTCAGCACAAGCTGATAGGGCTCTACGGTTCGCGCGGTTTTGTTCCCCTGGCGGCCGGTATAGTCGAATACAAGCAGCTTGCTCTCCTGCAAAGCGGTTTGAATGCTTTTCAAATAGGGCTGTAGGTCCCTGTTGCCCATCCAGGGGCTTACATCGATACAGATTTGATTTGCCTTTACTTCAATTTCCTTTGCGCTGCCGGCGGGTATGCAGCTTTTCACCTTCGCAAGGGCGTGCGCCAGTTCCTCCCCCCGCATCATGCCCCTAAGGCCGCTAAGCCCCAGCAAGATGGCAGAGAGGTCGGCGGAGGAAAAAACCGTTTTATCCACCTTGTATTTTGGCAGTATTTCAAAGCCACCCCCCACCCCCGGCGCTGCGCGAACCGGGATGCCCGCAAGGCCTATCGTGTCGATATCCCGGTAGATGGTGCGGGGGGAAACTTCAAACAGATCGGCCAATTCCTGCGCGCCCACCCGCTCTTTTTCAAGCAGAACCATAATAATGCCAACCAGCCTGTCTGTTTTCATCCGGTAAGGCCTTTCCTAATTTCTTTGTTACCAGTATGTATTCTGGCCACACTATTGTCAACAATGGGGTGGTATGCTAAAAAAGCAAGCGGATGATTTAGCCCTTTAAGGGGCGGCAAGAGGAGGAAAGGTATGTATACCGTCTATGTGTATGTTTTGGATACTTTGGCCGATTGGGAGCTGGGACATGTGGCTTCGGAGCTAAACTCCGGCCGTTTTTTTAAAAAAGGGGCGCCAGAGGTATCGCTGAAAACGGTGGCTTCTTCTAAAAACCTAATTTGTACTATGGGCGGGCTGACGCTGGCGCCCGATTGCCTGGTTAGGGACATTCCTGTGGACAAAACAAGCGTTTTACTGTTGCCGGGGGCAACTACCTGGAGTGAGCCGGGGCAAAATGCCATCCTCCAAAAGGCGGGCGAACTCCTTGCTTTGGGCGCTACGGTATGCGCCATTTGTGGGGCCACGGCTGCCCTTGCCAATTGTGGGCTGCTGGATGAGCGTCCGCATACCAGTAGTGGGCCGGGCTACCTGGAGGGTTTTGCCAAAAACTATAAAGGGCAAAGCTATTATATCGATGAGCCCTCGGTGGCGGATGACAACCTGATTACGGCGGGCCCCACCGGGGCTTTGTTGTGGGCCAAACAAATCATACAGCATTTAGGCGTTTTTCAGCCGGGCACGCTGGAATTTTGGTACGAGTATTTCCATACCGGCAAGCCGGAAGCCTTCTTTTCCCTGCTGCAAACCCTGCCGCCAGGCGGCGAATAATAGTATAGTTTCTCAAAAGGTTGCGTAGCAAGCTTTTACTATTAGAGTTTCTCAAAAAGCTGTGCGGCAGCTTTTTGTAAGAAACGCTTATACAGAGTAGAAACTGTTAGGCAGCGCCTGATTTTTCCCGCATTTATGCGCTACAGTTTGTTCATTTGCCGTAAACTGCCTTTGCCCCAGAGAGCTAAGAACCCGTGGCCCTATGCTTGTTTAGCTTGATTTCGGTTTTTGAAAAAGAAACAGAGGGGCAGGTACAAAACCTGCCCCTCTGCCTTCGGCTATGCCTCAAACAAAAAGCTTAAAAAACCATAGCCTTCGGCTTCCAACTGGGCCACGGGCACAAAGCGTATAGAGGCGCTGTTGATGCAGTAGCGCAGGCCGCCGCGGTCGGCGGGGCCATCGGGGAACACGTGGCCCAGGTGGGTATCTCCGGCGCGGCTGCGCACTTCGGTACGCACCATGTTAAATTTTGTGTCTTTATGTTCGGTTACCACCTGGGGGATGATGGGTTTTGTGAAACTGGGCCAGCCGCAGCCGGATTCAAATTTATCCATAGAGGTAAAAAGGGGCTCGCCCGTCACAACATCCACATAGAGGCCTGTTTCAAAATTATCGGCATATTCGTTCGAGTAGGGGCGTTCAGTATCGCCGTTTTGTGTAACCTGGTACTGATTTTCGGTCAGCTTTTCCCGCAGCTCCGCCTGGCTGGGCACGGGGTAATTTTCGGGTAGAATCAGGCTGCTCAGTTCGGCTTCACCGAGGTTTTTCCCGGCTTGAAACTCCTCGGCATCGCTTAAATCGATGTGGCAGTAGCCGCCAGGGTTTTTATCCAGGTAATCCTGGTGGTATTCTTCGGCGGGATAGTAGTTATTCAGGGGCAGCACTTCGGTGGCAATGGGTTTTGTGTATTTTTCGGCCTGCTTTTGTACGGCGGCCTCAATTGCGGGCAAATCGGCCGCATCGGTGTAATAGATGCCCGTGCGGTACTGGCTGCCACGGTCATTCCCCTGTCGGTTTTGGCTGGTGGGGTCAATCACCTTAAAAAAAGCGGTTAGCAGGGTGTCCAGGTCCATTTCAGCGGGGGCGTAGCGCACCAATACCGTTTCGGCATGGCCGGTGTTATTGCGGCAAACCTCTTCATAGCTGGGGTTTTGGGTGTTGCCGTTCGCATAGCCCACCTCGGTATCATACACGCCGGGCAGCTCTTTCATATAGGCTTCCAGGCCCCAAAAGCAGCCCCCTGCCAGGTAGATTTCCCGTAAATTTTCTTGGTTAGGCATGTCCTTTTCCTCGCTTTTTTGTAAATTTGTGTTTTGGTTTAGGGTGCTGTTTTCTGCCTTACCGGTCACCGCTGTGCAGCCCGCAAGGCCCATGGCGGCTATTAGCAGCAGCGCGTACAGCGCTTTTAAATAAATCCTCATGTGGCCGCACCTCCTTCCGCTGTAGTGGCAAAGCCAGCCACAATGGCCGCGTTATCCACCGCCCCCGGCTGTGTTTTTATAATGGCGCCATCGGGGCCTATCCACTGGGAGGTGGGGAAGCCACGCACCCCAATTTGCTGCATATAACTGCCGTTTTCATCCAGCAGCACCCGCAGGTTTTGGGTGTTTTCCACCCCGGCAAACCACTCTTTAAAGTCTTCGGCGTTCATTTCGCCCTTGGCGCCGGGGGCCACCATGGTAAGCACCACAAAGTCGTTTTCCTCACCGGCCAGGGTGTTTAAATCCTCCAGGCCTCCAAGGCAGATGGGGCACCAACTTGCCCAGTATCTGATATAGACGTTCTGGCCTGCAAAATCGGAGAGGCGCACCTCTTCCCCAGCCAGGTCGGAAAGGGTGAAATCGGGCGCGCCTTTGGCGGGGCTGGTGGGTTTGCTTGCTGCCATGCTCTGTACCTCCTTTTGCCCGGCGCTTTGGGGCGCTGGCGCGGGGCTGCTATTTTGTACCGAATTTTGTGCGCCGCAACCGGCCAGCAGTAGGATAGACAGTGCCAGCGCGGCAGTGCAAACAGCTTTTTTCATGGGTAGTGCCTCCTTTTTTATCAAACGTTCCCTTTATACAAAAATAGAGGAGATGAGGTTCAGGTTATCCGTCATTAAAAACAGCCCCATGATGATGATAATAACACCGCCTGCGATTTTAATTTTATCAAGATGCCGGTGTAGAAAACGCACCTTTTGCAGCAGGATATCTGAAAAAAAGGCAAGCACCATAAAGGGGATGAGGAAACCGAGGGAGAACACCGCCATGAGCAAACCCCCGTAAAGCGGTTGGCTGCCCGTAGCAACCAGGCCCAGTATGGCCCCCAAAATGGGGCCTATGCAGGGCGTCCAGCCAAAGCTAAAAGTAAAGCCCAGCAAGAATATACCCAAAATACCGCCGTGTTTTTCCCGGTTCACCGTCACCTTGCGCTCGTACATCAGGGGGCGTATTTTAATCAGGCCGGTTTGGTGCAGCCCCAAAATCACCACCACCGCCCCCATCACCACCATAAACCAGCGGGCATTGATAAAAGAGCCCAGGAACCCCACGCCAAACCCCAGAAGAATAAAATTGACGCTGAGCCCTGCTACAAACAACAGGCTTTTGGCAAACAGCCGCAGCCGTTTGTTCTTGGCCTCATCTTCATTTGGGCCAGACATAAAAATGCCGAAGTACACCGGCAAAAGCGGAACGATGCAGGGGGAGAAAAAGGATAGGATACCCGCAACAAACACCGTGCCAAGGTAAAAGCCCTCGTTTTGCATCTCTCTCGCCTCCCTTCCTGGATGGTTTTTGTACTGTATCCATCATACTGCGGCAGCGCCCTTTTGCCCATGTGTTTGTTTTTGGTAATTCTTGTTTTTTTTACGGTGTTGGGTTTGGGGCTTTTGCACTGAAACAGGCGGTTTGTGGCAAAAAGAAAAAGCAGCCGGGCGCCCCGCGTGGGCGCCCGGCATTTGGGAACTGTCTGTGCAAAAAATGGATGCGCCCGCCTAAGCGCCTGCGGCCTCGGCCAAAATTCCGGCAATTTCAGGCAGGGTTTTTTTGCCAAAAATCACCTTTTCGCCATTGATAACCATGCAGGGTACGCTCATCACCTGGTATTTCTCTTTCAGTTCGGGGTAGTGCATCAGGTCAATCATCTCGGCCTGAATATGGGGGGAGATGGCGGCGGCTTTTTGGGTGCCCATCACCACTTCGGGGCACATGGTGCAGGAGAGGGAGACCAGTACCTTCACGTTTAAATCTTTATCAATCGCCTCAATTTGCTGCTTTACGGCGGGGTCCAGCTCCTGGCCGGGGCCCGCTACATTATATAAAGCTATGACGAAGGAGTTGATTTCGTGCCCGCCTGGCACCCCGTGGAACTGAATGCCGCTGCTCTCGCCGTTTTCGCGGCAGAGCTCGATGGAGGGCAGGAGTTTCTCCGCCTTTTCGGGCCCTTCGGCTTTCTCCCAGGCAATTTTGTCGGTCAGCCCCTCCAGCTCCCCCAGAAAACCCACCACCTCGCCCGAGAGGGGGCTGTCATCCAGCCAGGCCTTTAGCAACACCTTGCTTTGGAAACGGGCAAACACATCTTTGAGCTGGGCCTTCGCCTCGGCGCTTAAAAACCCCCCGCCGCCTTCGGTTTCGCCCTCCTCTGCGGCGGGTTTGGCCTTTTTATGCAGCCGCTGCATGTCCGCCTGCCCTGCGGCCAGTTCGGGAATATTGCGCTTTGTGTGCAGTTCCGAGACGTATTTTTCCAGCGAGGTGGCCGCCACGGCGCCGTCGGCCACGGCCGTTACCACCTGGCGCAGGTTTTTTACGCACACATCGCCCGCGGCATACACGCCGTCCAGGTTGGTTTTTTGGTTCGAGTCGGTTAAAATATAGCCGCCAGGGTCTTTTTCAATTTCGGGGCCAATCCAGGCGGTGTTGGGTACATAGCCCGCAAACACAAACACTCCAAAGGCCCCGCCCGCCGGGGCCTCGTGCGTCCATTCCTCGCCGGTTTTGTTGTTTTTAAAGTGGGCAAAGTTTACCATCCCCTCGCCCTTTACCTCCAAAATCTCGGTGTTAAAATGCACCTCAATTTTTTCATGTTGGCGTACCTCGTCGGCCACGGCTTTGGCACAGGTAAAATCCTCCCCGCGCACCACCATGCTTACCTTGCGGGCGTATTTTGTAAGGAAGATGCCCTCCTCCACGGCGGCAAAACCGCCGCCGATGACAAATAGATCCATACCGGTAAAAAATTCACCGTCGCAGGTGGCGCAGTAGGCCACCCCCCGGCCCTGAAATTCTTTTTCGCCTTTAAAGCCCAGCTTACGGGGGTTTGCGCCCAGGGCTAAAACCACGCCCAGCGTTTTTATATCCCCTTTTGTGGTGTGTAGGGTTTTTATTTCGGCCTGTAAATCCAAACCCATCACTTCGGCTATGGCAAACTCGGCGCCAAAGGCCTCGGCCTGCTCGCGCATCTCATCGGTTAGAGCCCGGCCACTGGTGCTGGCTACGCCTGGGTAGTTTACAATTTCAGAGGTAATGGTAATTTGGCCGCCGGTTTTTTCTTTTTCCACCACCAGCACCCGGTAGCGCGCCCGCGCCATATAGATGGCGGCCGAAAGGCCCGCGGGGCCGCCGCCCACTATCACAAGGTCGTATAAATCTTTGTAGTCATCCATGCTTTTGCACTTCCTCCGTATTGAGAAATCCCCGCCTCACCAGGGGGGGAGGCGGGGCGTTTTCGCTCTTTTTTACAGCATACCAACCAGGTCTAAACTGGGCTTCAGTGTTTCGGCGCCGGGCTGCCATTTGGCGGGGCAAACCTGGTCGCCATGTTCGGCCACAAACTGCGAGGCCTGCACCCGGCGGAAGAGTTCATCGGCGTTACGGCCCACATTCCCGGCCAGCACTTCATAGGCGACAATTTTCCCCTCGGGGTTTACAATAAAGCTACCGCGTTCGGCCAGGCCGTCGGCCTCAATCATCACGTCAAAATCGCGGGCCAAAGCGCCGGTGGGGTCGGCCAGCATGGGGTATTGAATCTTCTTAACAGCCTTGGAGGCATCGTGCCAGGCCTTGTGTACAAAGTGGGTATCGCAGGATACACTGTAAATTTCGCAGCCTACCTTTTTAAAGTCCTCATATTTCCCGGCCAGATCCTCAAGCTCGGTGGGGCATACAAAGGTAAAATCGGCCGGGTAGAAAAAGAACACCGACCATTTGCCCAAAACATCTTTTTTGGTAACGGTTTTAAACTCGCCACCCACATAGGCCTGTACGGTAAAATCGCCAATTTCTTTGTGAATCAATGACATAATAATATCCTCCTTTAATCGATCGCGCTTTACGGGGTAGACCCCCTTGGTTGAACTTAGGTTAGTAACTGCTAACCATTTGATTATGCCACCATCTTACCACCAGCAGAATTTGAAGTCAAGCCTATTTTGGATATTTTTTATCAACTTTTTGTCGAATGATGATTTAGCGTTAAAAAGAAAGCGTATTTGAAAAAACAACAGGGCCCGGTTCGGGCCCTGTTGTAAAAATACCTTAAGCGCCAGCCAAGAGTTTGAAAAGTGGGAAAAGAAGCCTTTGCGTTAGGTGTAAAGATATGCGCTGCTGCAAGAGAGGCTGCCGCAAGAGAGAAAGAATGCCTTAAAAAGTAAATTCATCCTCCCAGGCAAACTGGGCTGAGGATTCTAGGCTCTTTGGCCAGTGGGCACACCAGGCGGGGGTGGCGGGGGCCTCTATCCTGTCCATGCTGGGGGTATAGGGCTTAATATCCAAAATGGGAGTGCCGTCGTCGGCGTCGATGTAGGTAAGATAGATGAGGCCTGCCTCTTCTTCAATTTTTATAACCTGTACGGCGCTAAGGGCCAAAGGGTTTGGACGTATGGGCGAGCGGGTGGCAAAAATGCCCAGGGTAGCCGGGGCATTTTTGTAGGGCTGGGGGACCGCTAAGGTACTACGGGCGGCTTCGTCTGCAAAGCCATTGCACCACCAAAGTACCTGTACGTGGCTAAAGCCTGTAAGGCCCAAAAGTGCGGGGCGGTACTGTGGCAATAGCTTTAACAAGGCGCCTTCCTGGGTGTTTTGTACGTTGCCAATGGGGGTTAGGGTAATGGGCTGCATGGGTTTTCCTCCTGTGTGGTTTATATTTGTGCCTTGCCACCCCAAGGGGGGCGGTAACACAGGCTAAGGCTACACCCTCACACAGTGGCAGGGTCAAGCCAAAAGAAAAACTTTTCGTTTTGGCCGGCTTTTTGTTTATACTGTAGCAAAACCATTTTCGGCTTCGGTTAGGGGAATTTGAATCTCGGTTAAAAACCGGGTGCTGTCCGTTTCGTTCCAGGGGCCGCGGTGCACAATTTGGCGGTTTTCTCCGCCTATATGGTATTGGCCGCTGTTTTGCAGCCATTCTGCAAGTGCCAAATAGGCCCCCGCAATATTGCTAAAGGCCCCGTATACCATGCTACAGGCCATGGCGGGCACCGCGGGCAGGCGGCGGTAGGTAAAAGCGCCGCTACATCTGTCGGGTGTTTCTACTGGGGCGCACAGTTCCACATCCACGTTTGCCTCCCGGTAATCCAAATCATGATAGAGAGAGAAGGCCTGGCCGCTTACAGAAATACCGTTTTGGGCGATGTAGGCGGCCAGTTCCCGCCAAAGGGAGCCTTCGGCGTAATAATTGGGCAGTACCCGCCGAATAGAGAGCACCCCGCAGGCGGGGATGGATTTGAGCGAGATTTGGTAGTACAGCGCCTCCCCGTCGGTTTGCAGTTCGGTTTTGGCCCGTTCAATTTTTTTTAGCTGGGCCCTTTCCCGCTGCATGGCCTTTACAATTTCGTCCTGCTTTTTGTTCAGCTTGGCCAGCAAGGCGGCTGGGCTGCCACCGGCAAGCGCCGCTTTTATGTCCTCAATTTTAAGGCCGCAGTCTCGCAGATATATGATTTGGTTTAGCTGGGGTATCTGCCAGGCGGTATACAGCCGGTAGCCCGATTGTGGGTCAACCTGGGCGGGCCTTAGTAAACCCACCTCATCATAGTGCCGCAACATACGGATACTGACCTGTGTCAATTTAGAAAATTCACCAATTTTGAACATCCTGTGTGCGTACCCCCTTCCCCTGGTTTTGCTAAAGATTGCAAGCATCCTTTGCTTTATAGTATATACGCCGATAAAAAGTTTGGCTACTTGAATGGAGCAAAAGGAGAGAACCGCAAAACCCCGTCAGCCTCCATTTTTGGTGTGTGTGGGTTTTTTGTGTCTGCCTGCCGCGGAATAACCAAAAAAATACAATTGTTTTTGTTTCTATTGCGGTATTGTACCTATAGTTACTATAGCATTTACAATGAGGGAAACACGGCCCGCAGAAGGCACACACCGGGTTTACTAGGGAGAGAGAAAAATGAAAACAAAAACGCTGGTTCAAAATATCCGTGCGCTTGTTAGCTGCGACGCCGCCGACACCGTTTACCAAAATACCGATATACTGATAGAGGACGGGTTTATTACGGCCATTGGGCAAAACCTTGCCGCCGAAGAGGCAAAGGTGATAAACGCCGGCCACCATTTTGTGTATCCGGGCCTAATCAATACCCACCACCACTTTTTTCAAACCTTTGTGCGCAATTTAATTACCATCGATTACCCCAATATGCTGGTGGTGGAGTGGCTGGACGAGATCTATAAAATTTTTCAGCTTGTGGATTCAGATGTCATCTACTATTCTTCGCTTACCGCGATGGCCGACCTTGTAAAACACGGCTGCACCACAGCGTTTGACCACCAGTACTGCTACACAAAGCGCACGGGAAAAAGCCCTGTGGACAGGCAGTTTGAGGCCGCTGAACTGCTGGGGATACGCTACCACGCCGGACGTGGGGTAAACACCCTGCCCCGCAGCGAGGGCAGCACCATACCCGATGATATGTTGGAGACAACCGAGGAGTACCTGCGCGACTGCGAGCGCCTTATCAGCCTCTACCACAGCGGGGCGCCGGGTTCCATGCGGCAGGTGGTTATGGCTCCCTGCCAGCCCATCAATTCCCACAGGGAAACATTTACCCAAACCCTGCAGATGGCCCGCGCCAAAGGGGTTTTTATGCACACACACCTGGGCGAGGGGGATAACCCCATTTTGCAGCAGCGCTATGGAAAGCGTAGCCTGGATTGGTGCGAGGACATAGGCTTTGTGGGGCCGGATATTTGGTATGCGCACAACTGGGAGGTAATACCCGAGGAGTACCAGCGCCTGGCTGGGTATGGCAGTGGCATCTCCCACTGCCCGGGGCCAGCCATTTTGGGGGGCTTTCCCATCTTGGACATTAAAGCCTTAAACCGGGCGGGCGTACTGGTCAGCCTTGGCTGCGACGGTTCGGCCACCAACGATTCCTCCAGCCTGCTGGATTCTTTGCGGATGGCCTACCTGATGCAGGCCTGGCACAGCAAGCAGCGCGGAGGCAGCGCCTCGGCCTATGAGATGCTGAAAGTGGCCACGGTAAACGGGGCAAAAACCTTGGGCCGTGCCGATTTGGGCAGCCTGGAGGTGGGGAAATGTGCCGACCTGTTTATGCTGGATACCCGCAGGCTGGAACTTACCGGCACCCTGCATGACCCCAAAAACTTGCTGGCGCGCGCCGGGGTGGTGGGGCCGGTAGACCTTACCATGGTTGGCGGTGAGGTGGTGTATGAAAAAGGGCGGCTGGCCAAGGTAGAGGAGGAAAAGCTGGCGCAGAAGGGGGAAGAGGTGTGTACCCGTGTGCTGCGCCGCCCCTGCCGGGTATTTCAGGGCTTTTTGTAGCTTGCGCCGGCAGCTGTATGGCCGTTTTTTAGCACAGGCGGGCTTTTGCAAAACAGGAAGCAACAATGCCCCTGTGTCAGGGGCAAAAAGGCCAGGGCATCCCCTTATGTGGCGTCCTGGCAAATTTTATGGTAAACTTTTTGGCAGCTAGCCTTTTTGATGCCGCGCGGGCCCGCGTGGCGGCAAGCCTCACCAATTTTGCCCGCCGGGGGTGACATGCCTGAAAAATGTATACAGCATTGGCGAATTTTGTGAACTGTTCGGCCTGAACGTGCAAACCTTGCGATATTATGATTCGATTGGGCTGTTTAAACCCTGTGGCCGGGACGAAAAAAACGGGCGGCGCAGTTATGAGTTCGACCAGGTTTATGGCCTTGCCTGCATCCGGTTTTTGCGGCGGATGGGCTATTCCCTGCAGGAGATACAGGGTTTTTTAAAGCGGCGTACAGGGGACACGGCGCTGGATTTTTTGGAGCAGCGCGCCCAGGAGCTCTCCAGCCAGGCCGAGGCCTTAAAACGGATAGAAACCGCCCTTCGGCGCAAAATTCGTTTTACCGGCGCGGCCTTACAGGAACTGGAAACCCTTGGCGGGCCGGGTTCCATCGCTGTAAGATGTTTTCCCAAAAGGTACTGCATCCCCATTGGTGGGGAAGAAATTTTATATGAGGATGAGTTTTTTTACCTGTACCCCACGGCGGTTTTTTATGAGGAGGGCCGAAAAACCTTTGGGGCCTACCTGCATGAAGAGGAGGCCGCCGCCGAAGTTTTGGCCGCAGGCCCCAAAGTGGCCGAAATTCCGGCGGGTTCTTACCTGTGCGGCTACCATGTGGGGCCCTATGAAAACGTGGCGGAAGCCCACGAACGGATGCGCAGCGCTTTTCCGCAGTTAAACCTCTCTGGCCAGGTGATAGATTTTAACATCATTGACCAATTTGTAGAATGCGACAGTGCGCACTATACCACCGCCGTGCAAATTGGTATTTTGGAATGAGGGAAACGAAGACTTCACCCATACAAAAAAACCACACGGCGCCAAGTGTAAAAAAACGAAGGCGCCGTGTGGTTTTTATTGGCTGTCCCGTATCACCAATTTAGCAGGTATCCAAATTTCTTTTTTTGTGGTGCTGGGGCTTTTGATTTGGCTCAGCAGCAGTTCGGCAGCTTGGTAGCCGATGTCATAGGGGGAGATTTGCACCGTGGCAAGGCGGGGGTTTAACACTTCGGGCCAGTGGAACCGATAGGCCCAGTCCCAGTCATCCGTGCCGGAGAGGGAAAGGTCGTTTGGAATCTGCAGTCCCATTTGGGTTATGGTATCCACCATGTGCATCAGGGTTACGGTGTTGGCGGCAATAATGGCGGGCCGCTTTGCCTTGCCGCACTGGCGCAAAAGCTTTTCTACCCAGCGGCCCGTACGGGCGGAATCGATGGGGTCCAGTACGTAGATTTGTTCCTCTGGGCAGGGCTGCTTTCTCTGTTTCATCTGTGAGAGAAAGGCCTGTAGCCGCAAATAACGCGGCGAGGTGTGCTCATAAGGTAGGCTGATGTAGCCAAGGCACCCGGCGCCTTGGTCAAGATGATAGTCTACCAGTTTGCGAAATGCCTCAATGCACTCGGCCGCCACAAGGTTAAAACGGTAGCCCTTTATCATCCGGTCACATAAAACCAAAGGCACCTCTTGCTCTTCCACCTGCTGCAAATACTGGTTATTGCAGTTCACAGTATTCACAATGAGGCCTTCCACATTGCGGTCGATTAAAGAAAAAACATGTTCACGCTCCAGGGCGCTGTCATTATTGGAGTGGACAATTAATGGTGTGTACCGTTCACTAAACAAAGCATCGGTCATTCCGCGAATCAAACCGGCGGAAAAGGGGTCGCCAATGTCCGATAACACCACCCCAACCATCATGCTGTGGCGAGATTTTAACGCGCGCGCAATATTGCTGGGCCGGTAGTCAAACCGCCGTATGGATTCTTCAATTCTGCCGCGCGTTTCGGTGGACATGTACTCATATTTCCCGTTTAAATAACGGGAAATTGTTGTTTTTGACACGCCGGTGTCCTTTGCGATATCCATGATGGTGTATTTTTTGCTGCTCTGGGATGGCTGGGCTCGCTTCATGGTATCATTCTTCCTTTACCGCCATTAAAACACGTTTTGCTGTGAGGTCTTTCCTTAACTATATGCCCGAAAGGCGCATAAGTCAATGAAGGGCAAAGGGTAGGCCTGCCAAAAAAAAAGCAAGAAGTTTGTAAAAATTGCGACTAGACTTACCGGGAAGATTGGCATAAATTATAAGCAGAGTAGGTAGCAGTGTGCCTGCGCAGTACCTGCAAGTAAATTGGGAAACAAATGGAAATGGCTTAAAAGCCCGGCTTCCGCCAAAAGAAAGGGCTATTTTTTCCATAGATTTTAGAAACCGGTTTACAAAATTGACAAAAAATGCCGCAAAACTGCTTTGGGCAAAAAATAGAATTTGGAGTTAGGAGTGAAAGAAAAAAGTGGCAAAAAAAAGTGAGCAAACTTTAAAAAAATTGGGGATGGCCGGTATTGTGCCGGTGGTGGTGCTGAATCGCAGGGAAGATGCCCTGCCCCTTGCCGGTGCGCTGCTAAAAGGTGGCGTACAGGTAATGGAGATTACTCTACGCACCCGAGCAGGGCTTGGGGCAATAGCTGAGGCCGCGCTGCGTTGCCCTACAATACTTGTGGGGGCCGGCACTGTATTAAGCGTAGAGCAGTGTAAAATGGCGGCGGACAACGGGGCGTGTTTTGTGGTATCGCCCGGTTTTAATGCCGAGGTGGTGGATTGGTGCGTGGCGCACGACCTGGCTGTAGTACCTGGGTGTGTAACCCCCACAGAAATTACTATGGCAAGTGAAAAAGGGCTGGAGGTGGTAAAGTTTTTTCCCGCAAATATCTATGGGGGGCTGCCGGCAATGAAAGCCCTCAGCGGCCCATTTCCCAGTGTGCGCTTTGTTCCAACCGGCGGTGTAAACAACCAAAATATCGGCGAATATGCCGCCGCCCCCTATATCCATGCAGTTGGGGGAAGCTGGCTGTGCCCGGAACCGCTTATTGAACGGCAGGAATATGAAAAAATTACCACTTTATGCCAAAATGCGGTACAGGGGTTTATCGCTACGGGCCGTGAGATAAAAAATATCAAGGGAAGAATTGAGGAAACCACATGAAGGTTTTAACATTTGGGGAAATTATGCTGCGGCTGCGCGCGAAAAGCCAGGAGCGCCTTTTTCAAAGCCCTACGCTGGAGGTGAGTTTTGGTGGGGGGGAGGCCAATGTGGCCGTAAGTTGCGCAAATTACGGCATGGATACGGAATTTTTAACGGTACTTCCCCAAAATATTTTGGGGGATGAGTGCCTGAAGGAACTAAGGCGCTTTGGCGTGGGAACCTCCCGCGTTGTGCGGGGTACGGGGCGTATGGGAATCTACTTTTTGGAAAATGGGGCAAACCAACTGCCCAGCAAGGTGGTTTACGACAGAGAAGGCTCCGCCATTTCCCTGGCGGGGCCGGGTGCCATCTGCTGGGATACTGCCCTGCAAGGCATAGGCTGGTTCCATATTACGGGAATTACCCCTGCGCTTTCCGAAAGTGCAATGCTGCTTTCGCTGGAAGCCGTACAGGCCGCCCAAAAGAGAGGGATAACCGTCTCCTGTGATTTCAACTACCGCAATAAATTGTGGCAATACGGAAAAAAAGCGCCTGAAGTAATGCGGGAATTGGTGCGATATGTTGACCTTGGCATAGCCAATGAGGAGGATTGCCAAAAGAGCCTGGGCATTGAGGCAGGAACAGAGGCGGAAGACAGTGCACTGGACGGAGAGCAACTTAGGCAGCTTTCAGAGGCAGTGCTGCGGGAATACCCTGCCATGGGCATGATTGCCATTACCCTGCGGCAGAGCAGAAGTGCCGATAACAATGGCTGGTCGGCCTGTTTAAACAACCGCAAACAGTTCTACACCAGTACCAGATATGAAATTGCCGATATTGTGGATCGGGTAGGCGGGGGAGATTCCTTCGCGGGTGGGCTCATCTACGCACTGAACCATTACCAAAATGCCCAGCAGGCGCTGGAGTTTGCCGTTGCAGCCAGTTGTCTCAAGCATTCCGTCATGGGGGATTTT
The DNA here is from genome assembly GCA_964550985.1 of uncultured Oscillospiraceae bacterium. Taxonomy (GTDB): domain Bacteria; phylum Bacillota; class Clostridia; order Oscillospirales; family Ruminococcaceae; genus JAAYCI01. The sequence goes on from CAZKBM010000007.1 coordinate 27,122, forward strand.
AACCGTGTAAATGTAAAAGATGTAGAAAAACTGATGGAGGGAGACGACACGGGGCGGGTACAGCGCTAAGAGGAAACAGGGTGAAAGGGTACTTGTGATTTTAGCAAAATATGACAAAAAATTGCAGTTATTTTCATTACAATTGTGTCTTATAAACCGGTTGACATAATTGTGGCAGCTGTGGTAGTATGAGAGCAGGCAAAAGAGATGAAATGCATAATAATATTTTTGATTGATGAAAAAAATTGTAAATAATGTAATAGAGCATCCTACTGTGCCGGGACGATTTGTAAATTGCATATGTAAAGCGGGCCAAAAGGTTTGCTTTGCGGGGGTCAAAACCTAATGTTGGCTGGTTTTTGATCTGGATTCTACACCTGTGGGTACCAGCAGCTTGCTGGTACCTTTTTTAAAGTTTTGCGATAATACGAAATACCTGAAAGTGAGGGTGTGTGCCGGTGTTCGATTTAGTGCTGCGTGGCGGCCAGGTATTGGGCAAGGGAAAACGGGATATCGCCATAAAAAATGGAAGAATTGCCTGTTTGGAGCCCGCCCTTTTGGACACGTTGAGCCCCGAGAAAGATATAAGCGGCAGCCTGGTAATTCCTTCTTTTGTAGATTCACACACCCATTTGGAAAAAGCCCTAACCCTTTGTGAAGCCGAACCTGAGGGGCTGATGGAAGCCGTGGCTATCTCGGCAGAGTATCAAAAAGGGGCCCCACCCGAAGCAGTTGCGGAAGACATGCTAAAAAGGGCCCGTACCGTGCTCTACTGGGAGATTGCGGCGGGAAGCGGCGTAGTAAAAGACCATGTCACCCTTTCGGGCACACAGGGTGACGCCTACCTGCAAGCCCACCGGGTGTTGCGGCGGGAATTTGCCGAAAAAATTGATTTGCTGAATGTGGTAAGCGCAGAACCCGACCTGTGGGAACTGTGGGAGGAAGCAGCCCAAAAGGGATGGATTGATTTTATCGGGGGCTACCCTTCGGTAAAGGAGAACCCAAAGGAGGAGGTAAACCGCTTATTCCGCCTGGCCGAGAAATATGGCCTGCCGCTGGATTTGCATGTGGACGAAAGCGATGTGCCGAATGCAGACTGCTTTGCTTATATAGCGGAAAAAACCCTGGAATACGGCATGCAGGGAAGGGTGAATTGTTCTCATGTAACAGCCCTGGAGTTACTAAAGGAGGATGCGGCCTTACGCCTTGCCGAAAAAACCGCCCAGGCGCAAATCAACCTAATTACCCTGCCCTCGTGCAACATGTACTTGATGGGCAGGGGCCTGCCGGGCCCGGTGCGCAGGGGTGTGCCGCCTGTAGCGCTTTTGCAAAAAGCCGGTGTAAACGTGGCCTTCGCCTCTGATAATATACGCGACCCTTTCCGGCCTTTTGGAAATGGAGATATGCTGGAAGAAGCGCAGTTTACCGCGCAGGTTTTGCAGTATGGCACCACCCAAAAAATGGAACAGGTGCTGCAGATGGGAACCGGCAATGCCGCCCAAAATGCCTTGGTAAAAGGCTATGGCCTGGAAGCGGGGTGCAAGGCGGATTTGGCTGTACTACAGGCCGAGGGTGCACGGGAGGCCATAGTGGGGGTGGTAACCCGCACCCTGGTGTTAAAAAAAGGAAAGACTGTGGCTCAAAATGGCGTATACGTTTGTTGATGGCAGCTTCAAAGTGGCGGAAAGCGAACCGCTTATTTGAGGCACAAAATATACAAAACGTAAAAATAACGCAATTATAGCTGTTTTGTAAAATCAACATATTCAATTGAAGGAGCGATTGCTATGGACAAGTCTTGTAAGGTTTTGTTTTTAAGCCAGGAGGACGTGGCGGCAAGTGGCGTGCTGGAGGATATCGGCCGAATTATTGAGGCGGAAGTTACGGTTTACGCCATGCTGAACAAAGGCCTGGGGGCCGACCCTGTGGCTCCGCAGGTTCATTTCCAGGGCGAACAACATGGCAATATCTTCGCCATCCACCCGGCCTGGGTTGGGGGCGACATCAACATTGCCGGCATGAAACTGGGTGCGCGCGCGCCGGGAAACCGGGAGCTGGGGATGCCCTCCATCACCTCTCTTGTGGAAATTATCAACCCGGAAAATGGCCGCCCCTTCTGCATTGCAGACGGCACCTTGATGACGGCCTACCGCACCGGGGCCACCACCGCCGTTGGGGCCAGGTACTTTGCAAGGCCCGATAGTGAAGTGGTGGGGCTTGTGGGGGCTTCGGTGATGGGCCGCCCGCAAATTATGGCTATATGCAACGAGATGAAAAATATTCAGGAGATTCGGCTGTTTGACATTAACCGGGCAAAAAGCGAGGCCTTTGTACAGGAGATGGAGCCCATCATCGGCAAAAAAATTACCATAGTGGATACGGCGGAAAAGGCCCTGAAAGATGCGGATATAATCGCCCCCACCACCCTTGTCAGTGTGGCAGACGCCTACATCCAGCCTGAATGGATTAAACCCGGGGCCTATTGTTCCAACATCAGCGATAACGATTATACATTTGATGCGATTAAAAAGATGGATAAAATTTGCATTGACAGCGAAAAGCAGTTTGGCATACCGGTTACGCTTGGCACCATGGTGCAGCAGGGCCTGCTGGATAAAACCACCACCCTGCAAATTGGCGCAGTAATTAACGGCACACAGCCCGGCCGCCAGCGCAACGACGAAATTTGCTTTTATTCCTCCATCGGCATGGGTGTTACCGATTTGATTGTGACCAATGAAATTTACAAGGCCTGCCGGGAAAAAAACCTGGGAACCGAAATATTACTGTGGAAAGAACCCAAGTGGGTGTAACAAAAACGGATACGGCGGCAAAAAATGTTGGCGAGAGGAGTTAAAAACCCATTATGGAGGAATTGCTGTACGAGGTGCGCGGGCCCAAAACCCTTTTGGAAATGACCTGGCCCGAGGTGGAGGCCCTTGCCAAAACTACGGACATTGCCTTTATGAGTGTGGGCGCGGTGGAACAGCACGGCCATCACCTGCCGCTGGGCACCGATACCATACAAAGCACCGAAACTTTAAAATATGCACACAAAATTTTGCTGGAAGAGTACGGCACAGAATCCCTTATTGCCCCCACAGTTCCCTGGGGAATATGCCCAGGCGCCATGGAGTACCCCGGTTCGCTAACGCTCTCAACAGGCACATTGATCTTATTGCTGGAAGATCTGTGTACCGGGTTGTACCGGCATGGTTTTAAAAACATCATCCTCTTTTTGGGGCACGATGAAAATTACGGAAGTATGATGGTTGCGGCCCAAAATTTGGTAGAACGTTTTGCGGATATCCAGGTGGTAATGCTAAACCCCATGCCGGCACTTAAAGCAAGCGAGCGCGCCAGCCTAGACTTGAAAACCCAAAAGCGCCCGGATGGGCATGCCGGGGCGGGGGAGACTTCGCGTGGGCTTTGCCTGTACCCAAACCTGGTATATGTAAACCGCGCCGTGGATGATGGCTGGAAAGAGGGCGGGGCAGAGGAAGTGCTGCCACCTATTTTGGGTAGCGAGGCACCACTTTTGGGGGGTGGGGTGTATAACCCCGCGCACGAAGGGCGCAGCTTCAAACGCGCAAAGGGAGACCCCGGCCAAACAGGGGACCCAAGCCAGGGCGAGGCCGAAGCGGGTGTAAAGGCCTATACCGCCATGGGAAAAGTGGTGGCGGACATGGCGTATCGTCTTTTTGTAAAAAAATAGCGGTTCTTTACAAGTAATGGTGGTTTTTATGGTGATAGGCAGCAATCAAAATAGGCTGGACGGCATGGATAAAGTGACGGGGGCGTTAAAATTCCCCTCAGACCTTGCCATGGATGGAATGCTGTATGCCGTACCGGTTCTTGCCCAAAAGGCACATGCAAAAATTGTACGGGTAAACACCGGCAGGGCTTTGGCTCTGCCAGGTTGCCGCCTGGTGCTTACCGCAAAAGATGTACCGCATAACCGCTATGGCTTTTTTAACGACCGTCCCACAATTTGTGATGATAAGGTGCGGTATTATGGGGACGTTGTGGCGGTTGCCGTGGCAGAGTGCCCGCAGGTGGCCCAAAAGGCGGCCCGGTTGGTTTTTGTGGAATATGAGGAGCTTCCCCTGATAGATACCCTGGAAAAAGCGCTTGCCTTTGAAACGTATGGCAAGGTGCACGAGCATATGGAAAACAATATCTGCCATGCAATTCAGTACCAACAGGGGGATGTAGAGGCCGGTTTTCAAAACAGTGCTTTTATAGTGCAGGGGGAGTACGGCTTCCCTGCGGCCGACCACTGTTTTTTAGAGACAGAGTGCGGAATTTCCTGGTATGAAAAGGGGAAGCTGCACTTCCAGGCGGGCAGCCAAAATGTTTTTTATGACCGCGGCCAAATTGCCAAAGTGCTGGGCCTTGCCGAAGAGGAACTGGTGGTGCGCGCGCCATATTGTGGCGGCGCTTTCGGCGGCAAAGGGGATATCAGCATACAGCCATTCATTGGCCTGGTTACCATGAAGACCGGCCGCCCCTGCAAAATGCATCTGAGCCGTGAAGAACGGTTTCTGTTTGGCGTAAAACGGCACGCCGGTAAAATACGCATGAAAACAGGTGTGGATGCAGACGGCCATATTTTGGCCCATTCGGTTTATGGGCTGCTGGATGGCGGGGCCTATACCGTTTTTGGCAATGTGGTGCTGGAAATTACCACCGAGTGTTGCACAGGCCCCTACCGTATGCCAAACCTTAGTGTGGAGACAAAAAACCTGTTTACCAACAATGGGGTGGCGGGGGCCTTCCGCGGGTTTGGTGCGGCCCAGGGCTGTTTTGCCCTGGAAAGGCAGATGGATAAAGCCGCCAAGGCTACAGGGCTAAACCCTGTGGAGTTTCGGCTGCGCAACTGCTTAAAGCAGGGCGAAAAGACGGGTATGGGGCATATTTTGCTGGCCAAAACCGGAATGGAAGAGGTTTTAAAAGCCTGCGAAAACCACCCCCTGCTGGACTCCCCGGCAGGCGGAGAAAAGGCCCGGAGCCCATGGCGCTATGGCGTTGGGTTTGCCTGTGGAATGAAAGGCTATGGCATTGGCGTAAACGACGCACCAGATTATGGATATGCCAAGGTGAAGATGGGCCGTGATGGGAAAGCCAGGGTGACGGTGGGCTCGAACGAGATGGGACAGGGGATGTTTACAGCTATGCAGATGATGGCAGCCCAGAGTTTGAGTATGGATGTGACCGATGTTCTTTTGGAAAATCCAAGCGACACCGATTGCTGTGAGGAAACGGGTTCAACAGCCTCTTCTCGTGTTACCTATGCCGTTGGTAGGGCGCTGTGCCGGGTGTGCAGCTTGCTATTGGATGATTTGCAAAAAGAAGCGGCAGAACGGCTTGGTACAGAGGAAAAAAACCTACAAAGATGCCAAAGCGGGTTTACAGTAAAGGGAAGATGCATCCTTTTTTCCGAACTCGTCACCACCATGAAGCAGGAGCCCTGCCGCAGTGAGCGGGTGCGTACGGCCTACTCGGAACAGAACGCAGAGGGGGGGCTGGGGCATCCGCACGTGTTATACAGCGGTAACGCCCAGGTGGCCCAGGTACGGGTGAATGTGGAAACCGGTATGGTGGAGGCGCAAAAGTTCGCCGTGGTGGCAGATGTGGGTAAGGCCATTCACCCCATAGGGGTAGAGGGACAAAGCGAAGGCGGGGTTGCCATGGGTATCTCCTACGCATTGCTGGAGGATATGTCCTGGAAAGAGGGAAGACCGCTGAGCACCTCCTTTTCCAACTATTTGATACCCACGGCCATGGACCTGCCAAACCGCATTGAGAACACCATTTTGGAGGAGCCTGAGGCCACCGGCCCGTTTGGTGCCAAAGGGATGGCCGAAAATGCAACGGTGCCCACGGCGCCCGCGGTGGTAAATGCCGTGTGCGACGCACTGAACTGTGAAATAGACGCAATACCGCTGAGCCCGGAGTTTATTAAAACCGTTATAGAAAAAGGAACCCTTGCAAAGCAAATGGAACACAAGGAGGAAATATCGAATGAGCAACCCGAAAGCTCCCGTTGATTTGCGCGAAGTGCCGCTGCGCCTTTTGGCCATTTGCGGCAGCCCCAGGAAGAACAGCAATTCCGGCAAACTATTGGCTCACGCTATTGAGGGTGCCAAAGAAGCCGGGAACGTTGAGGTAGAAATTTTTGATTTTTGTGGCGCAAAAATAAGCGGATGTACGGCCTGTAACCAATACTGCATTGAGCACAAGGCCTGCGTGCACAAAGATGATTTTGTGGAGTTTCGCGATAAATGGAACCGGGCCGAGGCGGTAATTTGGGCGGTGCCCGTGTACAGTATGGGTGCCCCTGCACTTGTACGGGCGGCCATTGACCGTATGGGAGAAGTGCTGCTTGGCAACCGCATTGAAGAATTAAAAGCCGGGGGAACCCTGCCGCGTTTTTTAAAAGCGGGTGCGGTAATTGTGCAGGGCAGTGCCCTGTATGGTGGGCAGGAACAGGTGATTGAGGGAATGCATGAGCATCTGGTGCTGATGGACTGTATTCCCGTGGGCCCCGATATGCCCCATGCACATATGGGCCTGCCCGGCCAGGTGCCGGACAGAACCGAACCGAACGACGAGCGGGGGCTGTTTACCGGTAGCAAGCTAATTGGCCTGCGGGTGGCGCAGGTGGGCAAGATGCTAAAACTGGGCAAACTGGCCCTGGCATCCTCCCTAGGCGATGAATATTTTTGCGCGCCGGACCATTTTAGCCATACCCAAAGACCGGAGGTGTAGAGTGATGGCCATGGAACAAAAAGAGATGGTAAACCTTTTAAAAACCGAAGATGTAAAGGTGAATATTCTGCTGATTAACGGCAGTCCCCGGGGAAACAACCATTCGCAGATTCCGCTGGACAAAGCAATGGAAGCCGCAGAGAAACTGCCTGGGGTAGAGACGGACGTATTTGCGTTTAAGGGCAAAAAAATTGGGTTTTGCCGCCATTGCCCAGATTATTGCCGCACGAAACTGGAATGTATGTATAAAGATGATTTTGAGGAATACTATACAAAATGGCTGTGGGCCGACGGGGTAATTTGGGTAACGCCGGTGTACCATATGGGCCCGCCCGCCCAGGTGCGCGCCGTGATGGACCGGCTGAGTGAAGTGGGTTTTCACCAGGCCCGCGCAAAACTGGATAAAACCGGGGGCAAGCCGGTGTATGCGCGTTACGCCAAAGCCATGGGCGCCATTGTACACGGTGCCACCCGCTTTGGCGGGCAGGAGATAACCCTGCAGTTTTTGATGAACTATGCGCTGCTAATGGATGGCTTTTACGTCACAGGGGACATGCCGGAATGTTACCTGGGCGCGGCGGGGCATTCGCCAAACCGCGAGGCTTTGCTGCAAGATGAGAGCTTTTTGCATTCGGCGGCCACTGTGGGCAAACGGGTAACCGAGATGGCCAAAATCATCAAGGCCGCCAAAATGCTGGCGTATGATACCATACCCGACGGGTTCTTCCCCTCAAAAACCGAGATGAATATTTGTGATAGGCAGCAATTTGTAGAGTCTTTGTAAGTTTCAGGTGCAGAAAAAACAAATGATGGAAAGGTAGGATGCAGAGATGCTGAAAGAAAATGACGTTAAGGTAAAAATATTGGGTGTAAGCGGCAGCCCGCGTAAAGGGATGACAGACTATTTAACCGAGATGGCCCTGGAGAGTGCACGAGAAATTCCTGGCGTTGAAACGGAGTTTTTGCCTTTGCACACCAAGGATATCAAACACTGTATACAGTGTGAGCAATGCCTGAAATTGACACCCGGCAAAAAATACGAGCATTACTGCAAACCCTTCCATGACGACATGGATGATTTGATGCGCCTGTGGCTTGAAGCCGACGGATACATTGTGGCGTCGCCGGTGTATGACATGAACGTGACCCCCATGCTGAATATCTTTTTCAACCGCTTCCGCCCTTTGTGGCGGGTATTCAAGGGCATTCACATGAACAAGGTGGGCGGCTCCATTGCACTGGGGGGCACCCGGCACGGCGGGCAGGAAACCACCGTCGCCATGATAAACAACTTCTTTTTGGTAAACGAAATTTTGCCAACCGGCGGGCCGGCCGGCAACTACTGTGGCGCCTGCGTGTGGACGCAGGACAAATTGCCCAAAGATTTTGACGACACCATTGGCGTAGAGCGGGTAAAAGGCGTAGGGCGCAGGGTGGCCGAAGTGGCCAAAATTTTAAAAGCCGGACGCGAAGTGGTGGGCGATATGCGCCCTGAGTGGGAGATTTAGGAACTTATACAGGTAAGCGGGTCCTTTGGTTTGGCGTGGCAGGTTCTATATCAAAAACCGTTTTTGGTTTTCCCCAATTTGGCAATTATAGATGTGAAAAACATCTGTAATAAAAAGCAAAGTGGCACCATGTATGAATGTTTGAGTATTTTGGCCCCAATTACGCAGGAAGCATGAAGGCAATCAAGGAGGTAAAGAAAATGAAAAAGATTTTGGTAATGATGCTTGCCCTGGTTATGCTTGTAAGTCTTGCGTCGTGTGGAGGTGGCGCCTCATCTGCCTCATCCTCAGCCGCTGCAAAAGCCTCTACTTCCGCAGCGACACCGGCCTCTGAATCAAAAGCGGCCGGAAGTTCCTCCTCAGCCGGGGATATGCTGCCCATTAAAGCGGTGTTTCTTCTGCCCGGCCTGATTAACGACTACGGCTGGAACGCCGGAGCCTATGCCGCTTCCAACTATTTGAATGACAAGGTGGAGGGTGTCGAATCTGACTATTTGGAGAGTGTAACCAGCGCCAATATTGAGGCAACCATTCGCGACTATGCCGACCAAGGGTACAACTTAATTGTGGCTTGGAGTTTTGAGTTTATGGATGCCGTTTTCAAGGTGGCGGGCGATTACCCAGAAGTCTATTTTGTTTTGCAGGGTGGCCAGCCGGATATGCCCAATGTGGCGGCCATTAGTAACCCTTACCACGAAAGTTCCTTCCTCTGCGGTGTTTTGGCAGCCAGAATGAGCAAAACCGGCACTATTGGCTATATTGGTGGTATGGAAAACCCACAGATGGTGAATGCGCTGGAAGGTTATAAGCAGGGCGCTGAATATGCAGACGCCAATACCAAAGTGGTACATTCCTTTGCAGGCTCCTGGAGTGATACCGAACTTGGCTACCAAACTGCCCTTGCACAGTTTGAACAAGGGGTAGACGTGATGATGGGACGTGGTGATGGCCTTGCCTTGGGTGTACAGCAGGCCTGCATTGAAAAAGAAAAATACCTGTTTGGAGATGTAACCGACCAAAACGACCTTGCGCCAGACTTACTGCTAACCAGTACCGTGCTAAACATAGGGCGTGCCATTGAACTGATTATTGGGGAAATTCGTGGAGGCACTTTTGCCGACACACCTGTATTTTCGTACGGTATGGCCGATGGCGTTGTAGACATCAGTGATTTCCACGGCTTAGTACCGGATGATATTGCGAAGGAAATTAACGATTTGAAAGCAAAAATTATTAGCGGAGATCTGGTGGTAGAAGAGCGGACGGAAATTACAACCTGATAGCAAAAGTAGGGCCATTGCTGCATAAAAAGGGTATGGGGCGCGTATGGTAGAATCTAACCCGTTCGGCTATGCGCGCCTCATATCAGCTATAGGAATGCTGTCTTACGTGTGTACTCTGCCCGGTGCAACTGGCCGGATGAAAGCAAAGGATAAGGCGGTTAAAAGAATGAACCAGGATTGCATAATAAGGTTTAAAAACCTTACCAAACGCTTTGAGGATAACGTTGCCAACAATCAAATTAACCTGGAAATTCATAAGGGCCAAATTCACGCCTTGCTTGGGGAAAATGGCTCTGGCAAAAGCACACTGATGAAAATATTATACGGTTTGTATAAATCCACCGAGGGCGAAATATATGTGCGGGGAGAAAAGGTGTGCTATAAATCCATGAATGATGCCATTGCCCGCGGTATATTTATGATACATCAGCACTTTATGCTTATTCCACAGCTTACAGTGGCCGAGAATGTCATGGCTGGTGCGGCGGGCAACAAAGCGGTGTTGGACTATAAAAAAATGTGCCGGGAACTGCAAAGTATTTCCCAGGAGTACGGGCTGATGGTTAACCCCGACGCCTTTATTTGGCAGCTTAGTGTGGGGGAACAACAGAGGGTAGAAATTATTAAGGCGCTGTACCGCGGCACCGAAATTATGATTTTAGACGAACCCACCAGCGTGCTAACCCCTGGCGAAATTACCGATTTATTAAAGGTGCTGCGGGTGATGGTGAACAAGGGGAAAACCATTATATTTATAACCCATAAGTTAGAGGAAGTGCTGGAGTTTGCCGATGTGTGTACCATATTGCGCGCGGGAAATAAAATTGCCACCGTGCAGGTGAAAGACACGAACAAGGTGGAGTTAAGCCGCATGATGGTGGGGCGCGATGTTATGTTTCAGCTGCAAAAAGCACCCGCCTGCCCGGGCGATAATGTTTTAGAACTAACGGGTGTTAGCGCGAAAAACGAATATGGGCGTACCGTGCTGGATGATATTTGCCTAAGGGTACGCCATGGCGAAATTATGGGTGTGGCTGGTGTGGACGGTAACGGCCAAACAGAACTGAGTGAAGTTATTACCGGTATGATGAAACCCACAGCGGGCGCTGTAAAGCTTTGCGGGGAAGATATTACCTTGACGGATGTTGCCACGCGTATTCGGCGTGGAATGAGTTATGTTCCATCGGAACGTAACGGTGTGGGGGCCATTGCCCAGTTTAATGTAGATGAAAATGTAATGCTGCGGGACTATAATGCGCCGCCTTTTGCCCTGCGGCATATTTTGCAGATGAATGAAGCCGCAAAATTGGCACAAAAACTGGTGTGCGAATATGATGTAAAAGTGGCGCGTACAAAAGCCCCGGTAGAGCATCTTTCCGGTGGCAATTTACAAAAGGTGATTTTGGCCCGAGAGTTAAACCGTGCGCCCCAGTTTATGGTTTGTATGCAGCCAACTAGGGGCCTGGATATTGGCGCGATTGAGTATATTCATAAATGTTTGCTGCGTGCAAGGGATGAGGGAACCGGGATGCTGGTTATCTCTACCGACCTTGAGGAAGTGCTGGCGCTGAGCGACCGTGTGGCCGTAATGTTCCAGGGCCGGATTATGGGGGTTTTACAAAATGATAAAACCTTGGTATTTGACCAATTGGCTATGATGATGGCCGGGGTAAACCCCTTTGAAGAGGGGGCCTGAGCGTATGCCGCAAAATCATCTTACAGCTAGGCTAACAGGGCGTATGGGTAAGTTTTTGGCCTCGATATTTGTGGTGGGGCTCACCTTGGTGTTAACCGTTTTGGTATGTAACTTACTGTTAAAACTCTATGACGCAAATTTACAAGAAGCCTATGCGGCGTTCTTTCGTGGGGCGTGGGGTACGAAATACAATATTTCCGAAACCCTTTCCAAAATGTCGCCTCTATTACTGGTATCGCTGGGCTTTTTGGTGTCCATGCAGGCCGGTTGTATCAACATTGGCGGGGAAGGGCAAATGATTTTTGGCGCGCTGGGCGCCGGTTTGCTGGCACTTTTTTTGCCTAGCAATTGGTCTTTGTTTGTCACCGTTCCCTTAATGGTAATAGCTGGTATGCTGGGTGGCATTTTATGGGCCTTCCCGGCCGGGTATTTACGCACCCGCTTTGGTGTAAGCGAAGTGGTTATGGCCATTATGATGAACGAGGTGGCGGCAGGATTTTTGCAGTATTTGGTAGGGGGCCCTTTAAAGGACCCCACCGGCCAGATGCAACACTCGTGGGTATTTGGGGCAAACTGGGTATTACCGGTTTTGGTTCCGGGCACAAAGTTCCATATGGGGGTGTTGTTTTCGGTTGTTGCCACGGTTATTGTGCTGATAATGATGAAAAAAACCCCTTTGGGTTACTCCATACGTGCGGTGGGGTTAAGTGCCAAGGCGGCCAAGTATGCTGGTATGAAGGTGAACCGGGTCATGCTGGTGAGTTTTTTAATAGCAGGTGCTTTAGCCGGCCTTGCGGGCGCAAGCGAGGCAGCAGGCATTCACTATAGGCTTATTAGCGAGGTGACAAGCGGTTTTGGGTGGACGGCGATTGTAGTGGCGCAACTCTCGAGAAAAAATATTGCCTTTACACCGATATCTGCTTTTGTGTTTGCAAGCCTGCTTTTGGGGGCCGAGGCCATACAGCGGGCTGTTGGAACACCGGCCATAATGGCAACCTTACTGCAGGGTGTGGCGGTTTTCTTCTGGATAATGAGCGAGTACGCGGTAAAACGGGTGCAAAAACATCTGATATCTAAAAAATATCGGGCAAGCATTACCGTAAGGCCTTTGCCTAAAAATGACGGCGCGTAAAAGGAGGGTGGGTCATTGTGAGTTCTTTTGTTTCAATAGAATCCATTACGGGCTTGTTATCAGGCGCACTGGCACTGGCGATACCTCTTTTGATGGCGGGCCTTGGGGAGATGTTTGTAGAGCGCAGCGGCATGCTGAACATGGGCATGGAAGGGCAAATTACCGCGGGGTGCTTTTTATCTTTTTTGGGCGCCTACTACACAGGTAGTTTGCTGGGTGGCCTTGCCATTGCGCTTATGGCGGGGGCGGTAATTGGCCTGTTTATGGGCGTGCTTACTTTAAAAATGAATGGAAGCTCACCTATAGTGGGCATTGTATTTGGCCTATTTGCCACGGGCGCCACGGGTTTTTTTAACCGCTTTTTGTTTGCAACCTCGGTGGTACCCATAAAGGTAAAAACGTTCACCAGCATTAAAATCCCATTTTTAAGCGATATTCCCATCGTTGGTTTTTTATTCAATCAAAATATTATGGTGTACCTTGTCTTACTGCTGGTGCCGCTAGCCTCGTTTGTTTTATTCCGCACAAATCTCGGGTTAAAAGTTCGCGCGGTGGGTGGCAACGCTCAAGCGGCAGACACCATGGGTATTGACGCAATAAAAATACGGTACTGCATGTGGATACTTGGCGCCATGATGTGTACACTGGCTGGTGCCTACCTAACTTTGAACATAGGGATTTATACCGATGGAATGTCGGCCAACCGGGGTTTTATTGCGCTGGCGTTAGTCACTTTTGCCAGGTGGAAACCCTCGCTAGTACTGGCGGGCTCGCTTCTGTTTGGTTTTGCAAACTCTTTGCAGCTTCGTATTCAAGCCCTAAATATCGGTATTCCCTACCAGTTTATGGTTATGCTGCCCTACTTGCTTACCATAGTGGTGCTTATCATTGGCGCCAAATTCCGCTACGTAAACCCGGCGGTAATTGGCAAACCCTATGTGCGCGCGGGCAAAGAACTGGAATAGAAATGTAAAACAGTAAGTATAACGGAGAAAGGATGGTTTGTATGAGTCTTTTTGAAATGAAAGGGAAAAATGCTTTGGTAATTGGCTGTGGCGGAATAGGCTCTGCCATTGCCCAGGGGCTGGCTAAAGAGGGGGTTAACCTGGTACTTTCAGATATTTCGGAAGAGAACCTGGATAAGGCCTCGAACGTTTGCAGGGCCGAAGGGGTGCAGGCGGCAACTATTGCCGTGAATATTGACACAAAAGCAAGCTGTGAGGATATTTTTGCTTTTGCCAAAACAAAGTTTCAAACCTTGGATATGCTGGTGAATTCAGCTGGTATTAGCAAGGGCGCGCCTGCTATGGATATGCCCGAAGGAGACTGGAACGATGTGATGAACCATTTTGTAAATGCGGTATTTTGGTGCTGCCAGCAGGCCGCCCGGTGGATGGCGCAAACCGGAGGCGGGAAAATTCTCAATATTGCCTCCATGTCCGGCGTGGTTTGCACCGGCACAACCGGTTCACCTTATGCGGCGGCAAAAGCCGCCGTTATCCACATGAGTAAATACCTGGCGTATGAATGGATTAAAAACGGCATCAATGTAAATGCGTTAAGCCCAGGCAATGTGGATACCGCCCTCACTGTTCCGTTTTTAAAGGCCGACCCCGCCATTTTAGAGGCGGTGGAGGCGCAAACCCCCATAGGGCGCATTGCCCAGCCGGAAGATATGGTGGGCCCTGCCCTGTTTTTGCTATCCCCCGCATCCAACTATGTTGTGGGGCATAATTTGCTGGTAGATGGCGGTTATACGCTGTGTTAAAAGGGCCCAACATAATTTGAAAATAAAGGTGGGAAGGTTTTGCCATGAAACTCGGTGTTTTCAATTCGATGTTCAAAAAATACAGCGCAGCTGAAACCGCGCAAAAAATGCGAAAGCTGGGGTTTACCTCGGTGCAACTGGCCCTTGGCTTTGGGGGCGAGGACCTCACTTCGGCAGAATTAGACCGAGAGAAATGTGAAGAGATAAAGGCGGCTTTTGCAGAAAACGGCATTGAAATTTCTGCACTGTGCGGGTACACCAGCTTGGCTACGCCTCATTTGGAGGAGCGAGAAGCGGGGATACTGGAGTTAAAAGCCCTAATTGAGTGTTGCCCGGCCCTGGGCTGCCAATATATAGTTACCGAGGCCGGTAGTGCAAACCCCCAGCACAACTGGACCTACCACCCGGATAACGAAAAGCCGGAACTTTGGGCGGAACTGACCCAAACCCTAAAAGATCTTTGCACCTATGCACAGGGGTATGGGGTAAGCATTTGTATAGAACCGCACTTTGGGCAGATGGCCCGCAGCCCCAAAACGCTTAAAAAAATGCTGGACGGGGTAATGGCCCCAAACTTAAAACTTGCCTGCGACCCTGCCAACTTGATTACCCCCGATAACGCGGCAAAGGCAGATGAAATGCTGGAGGAACTTTTTGCACTGGTTGGGTCCTCAATTGCGTTGTTGCATGTTAAAGATACTTTAATTAAAGAGGGAAAATCTGTTTTTGTGCCGGCGGGTAAAGGGGTGCTAAATTATCCGCTATATGCACAGCTTGCCAAAAAACAGGGTTACCAAGGCCCGGTGATTTTGGAATATGTAAATGAAGCCGGGCTACCGGAGGCAATGGCTACAGTAAAAGAGGCGTTTGGCATATAGGGCTACCGCCTGCTAAGGGGGAAAGCGTCTGTGGGCAAGGCAGGGAAGAAAAAGAAAATGGTAGGGCTGGCCATTTTAGCAGTGGTGGTTTTGGCTATGGGCCTTGGAACCGCTTATATTGTGCCGCGCTCTTTCCCGCCCGACGAAGTACATATTTTGTATAACAACAGCGGCATAAAAATGCCGCTTGTGTACAAAGATGTAACTGAATTACACACCTATACGGTTAAGGGAAAGCTGTATCAAGTGGCGGTGTATCTGCCGGGCAGGGTAAAGCCCGTGGTATTCATCCAGTCGGAATTGCTATCCTACCAAAAGCCCTTGCAACCGGCCTACCCGGTAAAAGATTTAAAAGAGGCTACCTACCACACCTATGACCCCTATCTGCAGGGCTGGAAGTATGAACAGAACAAGTTGTTTATTGCCCAGCAGTATGAGACCTGGATGGGGCGGCCGGTTGCGGAGAAAGAACTTTATGCCGATATGGATATTTTAATGCAAAAAGTACAGCGTGTAGATTATGAATGGCGGGTGCAAAACCGCCCTGAGGCCATTTACTATGCAATACAGCAGCAACGTGGTAGCCCCCTTTCGATTGCGGAAAAAGCAAAGGTAGACGCAGAACTGGGAAAAGGTGAGACGCGTGAGGATATTTTGGCCCAAACGCAGTGGGCGGCGTAATGCGGTAAATATGCATAAAAAAGAGGGCGTCTATGGAACGTGAGATTGACTTTATGCTAAACGGTAAGCGGGTAACCCTACCGGTGGAGGCCGGAGAGGTTTTGGTAGATACCCTGCGCCTGCGCCTTGGATTAACCGGTACAAAGGCCGCCTGCCGCGAGGGCGAATGTGGAAGCTGCTCGGTGATACTGAATGGAGAACTGGTGGATTCCTGCCTGGTGCTAAGCGTGCAGGCGGACGGCGGAGAAGTGCTTACCATTGAGGGCGTGCAGCGGGCGGATGGCCTTTTGCACCCACTGCAGCAGGCCTTTCTTGAGGTGGGCGCGGTGCAGTGCGGTTACTGCACCCCCGGCATGATTTTGGCCGGCAAGGCCCTGCTGGATAAAAACCCACACCCCACACGTCAAGAGATTCAGCAGGCTATCTCGGGGAATATCTGTCGCTGCACGGGTTATGTAAAAATTGTAGACGCCATTGAGAAAGCGGCTAAACAGGGTGGGTAGAGCGGATACGACAGAAGTAGAATAAAGAGCGGATAAAATGAGAGGAAGATTGCCATGAGTAAAGAAGTGCCTATTTTTATGCAGCCATTTTATGAGGCGGACCAAGAATTGTATGAACTAATGGAAAAAACCATGGGTTTTGTACACGAGGACGGCGCATTGGAAAAAAAATATAAACATATGATATCTATGGTGGCCGATGCCCTGGTGAACCACCCAAATGGGGCGGTGGCCTGCGGGCGCGAGGCCTTGGCCGCGGGTGCCACAAAAGAGCAACTGCGCGAGGCCATGCGCATTGTATTTTCGGCTGGGGGCCTACCCATGCTGCTGGAAAATGCGGAAATATACCGGCAGTTGTTAATTTAGGGTTTGCAGTAGCCTGGCAAATGGCCCCTTATTACAGTTTCTCAAAAGGTTGCGCAGCAAGCTTTTGCTAGAAACTGTTATGCAGCGCCTGATTTTTCCCGTATTTATGCGCTACGGCTTGTTAATTTGCTGTAAAACACGCAACCAGGTTAAAACCACAAAAATTGTGTTGAAGAGAGGATAGAACTATGCCGGAGTGGAAAAACGATAAAGAACTGTTTGCCATTATTCAAAACGAACTATATTCGGGTGCTATTTTGGACACCATTGATGGAATGGGTTATATGGACCAATACCTGCCCCGGGAGATACAGTCCATGGTGCCGAACGACACCCGGGTGATGGTGGGCCGGGCTTTCCCCACGGTGATATGTGATGTATATGGCAGGCAGGAGGAAGCCCTTGGAAAATTATACGATGCGGTGGACAATATAGGTGAGGGCCAGGTATATATGGTTACCGGCGGCAACTGGCGCGCATCCTATTTTGGCGAGATCATGACGGCCTCGGTAAAGCGCAAGGGGGCGGTGGGTGCCGTTATCAACGGTTATCACCGAGATTCCGCCCTGGTGCTAAAGCAAGAT
This sequence comes from uncultured Oscillospiraceae bacterium, assembly GCA_964550985.1. Classification (GTDB taxonomy): domain Bacteria; phylum Bacillota; class Clostridia; order Oscillospirales; family Ruminococcaceae; genus JAAYCI01. The sequence goes on from CAZKBM010000007.1 coordinate 44,292, forward strand.
TTTCCCGTCTACTCCCGCGGGCGGGATGCACGCGGTTCCTCCTTCCGCAACAAGGTGCTGGAGTATGGGGTTCCCATTGAAATTGACGATGTGTGGATAGAGCCGGGAGATTTGATTTTTGCCGATATCGACGGAGTTTTGGTTATTCCCCAAAAAATTGAGGTGGAGGCCATTGAGGCCACCCTGCACAAAATACGCACCGAAAAGGACACCCGCAGTGCCATTGATGAGGGGATGAGCGCAGTGGATGCCTACAAAAAATACGGCGCGTTTTAGCCTATGGAAACAACACTGAACAGCGTGGGAACCTCCCTTACAAGAATTGACGCCATGGCCAAGGCCACAGGAAGAGCGCAGTATGGCGCTGATTTGCGTTTTGAAGGTATGGTGTATGCAAAAGGGGTGTACGCGGGCCATCCACACGCAAAGCTTGTAAATTTGGATATTGAACAGGCCCGGAATACACCGGGTGTTTTGGATGTGATTACGGCGGCAGACATACCCGGCGCACAGCAAATTGGCGAAGTTGTGGTGGACCAGTACGTACTTGTAAACGACAAAACACGTTTTTGGGGGGATGTGGTGGCGGTGGTAGCCGCCGAGAGCCCAAAAGCGGCTGCGACCGCTGCAGCCCTTGTAAAAGCCGAATATGAAGAACTGCCCGTTTACGCACAGCCCGAAAAAGCCTATGCCGGCGATGTTGCCGTGGGAGAAGCTTACCCGGATAATCGCTGCGTGCTGTGCCACACCCGCAAGGGTGATGCGCAGTCCGGACTTTTAGGCGCAAAGGCCTTGGTGCATAGCCACTACGAAACCCAGCACGTGGAACATGCCTACATTGAAACCGAAGTGATTGTGGCTGTGCCCAGCCGAATGCGCAGGGAACTTACCATTCACGGCTCCATTCAAAACCCCTATATGGTGCGGCTTTCTGTGGCGCGTACCTTGGCTTTACCGGTTGCCTGTGTAAACGTGCAGCCTAGTGTTTTGGGGGGCTCGTTTGGGGGCAAGCTGGAAAGTGTGGAGCCCCTGGCTGTACGCGCGGGGCTTTTGGCACTGCGCCTCGGTAGGCCGGTGCAGTACCAGTTAAGCCGCGAAGAATCCATTAGAGAGAGCATGAAACGCCACCCCATTGCCTTTGATATCAAACTGGGGGCGGATGAAAAGGGCAAAATTCAGGCCCTGTGGGCGCGGGCAACCGGTAACGGAGGCCCTTACGTGAATATGACTCCCGGCGTGATGTGGAAGACCGTAACTTTGGGCCCCGGCCCCTACCGCATACCGAACCTGGATTATGAGAGTAGCGGCGCCGTTACCAACAGTTCTATCTGTGGTTCCATGCGGGGCTTTGGTACCCCGCAGGCCATTTTGGCCACCGAAAATGCCATGAATGAACTGGCCCAAAAACTGCAAATTTCCCCACTGGAACTGCGCCGCCGCAACCTTTTAGCAGATGGCGACGAAGCGCCCAATGGCCAAAAATTGGATTTTCACACCGTCAGTATCCGCTCGGTGATGGAAAAGGCCGCGGCCGAACTGGATTTTGAGCGGAAATTTGCGCGGTATTCTGCCCAGCCCAAAAATCTTATGAAACGCAGGGGTGTGGGCATTGCCTGTAGTATGCGGGGGTGCTCTATCGGGGCGGAGGCCGCCCCCGACATAGGCAGGGTGTACATAGAGGTAGAGCAAGATGGCAGTGTGCAGCTAAACTGCGGTTTTACCGAACAAGGCCAGGGCCTGCGCACCTGTATGACACAGATAACCGCCGACCTTTTGGGCGTACCCGTGGCCTTGGTTAGCATCAGTGAAACCAACACTGATAAATGTCCCCTCAGCGGGGCGGCCATCGCCTCACGCGGCACCTTTATTGGAAGTGCGGCCATAGCAGATGCGGCCGAAAGCATACACAAAATACTGAGGCAGGGCCTCGAAAAGCAGTACAATAGGCCGCTTGCGGAACTGCGTTTTGAGCAGGGGCGCGTGCTGTATGCTGGTGGGGAGAACTCTTTCCAAGAAGCCGTGCATATCTGCTACCAAAATGGGCTTACCCCGGCCGCCAACGGCACGTATATGGTGCCGCCGCTTTTTTGGGACGAAGCGGCAGGCCAGGGAGAGGCCTACTATTCCTACACCTACTCTTGCCACATGGCCGAGGTGGAGGTGGATGCCGAGACTGGGTTTGTGCAACTTGTTAAAATGGTGGGCAGCCACGATATGGGCCGCGCTGTAAACCCGCAGTGTGTAGTGGGGCAAATTTATGGCGGCGCGGTGATGGGGGCCGGTATGGCCATGATGGAGGATTTGGCCCTGGACCCTGAAACCGCGTGGATTGGCCACCAAAATTTTGAAGAGTATCTTATTCCAACGGCATTGGATGTGGGGGATGTCGTGCCAATTTTAGACGAACACCCCGACCCACGAATGGCTGTGGGCGCCCGCTCTATTGGCGAGCCCTCTACCGAACCCGGCGCGGCTGCCGTGCTGGGGGCCATCAATATGGCCATTGGCAAAGCGGGCTGCATCCGGTGCTTGCCGGCTAACCTTGACAAAGTATTCTTCGCCTGCCGGGCGATACGGGAGGAAGCGGAACGTGGAACATAAAACCTATCTAAAACCCGCCAACCTTACACAGGCGGCAGAAATGCTAGGGAATACCCAGGGCCGGGCCTTGTTGTTTGCGGGCGGCACCGATATTTTGGTTTACGCCCGTAAGGATGAACGCTATAGGGAATGTACCATAGTGGACATTTATGGGCTGCCAGAACTGGCGGCCATTGAAGAGGTGGGAGACTGGCTTGCCGTTGGGGCCGGGGCCACCCACACCGCGGTGCATCAAAATGCTTTGGTACAGCAGTATGCCCCCATTTTGGCACAGGCCTGCGGCACGGTGGGTTCGCTGCAAATTCGCAACCATGCCACCCTCGGGGGGAATATTGCAAACGCCTCCCCGGCGGCCGATACGTTTTCGGCCCTGGCTGTGCTGGAAGCCGAGGTGGAGGTGAACCGCTTGGGTACCCTGCGCCGCCAACCACTTACAGAGGTGGTGACGGGCCCTTACAAAACAAGCCTTACGGATAGAGACATTATTACCAAAATATTTGTAAAAAAATTACCCCAGGGCAGCCGTGCCAACTACGAAAAGTTGGGCCGCCGCAAGGCGCTTGCCATCTCTCGCCTCACGGTGGCCGGGGGGGTGCGCCAAAGCGGCAATGGCGAGGTGGATTTTTTCCGTTTGGCCCTGGGCGCGGTATTTCCCTCGCCCCTGGTTTTTCCAGAAATTCATGCCATGTTGCTTGGCAGAGTTCCACAAAAAGAGGATGTGGAGGCCGTAGCAAAGGCGCTTGCCGATAAAATTCCTGAAATTGCGGGGCTGCGCGCTTCCACCAGTTATAAACAGCCCGTTGCCTTTTGCCTTTGTAGGCGTTTGCTTTTTGGGCTGCTGTGGGGGGAAGAACCATGAGGGGGGAAAACCTGCACTTTACCCTGAACGGAAAAGCAGTTCGTGTATGGGCGACGCCTGAAATGCGGGGCCTGGATGTGCTGCGGGATGCCTTAAACCTGACCGGAACAAAAGAGGGCTGCGGCGTGGGGGAGTGTGGCGCCTGTACCATAGTTGTGGATGGCCAGGCGGTAACTGCTTGCCTGTTACTGGCCAGCCAGATGGAGGGCAGGGAGATTTTAACGGTTGAAGGGCTGAGCCAACTGGAGATTGGGCGGATATTGCAAAGCTGTTTTGTGGAAGGCGGCGCCATTCAATGTGGGTTTTGTACCCCCGGTATGCTTATGAGCGCGTACGCCCTGCTGGCCCAAAATCCAAACCCCACAAAGTGCGAAATTCAAACGGCCATTGCGGGAAACCTGTGCAGGTGTACCGGATATCTGCCTATTGTGCACGCCGTGCAAAAGGCGGCCGTCCAAATGCAGCAAAGGTGTTGCGGCCCTTCAAATATTTGCGGGGTGAGCATGGAATAGTATCATCTGCGCCTGCGTTTGTGCGCGGCAGTAAATGAGTTTGCTGAAGCACCAAAGGGCCAATGGCCTGGAAAGAGGAGAGTAGTATGGATAAGTGCTTGGAAGTGGAATTTGCGGGTGTGCGTTTCCCAAATCCCTTTACCCTGGCCGCCTCCCCCCCCTCAGACAGCCGAGAGCGTATTGAGCGGGCCTTTGCGGCAGGCTGGGGTGGCGCGGTGTTTAAAACCACATCGGTTGAAGAGGAAACGGTAAACCTTGCCTACCCCATGATGGGGGGAATACGCTATGGGGAAAAACCCCATGCGGGCTTTTTTAATATTGACCTGATTTCAGAGCGGCATATTACAGAAATTTGTGAAGATATCCGGTATTTAAAAGATAAATTCCCCGATAGAGTTCTCATGGGCAGCATTATGGCCGGCAGTAAGGCCGATTGGACCGAACTTGTGCAGCGCCTGGAAGAGGCAGGGGTGGATCTGATAGAAAGCAGCCAATCCTGCCCGCAAGGAGAGGACGGCGCGGGCACCATTCCAGCAGCCGACCCGGACCTTACCCGTATGGTAACCCGCTGGATTAAAGAGGCTACCCGGAAAGACACACCGGTGATTGTGAAAATGACCCCCAATGTTACCGATATAGCGGCCATTGCCAGGGCGGCTGCCGAAGGCGGTGCAGACGCCATTTGTGCTATTGACACCGTGATGGGGTTTTCCGGCATCAATTTGGATACCCTTACCCCTAAAATGGATGTGCGGGGTAAATCGGCGTTTGGAGGTCTTTCGGGCCCCATGGTAAAGCCTATAGGGCTGGCCTGTGTGGCGCAAATTGCCCAGGCGGTTCAGCTGCCTATTTCGGGCGTGGGCGGTATTAGCGATTGGCGGGATGCCGCCGAGTATTTTTGCCTTGGGGCCAAAACCGTGCAGCTTTGCACCTCGGTTATGCGCTACGGCATTGAGATGATAGATGACCTCTGTGCAGGGCTTAGGCATTATTTGCAGGCAAAAGGAATGAGCAGCGTAAACCAGCTTGTGGGCTGCTGCATCCCCCTGCTGGTGGAAAACGACGCGCTGGATAGAAGCCAGCAGGTGAAAAGCCATGTTGACCCCGACAGCTGCCTTGGCTGCAAAGCCTGCTACATTGCCTGCCGTGACGGCGGCTACAACGCCATTTCTACTGGGGAAAACGACGTAGGCATTGAGGAAGAAAAGTGCCGCGGTTGTGGGGTTTGCCAGTCGGTATGCCCGGTGCAGGGTTGTATTGAGATACGCTAACCTTGGAAGGAGGACGGTTCATATGACACACGAGGGCAATGCCCCTTTTACAAAACAGCAAGCACAGACGGAGGCAAACCGCTGCCTACATTGCTTTGAGGCAAATTGCAAAAAAAGCTGCCCCGCAAATATAGATGTAGCCAAGTTTGTGCGGCGGATAGCAACCGAAGACTATACCGGTGCGGCTGAAACCATTTTGGCCGAAAACCCCCTGGGCGGCATCTGTGCTATGGTTTGCCCAAGCGAGCAGCTCTGCCAAAAAAATTGTGCAAGCAAGTTGCTGGGCAAAGAAATTCAAATTGCAAAACTACAAAACTTTGCACTGCGCAAGGTGCGGCCCAGCCCTGCCTTGCCGCCCGCCAGCGGTAAAACGGTTGCCGTGGTGGGCGGGGGGCCTTCGGGCCTTACAGCGGCAGTTTGCCTGGCGCAGCGGGGCCATAAGGTCACCCTCTTTGAACAAGAGGAATCTTTGGGCGGGGTGCCCTCTATGCAAATACCCGCCTACCGTCTGCCCGGTATTGAATTGCAGCAGGATTTGGAGGGCGTTACGGCCCTTGGGGTGGAGATGAAACTAAAGGCCCATATCGACGAAGCTGCTGCCGCAGGGATATTAAACCAGTATGATGCAGTGTATTTGGCTGTGGGCCTCACAGAAAAAATAACCTCACAGGTTATGGAAGGGCCCTGCCGGATGTATGCCGAGGATTTTTTGCGGCTTTCCAAGCTGGGTAAAATAACGGCGGCAGAACTTGGGGAAGATGTGGTAGTGATGGGGGGCGGCAACACGGCCATGGACGCCGCCTCGGTGGCAAAAATGCTGGGGGTGCCGCGCGTTCGGGTGGTGTACCGGCGTACGGCAGAAGAAATGCCTGCCTGGAAGCGGGAGTATTTACAGGCGGTTTCACTGGGGGTGGAGTTTTGCTGGCGCACATTGATGATAAGCGCCAAAGAGGAAAATGGCCGCTTGATTGGCCTGAGCTGCGCCCCGGCAAGGCCCCAAGGCAAGGATGCGAAGGGCCGCGACAAGATGGAAGCGGATACTGCCCAGCTGGTTGAAATGAAGGCGAGTTTTTTGCTTTCAGCCTTTGGTAGCAGGGGCGGAGAGGCCCTGGCCAAAGCCTTTGGCTTACTGGCGGATGGTGCTGGGCCTGCAAATGCCAATGTTGGCAAGGTTTTTGCAGGGGGAGATTTTATAAACGGCGGAGACACGGTGGTGCAGGCCGTGGCGGACGGCAAACGTGCGGCCGAGAAGATACACGCATACATCGTGTAGTGCTGGCCGGCGTTCCAGCGGTACATTTTACGGCTGTGTTACCCGCAGGGGGAGGTGGCCCTTTTGGCCGATTTACTAATAAAAAACGCGCATATTTATAGCCCAGAGGATTTGGGGATAAGTGACATCGCTATAGAAAATGGAAAAATTACGCAGATGGGCCCCGGGCTTACCGCAGACGCTGCAGAGGTGCTGGACGCCGCTGGCCTTGTGGCACTGCCGGGCATTGTGGAGACGCACGCCCACATGTTGCTGCCCTTTGCGGGCACCCAAACCATGAACGATTTTTATGACGGCACATACAGTGGGGCTTTTGGCGGTGTAACCACACTGGTAGATTTTGCAGACCAGCAAAAAGGCGGCAGTGCTTTGCAAGCACTGGCAAGCCGCCTGGCGCTTGCAAAGCAAAGCGCAGTGGATTACGCGCTGCACATCACCCTAACAGATATCAATGAAGAAACGCTGAAAGCCATACCACTTTTCATAAAGAAAGGCTGTGTGTCGTTTAAATTCTACACCACCTACAGCGAAGGCGGCCTCTATGTTCCGCCGGAAGATATGGAAAAAGCCTTTTGGATTATTGCAGAAAGTGGAGGCCTTGCCACAGTACATGCCGAGCGGGAACGCACAATCTTGGAGGCGACAGAGAAGCTGCGTCGCGCAGGGAATACGGCCATGGAATATTTCCCGCAGAGTAAACCCGATGACAGCGAAGCTGAAGCGGTAGAGCAGGTGGTACAACTCTCTCAAAAAACCGGTTGCCCGGCGCTTATACGTCACCTCTCCAGCGCCAAGGGGGTAAAATTGGTTTTAGAGGCCCAAAAAGCAGGGCTTTCGGTCTATGGGGAAACTTGCCCCCATTACTTATACTTTACAAGGGAAGTGTACAGCCGCCCAAACGCCGCAGATTTTATTGTACACCCCCCCATACGTGGCGAAAAGGACCGAGAGGCTTTGTGGGGCGCCCTGCAAACGGACGCGGTGTTTACCATAGGCACCGATGACTGTGCCTTTTATAAAAGGCAGAAGCGGGTTTCAGATAATTTTTACGAGGTACCCGGCGGGATGCCGGGCATTGAAACCAGGCTGCCGGTACTGTATGAACTGGGGGTGGTAAAAGGTAGGATAAACCACGAGCGCTTTGCCCGCCTTACCGCAAGTTACCCCGCGCAAATCTATGGTTTATACCCGCAAAAGGGGACGCTACAAATTGGCAGTGACGCGGATATTTTACTGCTAAACCCACATGCACCCGGCCGGATTACCGCCGCAGAACTGCACGAAAAAAGTGATTACACCCCTTTTGAAGGGTTTGAAACCTCGGCGGAGACGGCCTACGTGTTCCGGGGGGGCAGCTGCCTAGTGAACCATAAAACCTTTTTGGGAGAGCGCGGGCAGGGGCGTTTCATATCACGAGGCGAGCCACCTAAGCTGGAGGAGATTGTATGAGCAAAAGAAGATACACCAATGCCACCATTGTAACCATGAATCCCGATAAGCCCTACTTGGAAAACGCATCTCTGGTAACAGAGGATGGCAGTATTCAAGCGCTGGGTGTGGAAGCGGGAGACGATGCGCATATAACCGAAACGGTAGATTTAGATGGCATGTTTGTAATGCCGGGTTTTATTAGTGCCCACTGCCATTTTTACGGGCAATTTGTGCGGGGGATGACTTTGCCGGAACCCATTGAAAATTGGCAGCAGGTGCTTAGCCGCATGTGGTGGAAGGTAGATAGGAAACTAAACCCAAAGCAGGTGTATTACAGCACTTTGCTGGGGCTAATAGAGGGGCTGAAAAGCGGAACCACCACCTATTTTGACCACCATGTAAGTGCCGCCTGTATTGAGGGAAGCCTGGACATTGTGGCAAGGGCGGTTAAGGAGGCGGGGGCCCGGGCCTGCCTGTGTTATGAAGTGAGCGACCGTTATGGCCGAGAAGGCGCGCAACAGGGTCTTTTGGAGAACCGGCGCTTTACGCAAAAAACAGCCGCCGACCCTATGCTGCGGGGGATGATGGGGATGCACGCGGGCTACACCCTGGGTGATGAAACGCTAAGGGCCTGCGTAAAAACTGCCAATGAACTGGATTGTGGCTGTCATATCCACCTGGCCGAGGCGGAGGCGGACGTGGCGCACAGTTATGAGACCTTTGATATGCACGTGGCACAGCGGATGTATGAGGCAGGGGTGCTGGGCCCCAAAAGCATTGCGGCGCACGGGGTACACCTGGGCCCCAAACACTGGCAAATGCTGAATAAAACGCAAACTACGGTGGCACATAACTGCCAAAGCAACATGAACAACGCAGTGGGCTGTAGCCCGGTGGTAAGTATGCTGCAAAATGGGGTTAAGGTGGCACTGGGGGGAGATGGCTATACCTACGATCTTTTTAAAGAACTTTCTGTAGCGGCCATTGCACAGCGGGCTTTTTTTGCAAGCACGGCACTTTTTAGCACAAATGAACTTTTGCAGATGGCTTTTTACAACACTGCAAACCTTTGCCAAAACACCTTTGGGCGGAAAATTGGGATATTAAAGCCCGGCGCGGCCGCCGATTTTATTGCGCTACGATATACCCCGCCCACCCCCTTAAATGAAAAGAATTTTTTAAGCCACTTGCTGTGCTGTGGCCCACAAAATGTGCGCCATGTTGTGGTAGAAGGCAGAGTGGTGGTGGAAAACGGCAGGTGCACCACCCTGGACGAAGAAGCCATATTGCGAGAGTGCCGCACACAGGCCCAGGAACTGTGGGAGGCGCTGTAAGCGCCGTAAATACCGCGCCGCAAAAAAATGGTGACAGGCCAGTTTGGGGATGAAAACATGGACAAAATGGTTTTGGAAGAGGTGGTCTCGCTTTGCCGGGGCCTTATAAAGGCACAAAGCACTTCGGGCAAGGAGGAAGCTGCCGTTGCGGTATTGGCAAAATTTTTCTGGGCAAATGCGTTTGACGAAGTGACCATTGACCCCTGTGGAAGCATTATAGGGCTGGTAAATGGGGGGCAACCTGGCCCCACCCTTTTATTTGATGGGCACATTGACACGGTACCTGTAGAAAAGGAAGCCGACTGGAGCCACCCGCCATTTGCGGGTGAAATACAAAAGGGCCGCCTGTATGGGCGGGGCGCCAGCGATATGAAGGGTGCCCTTGCCGCCATGGCCTGTGCGGCGGCGCAGTATGCCAAACAGCCAAAACGGGAGTTTAAGGGCAAAATTTGTGTGGCGGGTGTTGTGCAGGAGGAATGCTTTGAAGGTGTGGCCGCCCGCAGAATAAGCGAGGCGTTGCACCCTGATTATGTGGTGATTGGCGAGGCAAGCGAATGTAAGCTAAAAATTGGGCAACGCGGTAGGGCGGAAATAAAACTGGAAGTTTTTGGTAAGCCTGCCCACAGTGCCAGCCCGCAGGCGGGTGTAAATGCGGTATATCAAATTTGCGAACTGATTGAATGCATAAGAAAACTGCCGCCTCCCCGCCATGAAATACTGGGCGAGGGTATCCTTGAACTTACCGATATCAAGTCCTCCCCCTATCCGGGTATGTCGGTGGTGCCGGAATACTGTGTGGCCACTTTTGATAGGCGCCTTTTGGCGGGGGAAACGAAAGAAGAGGTGCTGCAGCCTTTGCAAAGTTTACTGGCGCAGCAGATGGCGCAAAACCCGGTTTTGCAGGCAAAAGCCAGCTTTGCGGTGGGGCGCGAAACCTGCTATACAGGCGAGGGGATGGAGGCGGAGCGCTTTTTCCCCGGCTGGATTTACAGCCGGGAAGAGACGTATATTCAAAAAGTGTACAGCCGTTTGCAGGCGCTGGGCCTAGCCCCCCAGTTTGCCTATTATAATTTTTGCACCAATGGCAGCCATTACGCGGGTGAAAAAGCCATACCCACAATTGGATATGGCCCTTCGCGCGAGGAACTGGCGCATGTTGTAGACGAATATGTGGAACTGGACGAACTACAGCGCGCCTATAAGGGCTATGGCGGAATGATAGAGGCGCTGCTGGGCTGAGAGGGCAAGAGTGGTTTTTAAAGGTGAAACAGAGATGGATTCACCCGAATTTTCAATAAGAATCCCCCCGTGTTCCAGGGCAAAACCCTGGCATACGGGGGGATTCCACTCTCCGGTTAACCCATGTAAATCTGGGTGTAGTCGGTATAGGAATTGGGGTTGAACGCAATGCCCTGCACATTGCCCGAGAGGTAATAGTAGTTTACGGGCAGGTACTCGGGGGATACAACCGCCTCGCTCAGCAAAATGGTCTCGGCCTCTAAATAGAGCTGGGCCTTTTCTTTGTTGTCGGTGGTCTCTTTGGCCTGCTGTAAAAGGTCGGCATATTTTTGGGCGCTCTCGTCGCTCCAACCGGTTTTGTCCTTGTTGAAGTAGCCGCTATCCAAATGGAAGAGGCTGAGCAGGGCCTCGGGGTCGTTATAGTAGGGGCCCCAGCCCGAAAGTGCGATATCGTAATCGCCCGAATCAATTTTATCCCACATGATGTTCCAGTCCATCATATCAATGGTGAGGTTGACGCCTAAATTCTCTTGGAACTGCTGATAGTACCACTCGGCAATTTTTTTCGAGAGTTCGTCGGTGCCGCGGGAGGCAAAGTGTACCTCCATCTTGGCGGGGTCGGGGTCTAAGCCCTCTTCTTTCAAACCCTCTACCAGCAGGGCTTTCAGGTCTGGGTTTGCGGCGCGCAGGTCGGCCAAAATCTGTTCGTTCTTGCCGCCCACCAGTTCGGTGTAGGTGGTGTCGCCCACATTAAATACATCGGGCAGCACGGTTTCAATGGCCACGGCTTTGCCGTTGCGTAAGTCATCTACAAATTTTTGGCGGTCGAACGCCAGGGAAAAAGCCAAACGGATTTTGGGGTTTTTGAAATACTGGTTTGCACAGTTGAAGGCCAAAAACTCCGGCGCGCGGGTGGGGGCGGGCATCTCTTTAAAATCACCGCCGGCCAGTATCATCTGCTGCCAGTCGGGGTCGTTGGTGGCCATGCTGTTTATTTCGCCGCTCAGCAAGGCCTGTACCATGGTGGAAGGGTCGGAGAGAACCTTGCGTACCACCTTTTCAAGCTTCACATTTTCAGCATCCCAGTAGTTCGGGTTTTTCGCCATCACCATCTCAATATTCTGCGTCCAGCTTTCAATACTAAAGGCCCCATTTGTCACTAACTTGTCGGCGCTGGAGCCATAGGCGTCTCCCCACTCCTCCATTTTATCCTGCCGAATGGGCTTGGGGCTTGACACAAGCTCCAAAAAGAAAGGGGCGGGGCGGGTTAGGGTAAATACCACGGTTTTGTCGTCCGGGGCGGCCACACCAATTTCTTCCGGTTTTTTGTTGTTTTTGGGGTCTGTGCCGTCGTTGTACAGTGCCTCGGTAAAATTCTCAATAATGCCCTCAAACAGCCAGGCGTTGGTGGAGCCGGTGGCGGGGTTTGCCATGGTTTGAAAGGTATACAAAAAGTCCTGTGCGGTTACGGGCACACCATCATTCCACATGGCGTTATCGCGCAGGTGGAAGGTATAGGTTTTACCGTCTTCGCTCACTTCCCAGCTTTCGGCCACGCCGGGCTTAATGACGGCCTCGCCATTTTCATCGGTGACGTAGCGTACCAAAGTTTCTAGCACAATGTCATACACTTCGTTTTCGGGCGCACCGGTGTTCTGCTGGGGGTTGATGCCTGGAAGGGCACTGGACGAGGCATACACAAAGGTTTGCTCGCCCGCCGGGGCCGAGGCCCCCGCGCCGCTTTGGCCCGCAGTGCTGCCCTGGGCGCCGCTGGCCGCCCCACTGGCGGAAGAACTGCCGCCGCCACAGGCCGTGGCTGTAAAGGCCAGTGCCAGGCAAAGTGCCAATGCCGAGATGATTCTTTTTGACTTTCTCATAATCTCCTCCAAATTTTATGATAAATAGAACCTGTTCTATTGCCTAAATCTCTTCGGCCCGGTGGCAGGCCACAAAGTGTTGTGGGGCCAGTTCCCGGCTAAGGGGGGTCTCCTCTTTGCAGCGCTGCACGGCGTACTGGCAGCGGCCTGCAAAGCGGCAGCCCGGCTTTGGGTTTATGGGGCTGGGAATCTCTCCCTCAATGGGGATGCGCCGCTTTTCCCGCTCGGCCTTGGGGTCTGGTATGGGAATGGAGGACAGCAGCGCTTTTGTATAGGGGTGCATTGGGTTTTGGTACAATTCATCACTGCTGGCAAGTTCGGCCAAATTCCCAAGATACATCACGCCCACCCGGTCCGATATATACTTCACCATGGAGAGGTCGTGCGCAATGAACAGATAGGTGAGCTTGCGTTTTTGCTGTAGGTCTATCAGCAAATTTACCACCTGTGACTGGATGGAGACGTCCAGCGCGGAGATGGGCTCGTCGCAGACAATAAACTCCGGTTGGATGGCAAGCGCCCGCGCAATGCCGATGCGCTGGCGTTGCCCGCCTGAAAATTCATGCGGAAAACGGGAGGCGTGCTCTTTGTTCAGCCCCACATCATGCAGCAGCTCAAATACCATTTCCTGGCGGTCTTTGCTCTGGCCAATGCCGTGAATTTCCAGCCCTTCGGCCACGATGTCCCCCACGGTCATGCGGGGGTTTAAAGAGGAGTAGGGGTCTTGAAAGATGATTTGGGCTTTGCGCGTAAAGGCCTTTTTTTCACTGGGCCGCATGGCCCCAATATCGGCCCCTTGGTAAAGCACCTGCCCGCCCGTGGCCGGGTACAGGCCCAGCACGGTTTTGCCGCAGGTGGTTTTGCCGCAGCCGCTTTCGCCCACAAGGCCCAGGGTTTCGCCAGGGTAAATGGCAAAACTTACGCCGTCCACCGCTTTTAAAATGGCATTTTTACCCACTTTAAAGTGCTTTTTTAAATCTTTTACCTCCAGCAGTGCGCTGCGCTCATCCACAGGCCAGCCCCCCTTCACCGTTTGCTGCAAAGCCGCTGCGGTCGGCCTTTGGGTGGTACAGCCAGCAGCTACTTTCATGCCCGCCTTCAAACTGGCTTACCGGGGGTTCTTTTATACGGCAGATGCGCATACCATATTCGCACCTTGCGGCAAAGGGGCAGCCCTCGGGCGGGTTTAACAGGTCGGGCGGGGCGCCCGAAAGGGTGTACAGGGCCTGCTGTTTGTGGCTGGCAAGCTTTGGCACGGCCTTTAAAAGGGCCGCTGTATAGGGGTGGCGGGGGGTATAGAACAATTCGTCCACGTCCGCCCGCTCCACCACCTGGCCGGCGTACATCACCTGCATCCTATCGGCTACGCTGGCCACCACGCCCAAATCGTGCGTTACCAAAATAACCCCCATATTCAGCTCTTTTTTCAGCCCGGCAATCAAATCCATAATCTGGGCTTGTATGGTCACATCCAGCGCGGTGGTGGGCTCGTCAGCAATCAGCACCTTGGGGCGGCAGGCCAGGGCCACAGCAATCATCACCCGCTGGCGCATCCCGCCCGAAAATTCGTGCGGGTACTGGCGCAGGCGTTTTGCGGCGTTGGGTATTTTCACCATCTCCAAAAGCTCGGCGGCCTCGCGCTCGGCCTCGGCCTTGGTTAGCCCGCGGTGTATAACAAGGCTCTCGGCTATCTGCCCGCCCACCTTCATGGTGGGGTTCAGGCTGGTCATCGGGTCCTGAAAAATCATCGAAATTTGGTTGCCACGCACCTTGGCCATCTGCTTTTCGCTATACTGCAAAAGGTCTTCGCCTTCGTATAAAATTTGTGCTTCCTGCTTATTGATTTGGGCCGCTGGAGGCAAAAGGCCCATCACGGCTTTAGAGGTTACGGTTTTACCGCAGCCGCTTTCGCCCACAACGGCCAGGGTTTCGCCCTCGCACAGTTTAAAGCTTACCCCGCGCACCGCATGGGAGATGCCCATGTAGGTTTTGAAGGAGACATGCAGATTTTTCACTTCTAAAATCGTCTTTTTCTCGGTTTCCATAGCCATCACCCCCTCAATTTTGGGTCAAGCGCATCCGTAAGCCCGTCGCCAATCAGGTGGAAGGCCAGGATGGTGAGCACGATGAACAGGCAGGGGAAGAACAGTTCATAGGGGTAAAACATCATCCGCTGCTGGCCCGCGCTGGCAAGCGCGCCCCAGCTGGTATCCGGCGGGCTTACCCCAAGGCCAATAAAGCTTAAAAAGGCCTCGCCAAAGATGAAACCCGGCAGCGACATTGTGATATCCACCATAATAAGCCCCAGGGTGTTGGGCAGAAGGTGCTTCATAATAATGCGCCCGGTGCCCGCCCCCAGCGCTTTTGCGGCCTGCACGTAGTCTTGCTCTTTTAACTGTAATATCTGCCCGCGCACCATGCGGGTGGTGCCCACCCAGGAGACAATGCTCATGGCCAGCACCAATGCAAACATGCTGCGCCCCATGGAAATGGAGAGGATGACGACGATAATTAGGTAGGGTAGGTTGCCAATAAACTCACAGATGCGCATGATGATGTCGTCCACCAGGCCGCCTTTTAGGCCCGCCAGCGCCCCCAAGGCCGAGCCGATAACGAACATCACCGCCGTGCAGCACAGGCCGATGAGGATGGATACCCGCCCGCCCTCGCACACGCGGGTGAAGATATCGCGGCCCATCTCGTCTGTGCCAAACCAGTGCTGCGCACTGGGAAACTGGTTTTTTACGCTGTTGTCCATGTATTTAAAATCGTAGCCGCTAAGCAGTGGCCCTGCAAAAATGGTTACAATTACCAAAACCAGCAGGATAAGCCCCAGCAAAGCCAGCCGGTTTTGGCGAAAGCGCCGCCATACATCGGCCCAATAAGTGAGCGAGGGCTTGGAGATGGCATCGGCCGAGAGGCCCGCCGTGCCCACCCGCTCAAACATCGCATCGTCCTGCTCAGGGTTTTGTAAACCCGCAGCCGGGGGCTGCTTCATCAAAAGTTCGTTTGCCATATGCCGCCCCTAACTTTTGGTACGGGCCAGGCGAATCCGCGGATCTGCCACGCCGTACAGGATATCCACCACAATCAGCGCCGCCACATACAGCATGGCGTAAAACACCGTAAGGCCCAAAATCATGGTGTAGTCGTTATCGGTTACCGATTTTACGTAGTAAGCGCCCAGGCCGGGTATGGCGAACATCTTTTCCAAAATGAACGAGCCCGCAAATATACCCGCCACGGCCGGGCCAATGAGGGTGATGATGGGCAGCATGGAGTTGCGCAGCACATGCTTGCGAACGGTACGGCCGGGGGTGCAGCCCTTGGCCTTGGCGGTTACGATGTAATCCTCGCTTACCACCGAGAGGGTGCTGCTGCGCATGTATTTTGTGTAGGAGGCCACCCCGCCTAAGGTGTAAGCCGTAACGGGCAGGATGAAGTGCTTGAGCCCGCCCCAGCCAAATACCGGGGCCAACTGCCACTTAAAGGCAACAAAATATTGTAAAAGGGCGGCAAACACAAAGCTGGGAATACAGATGGCCAGCACAACGCACACCCGGATGATATGGTCGCTGGCTTTATTGCGTTTTAGCGCCGCCACAAGCCCCAAACACACCCCTATGCTGGCCTGCAGGCACACCGCAATACCGCCTATCTGCATGGAGATGGGGGCGTTATCGCGTATCACCGTGTTGGCACTGCGCCCGGTGTAGATGATGGACTCCCCAAAATCGCCTGTGGTAAGCAGGTTTTTCATATAAATGAAATAGCGCTGTACCACGGGTTTGTCCAGGCCATATTTTCTCATCAGCACCTCGCGGGCCTGGTCGGGCATCTGCGAGGCCTTGGCTGCAATAGGGTCGCCCGGGGCACCCGCAATTAGGAAAAAGGTGGCCGTAATGATGAGCAACAGGGTGATAACCGCATACCCCAGCCGCTTTAAAATGAAACGGGCCATTGGTGTTCCTCCCTCATGGATTGGTTTTTGGTAAACCTTTGCTAAACCAGAATTTTGTAAGAATGTTAACACTTGAACAGAAATAATTGTAGAAATGTTAACACTTAAACTACCGCTTAGAGCAGATTAATAAAACATAGATATAGCGAACGCAGGCAGAAACGGTGCAGGGCAAGGCGGAGGATTGAGCAATACTGTATGTATTGCGATTGACGACAACGCAGCCATTCGCCGTTTCTGCCAAGAGCAGCATAACTCATGTTATGTTAATTTGCTCTAACCCTTTGCACACCTGTTTTGTACACTAGCCTTGTGCATTAGCCCTTTATAGGGTTTTGCCTCAAAATAGAAGTAAAAAACTAGGTAAAAAGGTTTACCACGCCATCTGGGGCTTGCTGGTTGTGCTGGTACAACACTTTTGGCACCACCATATAATGTTCCTCTATCACCTTGTTAATCTCGTCTATATCTTGGGTTTTAAAGGCGTCCAAAATAATCAGGTGGTTTTCGGCCAGGCGGGGGTGGGGCATCAGGTCGCTGCTGTACATGGTGTAATAGATGGCTGCGTTGCCCCCGTCAAAGTTACTCCAGGTTTTAAACAGGGTGGGCAGCCCGGCCTCCTGCACAATGGTTTTGTGAAATTCCTGGTCGATGGCTACAATTTCGGGCAGGTCCTTCTGGCTGGCCGCCAGCCGCATGGCCTCGCACTGTTTTTGCATAAGCTGCTGGGTGCCCGGCCGCAGCTTCCCCTCAAACACCCGCACAGCCAATGTCTCCAGTGTGCAGCGTATCAGGTATACCTCGGCCATGTTGCCGGGGGAGAGGGTTTTCACCGTACAGCCCTTGTTGGGTGTGTAGGATACAAAACCCTCTTGCTCAATTTGGCGCAGTGCTTCACGCACCGGGCCCCGGCTAATGCTAAGCTGCCGGGCCACTTCGGCCTCATTAATCTTCCCCCCTGGTGGAATTTCTCCCCCCAATATCAGGTTGCGTAGGTATAGCGCAACATTTTCCCGTAAAGTTGTGTGGCTAAATTGTGGTGGCATGCCGCCCCGCCTTTGCTGAGAGATGCGATTGTATAATAGTTAACACTTTGTGTATTGTAACGGGTTTGGCCCCCTTGCGCAAGCCCTGGGCCGGTATTTTGGCAGTGTGCAAGGAAAAGTGCCTGCATTTTTGGTGAACAGGTCAAACTTTTATTTTTGTGTAGCAGGGAATTTGACGCCTCTACAATGCCGTAAATATGCAAATTATATGCATTGTTAAGTGCCTTTGTTTGTTGTACAATACAAATACCTACCCAAATACCCCGCCACTTTATTTATTAAGGAGAGTTAGCCCATGTGCCAAACTGCCGAAATACACCCCCTGCTGCATGGTGCAGATTATAACCCCGAACAATGGCTGCACAGCCCAGAAGTATTGGCCGAGGACATCCGCCTGATGCGAAAAGCCGGTTTCAACTGTGTTTCCCTGGGCATATTTTCCTGGGCGGAACTGGAGCCCGAAGAGGGGGTATACCGGTTTGATTGGCTGGCGCAGGTCATAGACAGCTTGCACCAAAACGGCATAGGCACCATTTTGGCCACACCCAGCGGCGCGCGGCCGCCCTGGCTGGCCCAAAAATACCCGGAGGTGTTGCGGGTGGGGCCAAACGGGCAGCGCAATTCTTACGGCGGGCGGCACAACCACTGCTATACCTCGCCCATCTACCGGCAAAAGGTGGCCGCCATAAACCGGGAACTGGCCCTGCGGCTGGGCGGCCACCCCGGGGTATTTTTGTGGCACCTCTCCAATGAGTATGGCGGCGAGTGCTTTTGCCCCTTGTGCGCCGAGGCCTTTCGCCGGTGGCTGGAGGCGCGCTATGGCAGCCTGGACGCTTTAAGCCACGCCTGGTGGACCCGTTTTTGGAGCCACCGCTTTACAAGCTGGCAGCAGATAGAACCCCCTTTTGAAAACGGGGAGCAGGAGCTACAGGGCCTTGCTTTGGATTGGATGCGTTTTGTTACAAGCCAAACGGTAGATTTTTGCGCCATGGAGAAGGCCGCCCTGCGAGAGGCGGGCTCAAGTTTGCCCGTTACAACCAACATGATGCGTTTTTACCCGGGGCTGGATTACCACGCTTTTCGGGATGTGATTGACCTTGCCAGTTGGGACAGCTACCCCCGCTGGCACAATGACCCTTTGCAAAACTTTCAGCAGGCGGCCATCACGGCTTGCTTTCACAGCCTTGTGCGGGGCTTAAAGCGGCAGCCCTTCCTCATGATGGAGTCTTCGCCCTCCTCGGTGAACTGGATGGATGCTTCCAAGCTGAAAAAACCCGGCCTGCACGCCGCCGAGGGCCTGCTGGCCGTGGCCCAGGGCTCAAACTCCGTGCAGTACTTCCAGTGGCGCAAAAGCCGGGGCGGTTTTGAAAAATTTCATGGCGCGGTGGTAAGCCACGATGGCCGCAGCGATACCCGCGTGTTTACCGATGTGGAACAGCTTGGCGGGCGGCTACAAGCTTTGGGGGGACTGTATGGTACAATGCCAAAGGCCAAAGTTGCCATTTTGTATGATTGGGAAAATGCCTGGGCCCTGCGCCGCACAAGTGGCCCCCGCACGGCGGGCATCCCCTACGATGAGACGGTGGTGGCCCATTTTAAGGCCCTGTGGCAGCTTGGCATTACAGCCGATGTGCTGGACGCAGAAGATGATTTAAGCGCGTACAGCCTGGTGGCAGCGCCCTTGCTGTATTTGCAAAGTGAAAAAACAGCAACAACGCTTTGCGAATTTGTAAAGGCCGGGGGCACCCTGGTGGTGGGCTGTTTGCATGGCAGTGTGGACGAGAGCGACCTCTGCCATTTGGGAGACATTCCCGCAGGGCAAACCGAGCTGTTTGGCCTTAGGGTAGAGGAGGTAGACGGCCTTTGGCCGGGGGAGGTGAACCAGCTTTGCTGGCAGGGTGGGGAATACCAAATTTCAGCCCTGTGTGAAAGGATAATACCCGAGGGGGCAGAGGTGTTGGCCGAGTATACCCAGGATTTTTATAAAGGCCAGCCAGCCCTTACCCGCCAGGGCCATGGCGGGGGCAGCGCCTACTACCTGGCCTGCCTGCCCGAAGAAGATTTTTACCTGCATTTTTACGCCCAGCTTGCCAAAACCCTGGCTCTGCCGCGCGCCATGGAGGAGACCCTGCCCCAAGGGGTGGTGGCGCAAAGGCGGGGCGCCTGTGTGTTTTTACAAAACTTTAGTGGGGCAGAGGCCAGCCTGCCCCTCGCCCGTCCCTGGGCCGATGCCGAGACGGGCAAAGCCCTACCCCCCGAACTGGTTTTGCAAAGCTACGAGACCAGGGTTTTAAAAGAGATATAAAAATAGAAATGTAAATACAACTGAAAAATCAGCGGTTCTAGCTGTGGTGTTTATTCCATCGGGCGTCCCTGTTCAAATAGCAAGTCATACCCGGCAAAATTCTCCATCTCCCAGTCGGTAAATGCTATGGCCACTTCCAGTTCGGGGATGAGCTGGTAAACCGCCTTGGTTTTATCATCGCGCACCAGGGTATAAAGCAAATATTCCTGTGCGTCGCCACGGGTGTTGGTGGCCCAGGCCCAATCGGCATAAACAGAGACGGCCCTTTGGCAATAGCTCAGGCCATCACCCACCGGGTAAATCAGTTCATCGCCTTTTCGGGTTTCGGCAAAAACTTCAATATAGTAGTAATGCTTGCCTGCCGCAGCTTCTACAACGCGGGTCATGGTGGCGGGCTGCGGGGTATAGTTTACGCTTCTGCTTTCCAGTTGCGGCTTTGCCGTAGTAAAGCTGCTTATGCTGGCCTCTATTTGGGCGGTATAGCTTTGGTAAAGGCGGTTTGCCTCCTCATAATTGGCAAGCGGGATGCTGCTTGTGTCCACTTCCGGCAGGCCGTAAGTGGCGCTTAATGGTAGCTTGCCATTGCCGGTTTCATACAGTTTTGCTATATCGTTAAAACTGGGAATACCCGCCTTGCTTGGCAGTACCAGGCCAAGCTGTGGCAGGGCAAAGTAGGTGGTGTTTTTGGCGTCGTCGCGCAGGAAGGTGTATAGCGCAAAGGCGTAGGCGCTTGCGGGGCCTTCGCCGGGCGGAATGCCGGGGGCCAGCGTTTTAACAAATTGCTGGCAGAAGCTCAGTTGGGCCTCGGCGGGGTAAAAAATGCTGATTATCTGCCGGTTTCCCTGTGTCCATTCCAGGGTAAAGTGAAGGAGCTTGTCTTTTTCGGTGGCAAAGCGCGTCAGGTTTGCGGGTGTTCCGCCGCACAAAACCTCTTTTTCCTCTATGCGCATCAGGCCAAATTTTGGGCTTTCCGAATGACTGCTGGAATATTCGGCAAACGCATCCATCGAGGGCCGTACCCGCTGCATATACCGGCTATACAGCGCCTGGGCCTCGGCAGTGGGCGGCGCTGGCGGCAGGGAGGAAGAGGAGGTAGCGATGGACGGCGAAGCCGATGACGAAGCCGATAGTGAGGCCAAAGAAGGGGCGTTTCCCTTTCCGGCGCATGCCGAAAGAGTACCGACGAATAGGCAAAAAATCATCACCACAGAGGAAAATTTACACATTTTCATATGCGCTTAAACCGCTCCCGTCTGCCTGTTTGTTTTATTTGGCTATGCAAAAAATGCCGTTGTAAAAGGTAGAAATGGTAATGCCGCGCCTGATTTGCGCTTATATCTGTGTGTGGTATTCAGCTTGATTGCCATAAAACAATGAACCCGGCGGGATAAGCGCCGGGTTCATACTTTACCATAACTAGCCTATGCAGCGTGGATAAGCGAAGCGCTACACCCCGCTGGCCGCCACGGCGCAGGCCACGGTGGCGCCCACCATGGGGTTGTTGCCCATGCCAATCAGGCCCATCATTTCCACGTGCGCCGGCACCGAGGAAGACCCCGCAAACTGGGCGTCGCCGTGCATACGGCCCATGCTGTCGGTAAGGCCATAGCTGGCAGGGCCCGCACCCATATTATCCGGGTGCAGGGTGCGGCCGGTGCCGCCGCCCGAAGCCACCGAAAAGTACTTGGCGTCATTCTCGTTGGCCCATTTTTTGTAGGTGCCCGCCACCAGATGCTGGAACCGGGTGGGGTTTGTGCTGTTGCCCGTGATGCTTACCTGCACGCCCTCATGTTTCATGATGGCAACGCCCTCCAGCACATCATCTGCGCCGTAGCACTTCACGGCGGCCCGCTCGCCCTTCGAAAAGGCCTTCTCCTCAACAATGTTTAATTCGCCCGTCCCAAAATCATACTGGGTTTCCACAAAGGTAAAGCCGTTGATGCGGCTGATGATGTAGGCGGCGTCTTTGCCAAGGCCGTTTAAAATAACACGCAGCGCCCGGCCCCTGGCCTTGTTGGCGGTTTTGGCAATGCCAATGGCGCCCTCGGCGGCGGCAAAACTCTCATGCCCGGCCAAAAAGGCGAAGCATTCGGTTTCGTCTCGCAGCAGCATGGCGCCCAAATTGCCGTGGCCCAGGCCCACGCGGCGCTGTTCGGCCACGCTGCCGGGGATGGTAAAGGCCTCCAGGCCCTCGCCAATGGCGGCGGCGCAATCGGCGGCGCTTTTCAGCCCCCGTTTTACGGCCAGCGCGGTGCCCAAAATATAGGCCCACACGGCGTTATCAAAGCAGATGGGCTGCACCCCACGCACAATGGCGTCCACATCAATGCCCTTGGCAAGCAACATGTCGCGGCACTCGTCCAGGGAGGCGAGGCCGTTCTCTTTCAGGCATGCCTCAATTTTGGGCATGCGGCGGTCTTGGTTTTCAAAATTGGCCATTCTTCAGCTCCCCCTTTCCTATTCTTCGCGCGGGTCAATAAATTTCACCGCGCCGTCTTCGGCTGTAAAACGCCCGTAGTGGCCTTTGTTGGCCTCGTATGCCTCTGCCGGGTTTGTGCCGCGGCGAATGGCCTCCAGCATCTTGCCCAGGCGCACAAACTCATAACCGATGACCTCGTTGTTTTCGTCCAGGGCCATGCGGGTGATGTAGCCTTCGGTCAATTCCAGGTAGCGCACACCCTTTTTCTGGGTGGAGTAGATGGTGCCCGTCATGCTGCGCTGGCCCTTGCCAAGATCCTCCTGGCCGGCGCCCACGGGCAGGCCGTCCTCGGAAAAGGCGGTTTGGGTGCGCCCGTAGGCAATTTGTAGGAAAAGCTCGCGCATGGCCACATTGATGGCGTCGCAAACAAGGTCGGTGTTCAGCGCTTCCAAAATGGTTTTGCCGGGTAAAATTTCCCCCGCCATGGCGGCCGAGTGCGTCATGCCGCTGCAGCCAATGGTCTCTACCAAGGCCTCTTCAATCACGCCGTTTTTCACATTCAAGGTAAGCTTGCAAGCGCCCTGCTGTGGCGCGCACCAGCCCACACCATGTGTAAGGCCGCTAATATCCTTTACTTCGTAAGCCTTTACCCAGCGTCCCTCTTCGGGGATGGGGGCGGGGCCGTGGTGTGGGCCCTTTGCCACGGGGCACATCTGTTCCACTTCGTGGGTGTACGTCATACTGAAATACTCCTTTTGCACAGATTTGTACGCCTTTGGCTGCTAGGGCTTACCGGCGGCCTGCCTCGGCGGGCCGCCCGGCCTTTCCTTCTGGGGCCGGACGTATCTTTTTCATTATACGGGTTTGGGGGTAAAGTTTCAAGGGCTGTGTAATCAATAATCTTGGCGGTGTGGTTCATATTTATTGACTACACATTGCTTTTGTGCTATGCTTTTCCCGCTTGTTTGATTACTTACTACCCGTCCGTACGGGGGGCAGGTGTGTGCCGTATTTTTGCAATAGAAATATTTTATCGCATGAAAGTATATTTGAAAGGTTAGCCGGAGGTAAGTGGTGCACAGAGTAAGAGAATTTTGGCATATCTGCAAGAAAAAGAATAAAGCACAATATGTATGTTTTGGGCTTATTAGCTTTATTTTAATGACTTTTTGTTTTTACACCAACGCTTTGGACATAACTGATTATTCCTCTTTTGACCGCTGGCAGGATGGCTCCAGTGCACTGGTGGTAAACCGAATCATTCTCTCCCGCAATGAGGGTATTTTATCCCGTGCGGGTTTCTCGGTGTACAATGCGTATGGCACCTGCGATGAATGGGTGAACGAATATCTGGGAGGCGATTTTTTAGAGGAGGAGCACAATACGCCGTACACAGCCCAGATTGGCCTAGCGGGCATCACCGCAAGCGCACTGGACGCAATGCTTCCGTTTGAGGGTCTGGATTTCTTGCGTTTTTTAAATTTGCTTGACTGCGCGGCTTTTTCGCTTTTAATCAGTTTGCTGGCGGTTTGGTTTTTGCGGGAATTTGGGCTTTTTTCGGCCCTATTGGTTGTGGCAGCCGCTATCTTTTCCTACTGGACAACCCTATATGCGCACAACTTTTATTGGGTGATTTGGACGCTGCTTTTCCCCTTTATACTGGTGCTGCTGTTGCATATGCTGGAGGAGCGCTTTGCAAAACCACGGCGGGGCTGGCTGTTTTTTTTAGCGGCTTTTTTCGCCGTGTTTATACGCGCCGCCTGTGGTTACGAGTTTATCTCAACCGTATTGGTAGCCAGTGAAATTCCCGTGCTATATTATGCCCTAAAAAACCGCTGGGGCGGTAAACGCTACCTACTGCGCTCTGTTTGGGTGGGGGCAGGTGGGCTTGCCGGTTTCGCAGGCGCAGTTGGAATAAACTTGGCGCAAAAGACTGTATTTTATGGTAGTTTTTTAAAAGCCTGGGAAACCCTGGCCACCGATATTTTTAAACGCACTGGATTCTATATGGGAGCGGGGACAGAAGTATACAGCGCCTTTAGCGATTCCTTAAACGCATCACCCTTCCAGGTGCTCAATAGCTATTTTGTAGAGGGCGAGCCACTTGTTTTAAACTTTCGCATGAGTATTTTTTTGTTACTTCTCCTATTGTGTGGCGCATTATGTTTTACCTATTGCGCAACTCAGCCAGGCATCGATGGAAATAAAAGACGTTTACAGGGCTTAATTACGGCTTCCGCTTTCTCGCTATTGGCGCCGCTTTCCTGGTTTATCCTGGCAAAGGCGCATAGCTTTCAGCACACCCACTTTAATTATTTGTTATGGTTTGTACCCAGTGTGTTTTTAATTGCCGCATGTGTTGGCGCCCTTTTACAGAGGTTGTTTTTAGATCTTTGGGTACATTTAAAGCGCCCCTACAGCCGAATAATTGCTACCCTGCTTTGCCTTTTTATTTTGGGCTTACCCGTAATCAGCGCGTATCGGGCGTGGGAGTACCCAAGCACACTCAAGCTGATAACGAGTGTGACGCAAGAGGGGCAACTGTTATATGAAGATGACAATAATCGGGTTTTCCTCTTTGCCAATAATTTATATTTTATGGTTTCCAAGGGGTATAACATAAACAGCTATTTTTTTGTGGATAGTATGCCAACTCCCAGTCTGGAGGATCCTGGCAAAGTTGCCAGCCAAGTGGTATTTTGGGAGGAAGACCTGAATTTGCCCCCCTGGCAGCCTTACCGTGTGGCAACCGCACCTCTGCCTGCTGCTTTTCCCTATGTGTACTTTGGGCAGGCCAACTACCAGGGTGAACCACTGTGGAGCGACTTTGCTGAAGTGGCTATAAATTAGGCATACGGCACGAAATAAATCATCTTATTTATGCGTATACCACGTACAGCATTTCCCCCTCGGTAAGCCCCACCATACGGGCCAGCCAGGGCCGGTTAAAAGCCTTGCTGATAGCCACCGGGGTATCCCTGCTGGCGCCCTTTTCCTGGCTGGTTTTGGCAAAAGCCCACAGCTATGAACACAGCCATGTGAACTACCTGCTGTGGTTTTTGCCCTGCGTGCTACTCATAGCGGGTGCAGCAGGGGCGCTGTGCCAAATGCTTGTTGTGGATATTTGGAAAAAACAAAGCCGTGTGGTGCTGCGCGCTGCCGCTATATTGTGTGTGGTCTTACTTATGGCGTGGCCCCTATGCCGCTATTACCAGGTGTGGGATTACCCCCAAAATACCCGGCAAATCTCCAGCGTTTTGCAAAATGGGTATAAAAGCCAGCCCATGTGGATGTACATGGTAAATATTGCGGAAAGTTTGTGAAATTTGCACAAAATAATTCAATTTTTATTGTGCATATTCCACATCGAATTTCTTGTTTTTTTCACAAAGCCCTGTTATACTAAGAAGCATAAGGAAGGGCAGAAGCCCACCTTTGGACGAATAGATTTGCCCTTGGGACTTTGGGAAAGGAGAGAGACAGAATGACGATTAATTTGGCTTTAAGCAATGTGGATTTAAAAGAATTTACCGAGGTATTGGATAGCTGTGAAGGCGATGTGTTTATGGAAACCCCCGAAGGTGACCGGCTGAACCTGCGCAGCAAACTATGCCAACTGATTGGCTTTACCCAGCTGATTGAGGGTGGCCGTGTTACCAATGCAAACCTGGTTTGCACAAACAAAAACGATGAGAGCAAACTCTTCCGCTTTAACTTGTTTGGTAAAGAAGAAGCATGATTGGTAAGCAAAGTTTAGCGGGAAATACCCGCCTAGGGCAAACTATTACAGTTTTTCGAAAGGTTGCGCAGCAAGCTTTTGCTAGAAACTGTTATGCAGCGCCTGATTTTCCAGTATTTATGCGCTACTGTTTGTTAATTTGCTGTAAAAAACAATAACGGCTTGGCGGTATAACTGCCAGGCCGTTATTGTTTTTTCTATGGTGATTTTGGTAAAGCCTTAGCGCTCGGTTGCCAAAAAGAAGAGGGCCATGGTGCCGGGGCCGGAATGGCTGCCGATAACGGGCCCCACGTAGTTCAGCACTACTTCGCTTACACCCAGCCGTTTTTTCACCTGCTCTTCCACATAGCGGGCGTCCTCGGCGCAGTCTCCATGGGAGATGAAAACCATCTGCCCTGCGGGCAGAATGGCCGTTTTTTCCATATGATCCACAAGGGCGTCCAGGCTTTGGCGGCGCCCGCGCACCTTCTCCATGGGGATGAGGCGGCCCTCATTGTCCACATGCATCACGGGTTTTATATTAAGCATGGTGCCAAACATGGCCGCCGCGCCCGAAACACGCCCCCCGCGCTTTAAAAAGTTTAAATCGTCCACGGTAAACCAGTGGGCTATGTTCAGCTTGTTGGTTTCCAGCCACTGGGCAAGTTCATCAATATTCAGCCCCTCGCGCTTCTTTTGCACCGCGTGGTGCACCAAAAGCCCCTGGCCCATGCTGGCGGCCAGGCTATCCACCACCAAAATCTTTGCGTCCGGGTACTCGGCGGCCAGTTCTTCCCCCGCCATTCGGCCTGAATTTACCGTGCCGGAAAGCCCCGAGGAAAACCCGATGTACAGAATATCCTTGCCGGCTTCCAAAAATTGGCGGAAAGGGTTGATAAACTCAGTAACATTCACCTGGCTGGTGCTGGAGGAGCCACCCTCGCGCAGTTTTTGGTAAAAGGTCTTAAAGGGCATTTCCCGCCCGTCGGCCCAGTTCACATAGGTCTTTCCGTCCAGGGTGTAGCTTAGTGGCTGGTAGCTAACCCCCCAGGCCTCGTATTGCTCCGGCGTTAAATCCGCGCTGGAATCGGTAAAAATTACGTATTCTCTCATACTTTCCTCCTGCACCTTATGCTTTGGGCCCTACCAAGGGTACGCCATTTATTTTTTTACAAGCCTGCTGCGGTCAAAGCGGAAAAAGTGGGGCAGGCCGTTTTCATAGCTGACGTCGGTTTGGCCGCGGAAGAGGGGCAGAAGGTAATCCACCATCTCCTGGGTGACGTTGGTGCCATCGTCGCAAATCCAGCTAAGCGGCACCTTTTTTTCGCGGTTGGCCACGTCTGAAAGGGGGGCCAGTTCATAGCGCACCAAATAGGGCCGGTTGGAAACACGTTTGATGCAAACCATCCGGTCGGTCTTTCCGGCAAGCGCGGCCTCCACCCCTTCAATGCCACACATCTTGGCCTCTTCCAAATCTGTGCCCGAGGCAAGGTGCATGGCCACCCGCTGCAACACGCTGGGCTCCACACCGCGAATTTTCAGCCGGGGGTATTTGGGCGAGAGGTGGTCCCTCACAAGGCTTTCCAGCGCATCGGCTACCCCCCCGAGGGCCTTGTGGCCAAACATATCCACAGCGCCGCTTTCGGCATGGGCCACATACTCCCCACTTGCCAGCCGCAGGCCCTCGCTTACGGCCACCAGCACATTCTCCTCGCTGCGCAGCTTTGCGTCCACCCTGGCCACAAAATCTTCGGGGTCAAAGGGTACTTCGGGCAGGTAGATGAGGTGGGGGCCGGTAAACCCGTGCGCCCGCGCCAACACCGAGGAAGCCGTCAGCCAGCCCGCGTTGCGCCCCATCACCTCCACAATGGTAACCGAAGGGGTGGGGTAGGCGCTGGAATCTATCATAATTTCGGAAAAACTGGCCGCCACAAAGCGCGCCGCCGAGCCAAAACCAGGGGTGTGGTCGGTCTCCACCAGGTCGTTATCCACCGTTTTGGGCACCCCAATGCACTTGATATCATCGCCCTGGCTACGGAAATAGGCCGAAAGCCGCGCCACGGTGTCCATGGAGTCGTTCCCGCCGAGATAGAAAAAATAGCCAATTTCATAATCGCGCAATATTTTAAGTACGTCTTCGTAAAGTTCGCAGGGGTCGTTGGGTAGTTTGAAGCGACAGGAACCCAAGGCCATGGCCGGGGTGTGCACCAGCAGGTCAAAGTCCTTGGCGGTTTTCATCTGTTCAGACACATTGATGATCCGCCTGCTCAGCATCCCCTCCAGCCCGTGCAAGGCGCCGTACACGATGTCGATTTCATCGGAGGCCATCGCGCGTTCAATCACCCCCGCCAAAGAGGCGTTGATGGCCGGGGAAGGCCCGCCGGACTGTGCAACAATCATGTTTTTCATCCAAAAATCCACCCTTTCCCTTCTATCTTGCAGCAAAAGCCGCACAAAAAAACCCAAGACTCCAAAAGTTTGGAGGCGCTGGCCTAAACTTGCCAACTTGCCAACACAGAAATCACACACATGCCTGGGTTACAGCCCCATTGTACCATGCAAAACCCGCCGGTTCAAGGCAAAACGAGGCCAAAATACCGGTAAGCCCTGCAAAGGGTTTTTGGCCGAGGGGCCTATACCTTCCCAGTGGAGCCAAAACCTCCCTCGCCGCGGGCGGTATCGCCCAGGGTCGCCGCCTCGTAAAATGTGGGCAGCGCCACGGGTGTAATCAGTAATTGGGCAATCCGCTCTCCATTTTGCAGGCGGATGTCCTCATTGGAAAGGTTGACCACCGGCACGCACAGTTCGCCCCGGTAGTCGCTATCCACAACACCCACGCCGTTTGCCAGGGCCAGCCCTTGGCGCAGGGCCAAGCCGCTGCGGGCATATACCAGCGCTGCCACCTCGGGCCCCGGCAGTTCAATGGCAAGGCCGGTGGGCACCAAGATGCGCTGCAAGGGCGCAAGGCAAAGGTCCTCTTCCAGGCAGGCGCACAAATCAGCCCCGGCGGCTCCCTCGGTGGCCCGGTGAGGAAGTTTGGCTCCTGGGCGCAATTTTTTCACTTTTATTTCCATAGGGGTCTGCCCTTTCCTTTTTCGCTGTTTTCTTTTGCATTTCTTTTGTAACCGGGCCTTTAGGCTCATAGCTCTGTGGTTTTAGGCTTCGGTTCCACGGTCATACAGCCCCCGGGTAAAGGGGCCGAGGGCTTTTCCCCCCCTGGTAAAGGCCTGCAGTATGGCAAGGGCCTCTTCGGGTGTTTCGTCCGTAAAATACAAGGTGGCCCTATCGGCGCAAAGTTCGTCCAGCCGGTCTCCCATCCACAAAGCTACGGGGTTATACAGGCTGCGCATCCCCCCTTCGCAACCAAGGCGGAAGCGCTGGCCTTTCCGGTCACTTAATACAGCTTCCCCCCGGCAGATTTTACAGTCGGCCCCTTCCTCCTGCACGGGGCAGGCCCGTGTCAGCATCAAAGGCAGGTGGCCGTATACAATGGCGTCCAGCAGTAGGTTATTGGGGCTGGCGGCGGCAAGGTCACGCATCTGCGCAAGGCTCAACTCTACCGAAAGGGTGGCCCCCAATAGGCCCTCCTCGGCCAGAAACCCGGCTGCGGCGGCATTGGCAAGGTTTAGGCCAAAGCCCCCCCAAAGGTCTAGCCCCCGGCACAGCCAAAGCTGGGCCAGCCCTTCGGCTTCAAACCCTAAAAAATCCATAGAAACGGCGGTTTCAAGCTGTTTTTGTACAAAGTTTTCCGTTTCACCCGGCAAAAAACGCGGCAGGTAAAGCCGGGTTTTGCCACGCAATTCCGCCGGAATTTGGGCGGCCTCCCCAAGGGGGAAAAGCAGTTCCTCACACAGGGCGGCAGCCCCAGGCACAAAGTTTTTTATACTGGCAAAACGGGCCCGCAGCCCCTGTACCTGGCGTTTAACCGGGGGGACGGCGCGCTTAAAAGCCGGCGTCTCGCTTGCCGGTTCTGCCGGTTGACTGCCCAGGGGTGGCTTTTGCGGCCTTGGCAAAAAAGCGGGCGGCCTTTGGCTGCGCAGGGCCAGCAGTTCTTCCAGCGCGCTGCGGCGCAAAGCCCCCACCGCCCCGGCCGGTGCAAAATAGCCGCCGGTTTCAAGCTGGGGTTCCTCGGCCAGGTAAAAGGGGGTGCCCCCGGTTTTTTGCAAGGCTTTTTGCAGGTTGGAAGTGGGGTTCTCCTTCGCCTTCACCAAAGGGCCCGCCAGGGTTTTTACCAGCTCGTTTTTTCCGTCGCCCACCTGTAGCCATATTTCATCCTGCCGCAGTTGTAGCTTCATCCAAACGGGTACGCGGGGCCGCTCTCGCCGGTATAAATCCCGCGCCAGCGGCAGGGCTTTTCGGCTTTTTTCGTCGTCGCCCACGCCGCGGCTGCCAAACATCTCCCGTCCGCTGCCGCCTGTGTACCAGCCGCCGGTAAAAGGGCCCCGGCTGAAAATATCCCGCAAAAAACCCTCGTCATAGGCTTCGCCCCGCCTTGCCCTGTAGGCCGCATCCACTGTGGCGGCACAGTATTCGGGCCCACGCAGCCGCCCTTCTATTTTGGCTGCCGCCACCCCCATGGCCGCAAGCTGCGGCAACTCCCGCAGGATGGAGAGATCCTTTAGGGAGAGGGCGTGGCTTGCCTCATCGGCCTTTGCCGCCCCGGCGTTTGGCGAGGCGGTGCAAAAAGGCAGGCGGCAGGGCCCGGCGCAGCCCCCACGGTTGCCGCTGCGTCCCCCCAAAAAGGCGCTGAAATAGCATTGGCCCGAGACCGAGAAACAGAGCGCCCCATGGACAAAAACCTCCAGTTCGATGGGGCTTTTGGCGGCAATGGCCGCAATCTCTTCACGGTGCAGTTCCCTTGCCAAAATGGCGCGCTGAAACCCCCAGGCGGCCAACTGTTGCACCCCCGCCAGCGAATGGACGCTCATCTGGGTAGAGGCGTGCAGCGGCAGGCCGGGCGCTGCACTTTTGGCCAGCGCCGCAGCGGCCAAGTCCTGCACAATCACGGCATCGCAGCCCGCCCTTTGGGCGGCCTGCAGGGCCTTGGCAAAAGCCCCTTCCCTGCCGGGGAACACCAGTGTGTTTAAAGCGGCGTACACCCCGCAGCCCCTGGCATGGCAAAAAGCCACCGCCTCGGCCAGCGCTTCCTCATCAAAATTTCCCGCGCTGCGGCGGGCGTTAAAACCCTGTAGCCCCAGATAAACACAATCCGCGCCGCTGAAAACAGCGGCGCGCATCATCTCTTCAT
>CAZKBM010000008.1:0-66105 GCA_964550985.1 uncultured Oscillospiraceae bacterium
GCCGACACAAAAAATGCCGGGGGGTGGGCCGTGTGGAGTTGTGAATACAGGTTCTGAATATCACTCGGCCGATTTCAGGCTCTCCACCATGTCAATTTTTTTCAGGCGGCGCAGCATAACGGCATCCACCAAAGCCACCGAAAGCAGGGTAAACAAAAGCGACCACAGGTAGCTGAGCGGCATCACCACACGGCGGAACATCACCTCGTCAATCTCGGCGGCCGAGATGACAAATTGGTGGAGAAACACCCCAAGCGCCAGCCCAAAAGCCGCGCCAATCAGGGTGAGAAACAGGCTTTCGCGGTAGATGTAGGAGGCGACTTCACGCGGGTAAAAGCCCAGCACCTTCAGGGTTGCAATTTCCCTTGCGCGCTCGGTTATATTGATATTGGTAAGGTTATACAGCACCACAAAAGCCAAAAGCCCCGCCGAGGCTATCACCACCCAAACCACCGCGTCCAGGCCCTCCAGC
This sequence comes from uncultured Oscillospiraceae bacterium, assembly GCA_964550985.1. Taxonomy (GTDB): domain Bacteria; phylum Bacillota; class Clostridia; order Oscillospirales; family Ruminococcaceae; genus JAAYCI01. Next base: position 473 of record CAZKBM010000008.1, read on the forward strand.
ATATCGTCCGCTTCGGCCCTATGGTCGGCAATGCTAACGGCCCCCGCCACGCCTTCGGCATTGATGAGGTTCTCCAGTATCTCGTTTTCGGCGGGGGAACCCGCCTGCGTTTTTATCAGCACGGCATTGTATTCCGGCTCTGTTCCAAAGGCGGTTTTGTAGGTGGCGGGGCTAAGGTACACATAGTTCTGCAAATAGTTTTCCACTACGCCCTCCACCCGTACCTTGGCCGTGGCCTCCCTATCTGAGGAGAGGCTGATTTCAATACTATCCCCCACCGCAGCGCCAAGGCGGCCCGCCAGTTTTTCGGTCAGCAGCGCCCCACCCTCTTGTGGCAAGGGGTAGTCTTCGCCCGTTTGGCGGTTTTGCAACTGGATAAAACCCGGCAATTTTTCGGGTTCTTCGGCCACAAAAAGGGTGGTGGTCATGTTGGCGTTTGTATGGCCGTTAAAGCTGGCGTCCAGGTTGCTTTGGGCCACATACAGGCTCTCTCCAAAACCGGGCAGTTCCCGGTTCAGCGGGGTATTTGCCTGTGCCGTGCTGGGGCTTGCCAGCGAGGCGATGAGGTTGTAGTGGAAAATATCCTCAAACTGGGCCCCCACCACCCCGCGGATGGAATCTCGCAGGCCAAAGCCCGTAAGCAACAGGGCCGTACAGCCCGCAACGCCAATCACCGTCATAAAAAAGCGTTTTTTGTAGCGGAATATATTGCGGCTGGTCACCTTTTGGGTAAAACTCATCCGCCGCCACAGGGGGCGCACACGCTCCAGGAAAATTCGTTTGCCGGGGCGGGGGGCCTTGGGCCGCATCAGCTCCGCCGGCACCGAGCGCAGCTCGCCAAGGCAGGCGGCCAGGGTGGCCAGCAGGGTACACAGCACGCAGGCCAAAATGCTGGCCGGGGCATGTACCGGGTGCAGCGCCACCGCCAGCGGCGGCATAATATACATGATGGAATAGGCCTGCCAAATAGCGACGGGGAAAATGTACGAGCCCACCACCACCCCGGTAAGCGAGCCCAAAAAACTGGCCACAAAACCGTAAAACAGGTACTTGAAGGCAATGGCCCCGGGCGGGTAGCCCAAAGCCTTAAACGTTCCAATTTCGGTGCGGTTTTCCTCCACCATCCGCGTCATAGTGGTAAGGCAGATGAGGGTGGCCACCAAAAAGAAAAACACCGGGAAGATTAAGGCGATGGAGTCAATGCGGTGGGTGTCGGATTCAAAGCCCGTGTAACCGGGGTTATCCTCGCGGGAAAAAACATACCATTTTGGCTTTTCCAATTCGTCCAGCTCTCGCTGGCCGTCGGCAATCTCGTTTTCTGCATCTGCCAGTTCCTTTTCCGCCTTCGTAAACTCCTCTTCGGCTTTGGCTCTGGCCTCATCATAGTCGCTCCATCCCTGCTGCAATTCCCTTGCCGCGGTGGCAAGCGTTTGGTTTGCTTTATCCAGTTGGGCCTGGCCTTCGGCCAATTGCTGGCGGGCGGCGGCGGTTTCGGCCGCCCCGCTTGCCAGCTGCGCCTCGCCCGCGGCCAGGGCCTGCCAGCCCGCCGCCAGGGTGGCGGCGGCCTCATCCAGCTGGGCTTGGCCATCTGCCAATACGGTGGCATTGGCATCCAACTGGGTTTTAGCCGCGTCCAACTGGGCTTTGCTCTCCTCCAGCCGGGCTTTGCTGGCGGCCAGGGTGGCCGCCCCCTCATCCAGCGGAGCTTTTCCAGCGTCAATCTGTATTTTACTGGCTTCCAACTGGGTTTTTGCCGCGTCTAGCTGGGGCTTTGCCGCATCCAGTTGCGCCTGCAAGCCCGCCGCCACCTGGGGCAGGGCCGCGCCTGCGCCGCTTAACGCCGCGCTTGCCGCCGCATACTGGCCCCCCGCCAAGGCGGCCTCTGCCCCCTCGGCGGCGCTAAGCAGGGCCGAGGCATCCCCCCCGGTGGCCGCAAGCTGACCGGCAAGTTCGCGCAAGCTGCCCGCCGCAGCCGTGGCAAGGGCTGTAAACTGGGCGGCCGCGGCGGCGTCGCCCCCTTCGGCGGCGGCCTGCAGCGCCCCCATCTGGGCCAGGGTATCCTGTAGCGCCGTACCCGCCGGGCCCAGCGCGCTTACCAGGGCAAGCCCGCCCTCATAGGCGGCCTGCTGAGCTTGGTAGGCCGCCAAGGCGGCATCATACTGGTTTTTGCCCGCCTGCCAAAGGGCTAGCTGGGCATCATAGGTCGCTTTCCCCTCCTTGTACCCGGCAAGGCCCGCCTCGTAGGCCGCAGCCCCCGCCTCATACTGGGCAAGGCCAGCCTCATAGCGGGCACGCCCCTCGTTCAGGGTGGCCTGCATGGTGTCAAACTCTTTTTGGCCCGCCTCAAGCTTTGCGCGGTTTTCCGCTGCCAGCGCCTGGCCCTGGGCAAGCTGCGCCTCACCGCCCGCAAGTTGGGCCGCGCCGTCTGCAAGGCGCGCCGTGTTCGCAGCCACCTCTTGCCGCCCCTCGGCCAGTTCCGCCGCTCCCTCATTCAATTGGCTCTCGGCGTCCGCCAGTTCGGCCTCGGCGTCCCCGCGCTGCTGGTCATATTCCGCCCTGCCCTCGGCAAGGTCCTCCCTCGCCTCGGCAAGCGTTTGGCTGCCCTCACTGTAAATGTCCTCATAACGCAGTTCGGCCCGCTGTTCGCCAAAAGCCTCCAGGGCGCCCTCATCGGCCCCGGCGGCCTCTTTGTATGCGTCTGAATAGGCGGCCAGCCCCTCTGCCTGGGCGCTTTGCAGGTAAATTTCAGTGAAGTATTCCGTATCAAAAGCCGCTTTTGGCACCAGGTAGAACATGAGGATACGGCCACTGCCTATGTTGGTGTTTCCCCTGGTAAAGGAGATATAGGAGGGGGAGCTGGCAAGGCCCACCACAGTAAACTCTTTTTGGCGAAATAGATCCAAAGTTTCGGCGCTGTTTTCGGCCGAAAGGCGGATGACATCCCCAATGGCCCCCGGCCCGGCGCTGTCGGCCAGGCACTCATCCGGGTTTTGGGGCAGGCGGCCCGCCGTCAGGGTGGGCAGATTCTGGCCCGTGCCCTCCTCGGGCATACTGAGCAGGCGCACAGCCTCGGGGCCCTCGGCGCTTTCTACCAGGGCGTCCACGCCATAGCCCGCCTGCACCGAGGCCCAGTCTCCGCTTTGTTGCAGCGCGGCGATGTCATCCTCGGTAAAGCCCATGGTAGAAAGTAGCCGAAAATCGGCCAGGCGCTGGCCGGCAAAATACTGCTGCGCCGTATGCAGCATGTCTGGCCCGGTGGATTTGAGACCCGTATAAAACCCCGCGCCCAGGGCGGTTATCGCAAATATAGCGATAAACCGGCTGAGCGTGGAGCGTATTTCACGGGACAGGTTTTTGCGCAGCGAGGGTTTTAGCATGGGGTTTCTCGTTTATACCGTATTATTTTGCCGTGGCAGGGCTGCTATCCATGGGTGCCAAGCTATGCTTCCTGCCGGAACACCGCAGGGCTTCCCGGGGAAAAACTGCCCCCCACGGCCAGTTCAAAATGCAGTTTGGCAATACCCAAATCTATGTGCTGGTGGGGCTGGCTATCGGCCGGTATGGCGGCGCGCGCAAGGCCCTTATGGTAGCCAAAGCGCACCGGGTGGCGGTTCAGGGCGCTTGGGGCAAGCGCGGCGGCCGCGCAGCCACTTAAAAACCACTCGGGGGGTGTTTCGGTGGTTTGCCAGTTGGGCGGCTGGCGGCGCAGGTGGATGGCGCCGCGCAGCGCGCGCTCCCGCAGGGCGGGCAGTTCGGCCACCGGGCCCAGGGTGATGACCGCCACAAGGGTGGCGTCGTCGGGCAGGCGGGCGCTAACGGCGCCGCGGTCAAAACTGCCGCCTACCCAGCAGCTGCCCTGGCCCAGCATGGTGGCCAAAAGCACCAGCTGCTCGCCCGCGTGGCCTGCCTTTTCGTACAGGTACGGGGTGTTTGTGCGGCCGGCCACAACCAGCAGGCTACGCACCCCACTAAACATTCCATAACTTTTGGCAAAACCGCCAAACAGGTCAGGGGCATCCCGCACAAGGCTTAGGCAAAGCCCCTCCTCCTGGTTCAGCTGTAGGGCCTTGGCTTCTATTGCAGCGGCGGCGTCTTCGGCCAAAGGGCCTGCATAGTGGCGGCGGGATATGCGGTTTTGAATGGCTTCCAGTTCATTCATGGGGTTTACCCTCCTTAGGCTTTGGGAAAAGGGCCACAGTGTACACTGCGGCCCCAGTTTTTAAAAAATGGCATCGAGGCATTCTCATAGAATGCTCTATAGCAAATTCACCTACTGTAGCGCATCTATGCGGGCCAAACCAGGCGCTGCATAAAAATTTCTACTCTGAATAACCGTAATTATAGCTGCGCGCCAGAACCTTACTTTGGCCTATTTGTACAGCACAATGGCGTCGGGCGCTTTGATGCGGGGTAGGAAGGTTTGCATAACCCGCAGGTGGTGGTTGCGGTTTTCATCGGTTTCACTGTACGCGGTATGATAGTCTATCCCCAGGGCAAGGTCCATATACTGGGCCTGGGCACACAGCAGTACGGCGGTTTTGGCTTTTAACACCGGGGTAAAGAACACGCGTCCATCCAGCAGTTTCGCAATACGCTCGCTTTCCAAAAGGCCGGTGCCAGGTTGGATGCGCTGCAGCTGAATCCACAAATCGGGGCTGAGCACCAGGCAGTGGCGGCCAATGCGGCCATGCTCCAAGAGGGCGCTTATACCGGCGGCAATATCGGTAAAAGCCCCCTCCCCTGCGCCCCAATCACTGCGCTTCAAGCTCATGCTGCCCTTTGCGGTTAAGAGGCCCTCAATATCCAGCGAGGGAACCCCATAAAACACCATCTTATCCTCGCGCAGGGCAAGGGCCTGGGCCGCCTGCAGCGCCGGGGCCAAATCCACCGGGGCGCCGCCGCGCTCCTGGCTGGCAAGGTCGCGCCAGTACAGCCAAAAATCTTCATACATCAGGGGCAACTGCTTTGCGCTGCGGCCGGTAAAGCTGGCAAACCCCTCCTCATGCACTTCTTCGGCGCCGGGGCGGTCCATCCGCACGGCCGATACCCCCTCGCCCAAAGGGCCAAACAGGGGCAAAAAGCGCCTTGCCACCAAAGTTTCTTTTACAGCACCGGTTACGGCGGCGTCAATTTGGTTCCAAAGTTCCGGCTCAAAAGGGGCTTCGCCTCTCGCAAGATAATCCATCTTTCACCACAGCTCCTTTCTCAGTCCTCAATCAGGCTGCCCACCGAGGGTGCCTCGGCCATGGGCGGCTCTTCCAAAATACCAAGTTCGGCCATCATCTCTTTTACTTCATCCTCGCCCGAAAGCATAAGCTGCGCTACAGAAGAATCCAAATAGCGCAACAGGGTAAACAGTTCCCCCACATGGGCCACCTCTTCATCCCGAATATCGGCAAGCACTTTTTTTGCCAGGGGGTCGTCGGTGGCGTGGGCGTGCGCATCATAGAGGTATATGGCCTCCAGTTCTCCCGCTATGTCCACACGCAGGGCTTGCACAAGTTCGGTTTTGCTAATTTTACGGTCAATATTGCCGGAAAATGGGCTTGCAAAACTGGGCATAAAATTTGCACTCCTTTCTGTTTTTGTACAAAATGCAATTCTAACCCCAAGTATAGAATTTGGGTTAGCGCAAGTCAACAGAAAAAGGGGTTCCTTAACAATTGTTTTCAAATTGTTCATTTTATCCCGTTTCTATGGTCAAAATTGAACCCCCTTCCCCTTGGGCTTCTTACCGGGCAGGGCAAAACAAAACCCCGGCATACCGTTTCGCCGGGGTTTTGTTTCTAAATAAATATCTATTGCTTTATTACAGTTGGTTCATTTGCTGTAAAACCAATTATTTGCCGCGCAGGTGCCGCTCATGCTTTAAAAAGCCGGTGGCTTTGGAAATTTCCAGCACAGGCAGGGGCACCAGCGAAAGGCCCAGCGCTATAAGGTAGAACACCGGGGGCATTTGCACAAGGCCAAAGGCCAGCGCAACCGGGGGAATGAAGATGACCAGCGCCATAAGCGCCAAGCTGATGAGCACGGCCTGGTTCAGGTATTTATTGGTGAAAAACCCAATTTTGAACAGGCTGTGGCGGGAGCGCATGTTGAACGAGTGGAAAACCTGCGAGAGCGCAAGCACAATGAACGCCATGGTGCGTGCCTCGCCAATATCGTTTGGCACAGCGCCAAAATAATACCCAATGGCAAAACCTGCCAGCGTTAACAGCGCAAACATCACACCCTGCAAGGCCACCTGCGCACCCATGTGGTGGGCAAAAATGCTTTCATTGCGCGGGCGGGGGGGCATTTCCATCACGTCTTTTTCCACCGGCTCGCGCCCCAGGGCAATGGCGGGCAGGCCGTCGGTTACCAGGTTAATCCACAATAGCTGCATACTAAGCAGGGGGCTTTGCCGCCAAACCAGCAGGGCCACCAGCACACAAAGCACCTCGCCAATGTTGGTACCCAGCAAAAAGGCCACCGTCTTACGGATGTTATCATAGATGCCGCGCCCCTCTTTTACGGCGTCTACAATGGTGGTAAAGTTGTCGTCCGTCAGGGTCATATCGGCCGCACCCTTGGCAACATCGGTGCCCGTAATACCCATGGCACAGCCAATATCGGCGGCTTTTAGGGCGGGCGCGTCGTTCACCCCGTCACCCGTCATGGCAACCACATCGTTTTTGCTCTGCCAAGCTTTCACTATACGTATTTTATCCTCGGGCGAAACACGGGCGTATACCGAAATCTCCCCCACCTGCTCATCCAGCTCCCGTTCGCTCAGTTTGGCAAGCTCGGCGCCCGTCATGCTGCGGTCTCCCTCGCGCAAGATGCCAAGGTCTTTTGCTATGGCTGCGGCCGTAACCACATGGTCGCCGGTAATCATCACCGGGCGGATACCCGCGCTGCGGCATACCTTCACAGCCTCGCGTACCTCGGGCCGCGGGGGGTCTATCATGCTCACAAGGCCCAAAAAGTGCAGCCCGTTTTCCACATTCTCGCTGCTTAGGGTTTGGGGCAGTTCCTCTATTTCTTTATAACCAAGGCCCAACACGCGCAGGGCATTTTCGCTCATTTCGTCGTTTACCCTGCGTCCTTTTTCGGTGTCGCCGCCCACACAGCGGGGGGCCAAAGAGTCAAACGCGCCCTTGGTGATGACGATTTTTTTGTCTCCATATTGGCAGATAACACTCATGAGTTTGCGCTCGGAATCAAAGGGAACCTCGCCCAGACGGGGGTGTTCCGCCATTAGCTTTTCCTTGGGCAGGCCGTTTTGGTGGGCCGCCACAATCAGGGAGGTCTCGGTTGGGTCGCCCAAGTGGGTGGCGGTTCCGTCCTCGGCAAAACTCACCGAGCCATCGGTGCAAAGCGCGGCGTATTCCAGCAGCTTGCGCACCTCTTCACCGTTTTCCCTGCCAATCTCCTCACTTTTGTCCCCTTCGGCCAGCCAGGCCTTTACCAGGGTCATGCGGTTTTGGGTAAGGGTGCCGGTTTTATCGCTGCAAATCACCGAGGCCGAGCCCAGGGTCTCTACAGCGGGCAGGCGGCGGATGATGGCGTTTTTCTTCACCATGCGCTGCACCCCAATGGCCAGTACAATGGTTACAATGGCGGGTAGCCCCTCGGGAATGGCAGAGACGGCCAGCGAGACGGCCGTCATAAAAATTTCCATGATGGGCATGCCGAATAAAAGCCCCAGCAGAAAGATAACGAGGCAGATGGCAATGGCCATAATCCCCAGCATTTTAGAAAGTTTGGCCAGCTTTTGCTGCAAGGGCGTGGTATCGGCCGTTTCGGCGTTCAGCATTTTGGCAATGCGGCCCATCTCGGTTTTCATACCGGTGGCCGAAACCAGATAGCGCCCCCGCCCATAGGCCACCGAACAGCCGGAGTATACCATGTTTAACCGGTCGCCCAATGGGGCATCCTCGGCCACCTTGGCCGCCGCATCCTTTTCACTGGGTACGCTTTCCCCGGTCAGGGCACTCTCCTCACATTTTAAGCTGGCGCTCTCCAAAAGCCGCCCGTCGGCGGGAATAAAATCTCCCGCTTCTATCAGCACAATATCGCCGGGCACTACAGCGGCAGAATCCACAACCTGCTCAGCTCCGCCGCGCAGCACCCGGGCGTGGGGGGCGCTCATCTCTTTTAGCGCGTCCAGCGCCTTTTCGGCGCGGCTTTCCTGGCTAACGCCCATCACGGCATTGGCCACCACAATTAAAAGAATGAGCAACGGTTCAAAAAATTCCTTTGCATCGTGCCCATTTAAAGCCACCACAAAGCTTACAACCGCCGCCCCCAAAAGGATGAGGATCATGGGGTCTTTAAACTGATCGATAAAGCGGGACAGCATGGATTTTTTCTTAGCTGCAGCCAATTGGTTGGGGCCGTATTCCAAAAGGCGCTTTTCGGCTTCGGCTGCCGAAAGTCCTTTTTCTGTGTCGGTTCCCAGTTCTTGAATCAGGTCCTCGGAAGGTTCACTATAGGGGTTCATTCTGGTTCATCCTCTCAAAAACCGGTGGCCGCTAAGCCATAGGCAAAGGGGCCGCTCTATTTATTTTTCTTTTTAAGATAGCGTAGCATATCCGGGTTTTACAGGCGTGTCACAATAGCGCAAAAGGCTGCCTTTGGGCAGGCAAAGGTTTTGTTCCGCCAGGGTATAAATCATCTGGCGACCGGGCAAATGGTAGCTGGCCAGCGCCTCAAGCCCGCGCAGCAACACAAGGGCGCTCTCCTCGGGGTATTGTGCGGGTATCTGCCCGGCGGCGGCCCCTTGGTGGATGAGTTTTAGCAGCTTTACGGTGATAATGGCGCTTCCACGCGCCGTGGGCCCGCCCCTGCCAAGGCCATCGGGTTCCAACGGGGCCAGGCTCGTCTCGCCATCGGCCAAAAACTGGTCTATCAGTTCCAGATATAGGTCAATAAACCGCGCCAGCTTCTGGCAAAAAGAGGCCTCACCATCACACAATAAAGCGTTGGCCCGTGCCTCCATCTCACCGTCTACCTGGGCAATCACCTCGGCAATAATGGCATCTTTTGAGGGGAAGTAGTAGTAGAATACCCCTTGGGCCACCCCAACTCGGCCCACAATATCGCTTATGCGGGTTTTTTGAATGCCCCGCTCGTCAAACAGGCGCCGTGCGGCCGAAATCAGTTCGGCTCGGCGTTCCTCTGGGGGTTTGGAAATGCGGATACCATGCACCTCCCTTTCAAAGCTAATGGCAGAAGTGTAGCACACGACTGACGCAAAGTCAAATATTAGTCAGTGAAGAACAAACCGCGCGATACAGGCAAAAAAGGATTGCGCTACCGGCGGCTTTCCTTTATAATCTTAGACAAGCTGGGGGCCGGTAAAATTGTGGCACAACGCCACCCCCAAAAAAGGGCGGCATATTTTATGCTGAATACAGGGGCAGCCAAACCAGGCACCCCGCGAACGGGAGACGGAAAAACAAATGGGCGATTTGACTCAAATTTTTACCGAGGGCTCAAAGGTAGTTATCAGCCCAGACGAGATGCGCGCCTGGATTATTTTGGCGCCGCCCCCAAAAGGTGTGAGCTACACGGTTGCAGCCGTAAAGGAGTGGCTGCCGCAGCACGGTGTGGTGTACGGCGTAAGCGACGATATGATAGCCGCTGCCATAAACGGCGGTAAAACTTTTGAAATGCTGGAAGTGGCGCGTGGCGCCGAACCGCAAGACCCCGAGAGTGGCAGCTACACCATGAAGGTGGATATAAAGCCTTTTACCGGGCTGCGGGCAAACGCCGATGGAAGTCTAATTTATGACGATTTATCGTTTTTGCAAGAGGTAGCCGAGGGGGAGGTATTGGCCGAAGTGATACCGGCCAAACCCGGTGCGCCGGGCACTTCGGTAAAAGGGGAGCCCGTACCCGCCAAGGAACCCGTGGACGGAATGACGCTGCAGGGCAGTGGTTTTGTTTTAAGCGAAGATGGTAGCCGGTATATTGCCCCGGTACGCAGCCACCTGAACATGGTGAGCAACGAGCTGGTGGCTACACCCTGCCTGCGGGTGGAGAGCGTTACCGCCGAGGATGGCCCCCTGCATTTTGAGGGAAATGTGGTGGTGGAGGGAGACGTGCACGCAGGCGCCCACATTGAAGCCGACGGCAGTGTGTTTGTGGGCGGCCGGGCCGAATGGGCCACCATCAAAGCCGGGCGAAATATTCTGCTGGGGGAAGGTATGCGCAGCACCGGGGAAATTGGGCTGGTAGAGGCAAAAGACAACGTTTGGGGCAAGGTGTTTGAATCCACCAACATCCGCGCCGGTGGCGACTTATGCGCCAACCAAATTTTGGGCTGTGAGGCAAGGGTGGAGGGCCGTGCCCGTATTTTGGGCGGGCGCGGAACAATAGCAAATACGGCACTGTACGCAAAAGCCGGGGTGGTTTGCCAGCAACTGGGCGACGAGAGCCGAAGCCGCACCGAGATTTCGGTGGGCATGGGCTCCGATTTAATTGAGCGGTTTGAGGGCGTACAAAAGCGGATGGTGAAATTGACCCAAGATATTCAAAATTTGCTGCAAAGCATTGCCGCATACGAAAAAATCAACCGCCAAAAACCGGACAAGGGCAAGAACACCCCCGAATACCGGCAGATGGTTGCCAAAAAAGAGCAGGCCATGAGTGTACTGAATATTTTAGAGGCCGAACGTATACGTACCAAACGCACCATAGACGGTTTTAGCGCCGTTACCGTTTTGGCCAAGGGCCGGGTGTTCCAGGGCGTGGTGGTGAATATAGACACCCGCAGCTACGAGGTGGACAAAACGATGACGGGCGTGAAATTCAAACGTGATGGCGATGTAATTGAACTTTCGGCCACTTCTATGGGGTAGCAAGCGCTACCTTTTTACAATGTGCCAGCGGCTGCATGTTTTACACATGCAGCCGCTTTTTATGTCTGCTTCGCTACCTCTTCCATCGGATAGCAAAACCCACCCCCCCACATTGTACGGGAAGGGCGGGCATAAAACTTGCTATGACAAAGGGAGGCCAACAGCTAAAAAATGGGCCCCATCGTGTTTTGCTCTTGTATGGCCGGGTATTCCTCCGGCTGGGTATTCTGGGGCAGGGCGGGGATGTTTCCGCGCAGTTTAAACTTGCTAACAAGCGTTTTCATCATCTGCGCCTGGCCAGAGAGTTGCTGGCTGGCGGCGGCGGTCTCCTCGGCGGTGGCGCTGTTCATCTGTACCACCGTGGAGATTTGATCCACCCCCTGTGTAACCTGTGCAATAGAGGTGGCTTGCTCGTTCGAGGCGCTTGCAATTTCCTCAATCAGTTTTGCAATTTCGCCGGTGCCCTGTACCACATCCTGCATGGCCGTAGCGGTGTTATCGGCTATATCCTTACCGTTTTCCACCGCTTCTACGGTGCCCTCCACCAGGGCGGTGGTGTTTTTGGCCGCCTCGGCCGATTTACTGGCCAGCGAGCGCACCTCGTCGGCCACAACGGCAAAGCCCTTGCCCGCGGCGCCCGCACGGGCGGCCTCTACAGCGGCGTTTAGCGCCAAAATGTTGGTTTGGAAGGCAATATCCTCAATATCTTTGATAATCTTGCTGATTTTAGCAGATTTTTCGCTGATATCATTCATGGCATGCTTCATATCCTGCATCAGGCGGTTGCTCTGTACCACCTGCTCGCCCGTTTTTTGGGCATTGTCGCTAACGCGGCGGGCATTGCTTGCGTTATCCTGCACATAGGAGGAAATTTCGTTGATGGTGGCCGAGAGTTCCTGCACGGCGCTGGCCTGTTCGGTGGCGCCCTGGCTCAGGGTTTGGGAACTGGCCGCCACATGGGAAGAATCCAGGGTAACTTGGTCGGAAGTGGCGTTGATATTTTGCAGCACGCGCGACATTACAACGCTAAACTCGTCAAATGAACGCTCAATATTTACAAAGTCGCCCACAAAAGGCTGGGAGGGCGCAATATTAAAATCTCCATTGGCCATCATTACCATGGCCTGGTCAATATCCCTAATATAGATAGACAGCGTTTCAAGGCTGCTGCGCATACTCTCAGCCATGGAGCCCAGTTCGTCCTTGGCAACATAGTTGATCTCGGTGTTCAGCACGCCTTTTGAAAGGTTTTGCGCCGCCGCCTCAACCTCTTTTACCGGGCGCACAATACCTTTTGTGGTGAAGATAGCCACCAAAACACTAAAGACAATGGCCGCCGCCAGTAGGCCAAGCACAAGCAAACTGTTCATTGAGGTGCTGCGCTGGCTGGTGCTCAATGCATCCGTTTGCATTTGAGAGGTGGTTTCGCTAATTTGGCCCGCAATACCCACCAGTTCATTCAGGGCTGGGGTACACTGGTTTAACAGCATATCGGTGGCCTTTTCGGTATTTCCACTTTCAATTTCGCCCACTATTTCATTGCCTATGGCAATCCAGCCATCCAGCGCGGTTTTGAATTTTTCGGCCAAACCATCTTTTGCGGTGTAACTTTTGGCAAAGGCGTCATAATCTGCATAAATATTGTCAATGCCCTCTTGTACGCTTTGTTTATAAGTGGGGTAAGTAGAGGTATCAGGATTTATCAGCATCTCACGGATGGTGCGCGCCGTGATATTGACATCGATTCGGCATTGCTTAATGGCACTATCGGCAGCCTGTGGATACTCAATAAACTGTTTTAGGTCGGCGTTGGCGGCCTTTAAGCCCGAAAGCGCAATCAATGCAATAAGGGCTGAAAAAACCACAATACACGCGTAGCTAATTGCCAATCTTTTGCCAATTTTCAAATTCTTCAGCATAAGTTCCCGTCATCCTTTACTGTGCGTATTGAGGGTATTTGCATATTTTTTTCCAAAAAAGCGCCTACACAAAAACCACTCCTGTGCCATTATATACGCTTTGAGTTATTTTTTCAAGATATAAAATACTATTTTACGCATTATTTGCTCACCCCTTCTTTTGGGGTAAAAGTGCCTGTTTACCGGCAAAGCGCCAAATGGGCCCAGTTTGTATGCAAATAGGCAAACCGGGCGGCCAAATTGCGCTGGCGCCATTGTGGCATATGTCATTCTCCCCGGCTCCTACATCCTTGACAAGCTTTTGTCTTTCGTGTATAGTTTGCTTGTAATTGGTTAGCCATTGCTAATAGTAGCACTTGCTAACTCAACGTTAATGCCGGGGAGGACATCACGTGGCCAAAACAAAAAAGTGTGAGCCTGAACTTTCAGTGGTAGGTTTTTCCCCCCTGCCACTGGCGTGTGGCGGCCCTTTGCAGGTAGAAAAGCTATGTGCGGATGAAGAACGCAAAAAACAATTGGAAAGCCTGGGCTTTGTACCGGGCGCCCCGGTACGGGTGGTTACGGCGCTGGGGCAAAACCTGATTGTGGAGGTAAAAGGCAGCCGCATCGCCCTGGATGGCCGCCTCACCCAAAAAATTTATGTCAAACCGTTGTAAGGAGGGACGGCACTCTTTAGATAAACAAATCTCATAACAAAAACAAACATAGAGGATTCATAAGAAGGAGAACTGACATGAGAACCCTGCGGGAAGTAAAACCTGGAGAGCGGGTAAAAGTTGCTAGGTTAAGCGGAGAGGGAGCCCTGAAACGCCGAATTATGGATATGGGCATTACAAAAGGCGCCGAATTGTATGTGGAAAAGGTGGCGCCACTGGGAGACCCCGTGGAGATACACCTGCGTGGCTATGCCTTGAGCCTGCGCAAAAGCGAGGCGGAAAGCGTGCAGATATGTGCAATTTAAAAAGCACCCATTGGTTAGCAATAGCTAACTATCGATAACAAAACAGACACTCTACAGCGTATAAGGAGGAACTAGGTGAAACAGGAGAGCAGGTATTGTTTGGCCCTGGCAGGTAACCCCAACAGTGGAAAAACCACAATGTATAACTGCCTTACCGGGGCTGCCCAGCGGGTGGGGAACTGGCCAGGGGTGACGGTGGAGAAAAAAGAGGGAAGGCTAAAAGCGGATAGTAGCTTTTGGATAGCCGACCTTCCTGGAACCTATTCGCTTTCCCCCTACTCCCCAGAAGAAAAGGTAAGCCGAGATTATTTGTTAAGCGGAGCCTGCGGGGCTATCATCAATGTGGTAGACGGCACCAACCTTGAGCGCAACCTTTACCTAACCACCCAGCTATTGGAGCTGGGTCTGCCTGTGGTGGTGGCCCTAAACATGGCCGATGTACTACACAAAACAGGCCGACGGATTGATACCTCCCGCCTTGCAGCCAGCCTGGCCTGCCCGGTGGCAGAAACCAGTGCGCTTAAGGGCACTGGGGTAGACGAAGTTGCCAAGCTGGCGGGTAACCTGGCCGGAAAAGGCCCTGCCCCCCAAAGCAAACTGCGTTTTGATAACACAATAGAAACCGCGCTTAGCGAAATTGCGACGATGCTTACAGGCCGGGTAAAACCCGATACCCTGCGCTGGTATTCCATAAAACTGTTCGAGCGCGATGAGGCGGTACTGGCGGAACTGGCCTTTTCAGAAAAGGAAAGAGCGGCGCTGGAGGGCATCATCAAAGGGCCCGAGGATAGCTGCGATGACGACAGTGAAAGCCTGATTACGGCAGGGCGTTACACCGCCATAGGGGAAATTGTGGCGGCCTGTGTACAACAGACGGATGGGAAAGGCAATGCATCTGATAAAATAGACCGGGTGGTGACAAACCGGTTTTTGGCCCTGCCCATTTTTGCGGCGGTTATGACGCTTGTGTACTATGTTTCGGTAAGCAGCCTGGGCGACGTGGTTACCGGCTGGACGAACGACGTGCTATTTGGCCAGTGGATTGGCGGCGGCGTACAGGTGCTTTTGGAAGGCGCCGGGGCCTCGGCCTGGCTTATCAGCCTGTTGGTGGATGGCATTATTGGCGGGGTGGGCGCCGTGCTGGGCTTTTTACCACAGATGGCCATTCTCTTTCTCTTTCTCACCTTTTTAGAGGATTGCGGCTATATGGCAAGGGTGGCCTTTATGATGGACCGCATCTTCCGCCGCTTTGGCCTCTCGGGTAAAAGTTTCATCCCCATGCTCATCTCTTCGGGCTGCGGCGTGCCGGGCATCATGGCCACCAAAACCATTGAAAATGAAAAAGACCGGCGAATGACCGTTATGACCACCACCTTTATCCCCTGTGGGGCCAAGCTGCCCATCATTGCCCTGATAGGCGGGGCCCTGCTTGGCGGCGGCTGGTGGGTTTCGCCGGTCATCTACCTTACGGGCGTTGCAGCAGTAATTATAACGGGTATTATGCTAAAAAAGACCCGGTTGTTTGCGGGTGAAGCCACCCCCTTTATCATGGAACTTCCCCAGTATCATCTGCCCAGCGCCCGAAACATCGCCCTGCATGTATGGGAGCGTGTTCGCAGTTTTGCTGCCAAAGCCGGTACAGTCATCTTCCTCTCCAGCGTTGTCATTTGGTTTTTGCTCAGTTTCGGCATTGAGGGCGGCTTTGCCATGGTGGGCGATGTGCAAAACAGTTTTATGGCCATGCTGGGCGGCGTGTTGGCCCCCATTTTCGCACCGCTGGGTTTTGGCAACTGGCAGGCCTCGGTCGGGGTCATCTCAGGCCTTGTGGCAAAGGAAAATCTCGTCTCCACCCTCGCTATCATCCAAGGGCTTTCGGGCGCGGCCGCCGAGGGCATTGTGGATGACACCGCACCGCTTTGGGGGTACATGGGGGTTATTTTGCCAAGCGCCTTAGCGGGTATGTCCTTTTTGCTATTCAACATGCTATGTGCGCCTTGCTTTGCAGCCATTGGCGCCATACGCCGCCAGATGCAAAGCACTACCTGGACGCTGTTTGCCGTGGGCTACCAGTGTGTGTTTGCCTACTGCATATCGCTGCTGATATACCAGCTGGGCAGCTTTTTTACAGGGGGCGGCTTTACCCTTGGCACCCTGGCAGCTCTGCTGGTTTTGGCTGCGCTTTTGGCGCTTCTTTTGCGCACGGCCAAAAGCCCCGCTGGAAGCTTGCGCAAAGCGGCCGCCCGCGGCTAAGCCAAAGCGTATACCAGCCCAATTGAAAAACCCTCTGAAACGGATTTTCTTCCGCTTCAGGGGGTTCGCTTTAGGGGATTTTCGTTTTCTCAGTTTGTGGTAAAGTTTGTCACCACACTCATGGTCATCTCGGTGGGGTGCATGTAAAACTCGCAAAAGCCCACCTTTCTGTCCTCGGTATCCACAATGGTCTCCTGCCAACACTGCATGGGAATGTCCTCGGCTACGCCGAACACCTGCGAAGCCGATTTATCGAACCCGCATTTCAGGTACATGGCACAGTATGCCACCGGCATGTAAAGGTACTTTCTGCCAAATTCGGGCAGGCCGCTCACCCAAAAATTTTCCTTGGGAATATGGCTCAAATGCTCTACGGGAAACTCAAACTGGCCATAAATGCGGTTTATGTTGTTGGCGCGGTAGGTCCAGCGCATGGCAAAAACATCCCCTTGCACAGCAGGCATGTACTGCAGGCACAGTGCCGAGGGGGCGCGGCAGCCCATGTACTGAATATCCAGGGATACCTGGCCGTAATTGTTGTGCAGCATACTGTAAAAATCACTGCGCAAATCCACACGGTTTTCCACCTGCAGCATGGAGGGGTGGGCATAAATTCCCTTGCCCTGTACCTTGGTAATCAGCCCTTCAATCATTAAAAACTTCATTGCTTCACGCACGGTGGCCCGGCTGATACCAAAGCTGCTGGCTATATCCTCTTCGCTGAGCAATTTGTTGTTCCCTGTGGTCATACCACGAATCTCTTCCAGCAGCATATCGTGCGTTTTTTCCGATAAAGTCTTTCCGCGCTCCAGTCTTTTCAGCAAGCCAAGCACCTCTTTCCCCACCTGAGGCAGAATCTTTACTCTTTTCCCCCGTATTCTGCGCTGCCAATTTCTCGCCATTTGGCAAAAATGGCAAAATGGCTTTCTTGCATTATACCATTAGCCGCCGCTTATTTCAAACAGCGCCTGCGTGATTTTTTGTGCGATGTACTGAACGAGTTTTTCCCCTTTTTCGGCGTTTGCCACACTGGCTGCACCCAATGCGCCATTGGCAGGGCTAAGCTGATTGCTTAGCCAGCCGGGTTTAAACGGAGAAAGCTTGCATAGACAGTCATTTTGGGGCAGGCGCTCCGCCTCCTTTACCGTCTTGGGTTTTGTAAACTGCAAAATCGAGGTCTCGATTTCCCCGGCGTGAATCTCATTGGCAAGCGGGGTCTCTACCAGTGTGGCAGCATCTGCAAAAAAACCCGACGCCCACAGATGTATGGCATAGATTTCAGCCCCGTAACGGTCGGCCCACTCCTGCGCGTAGGCGTCCAGTAGGCTGCTGTTCCCCCCGTGGCTATTCAGCAATATCAGGCGGTTAAACCCACTGCGCTGCATACTGGTAATCACGTCCTCTACAATGGCGCAAAGGGTGCTGCACCGCAGTGACACCGTCCCCGGGAAATTGAGATGTTCGTGGCTATTGCCGTAGTGCAGGGCAGGCAAACAGTAAAATTCTGCGGGTAGATCCGGCTGTTTTTGCAACATTTGCAGGGCGGCTTCCAAAATAAAATCATCGGTGCCCAGTGGCAGATGGCGGCCGTGTTGCTCCAAAGCGCTAATGGGCAAAAGGTAAAATACCTTTTGGGTGTCTTGCTGCATCACTTCAGGCCAAGACTGAGTGTTCAGGGGCTTTAGCATGGCGGGGTGTCCTCCCCGGCCTTATCTAGCATCTGCTGTACACAGGCACTGGCCTTTTGGGCAGTGGCGGCCTCGTCAACGGCAAGCAGATGGCCGTTTTCACATATCACCTTGCCCGCTGCCATCACCAGTTTTGCCGGGCGGGCATACCCCACCGTGCCAAGCAGGCATTTGGGGTCGTAATTCGTGCCCACCATCTCCAAAAGTTCGGCATCCAACAGGAATAAATCTGCCCCCATCCCCTCGGCAAGCTGCCCAATATCGCGGCGGCCCAAAACTGCGGCACTGCCACGGGTGGCCATTTTTAAAATATCATAACCATCGGGGGCGCCCCTGCTGTAAGTAAGGCGGTTTACCAGGTATGAAGCGCGCAGTTCGGCCAAGAGGTTTGAACAGTCATTGCTGGCACTGCCATCTACCGCAAGGCCCAAGGGCACACCCAGTTCCAACATCTCTGGCACCCGGCAAACGCCCGAGGCCAGCTTCATATTACTTACGGGGCAGTGGGCCACACCGGTTTTTGTGCTGGCCAAAAGCCGCAATTCCTCATCGTTAAACCAAATACCATGTGCAAACCACACATCCTCGCCCAGCCAGCCACAGCTTTCCATATAGGCCAAAGGGCGCATGCCCACCCTTTCCAGGCAAAAGTTTTCCTCATCCTTTGTCTCGCACAGGTGGGTGTGTAAGCGCACCCCCAGTTTGCGGGCCAGCACGGCGCTCTCTTTCAAAAGCTGGGTGGTTACACTAAAGGGCGAGCAGGGCGCCAGGGCAACCTGCCGCATAGAATAGGGGGCTGGGTTATGGAATTTTTTTACCAGCCGCTCACTGTCTGCCAAAATGGTGTCCACGTCCTGCACCAGGTCGTCCGGGGGCAGGCCCCCGTCACTTTTGCCCCGGCTCATACTGCCGCGCGTTGCGGTAAAGCGCACGCCAAGGTCTTCAGCGGCTTGGAACTGCCGGTCGATAAAATTCTGCGAGCCTTTTTTGGGGAAAACATAGTGGTGGTCCATCACGGTGGTACAGCCATACTTCACCAGTTCCCCCATGCCCACAAGGGAGGAGTGATAGATACAGTCCTCGTCCAGCCAGCGCCAAATCTCGTACAGGGCAACTAGCCAGGGAAAAAGTTCCATCTTTTGCACCTTGGGAAGGTTGCGGGTAAAAGTTTGGTAAAGGTGGTGGTGTGTGTTGATAAGACCGGGGTAGACATAGCAGCCGGTCGCATCAATCACTATATCGGCCCCCTTTATTTCGGTGCCCACATAGCGGATGACACCATCCTCAATTAAGATATTGCCGTTTTGAATCACCCTATCCTGGTCGTCCACCGTTACAATGGCTTTTGCGTTTTTTACCAAAGTGCTTGCCATGGGCTTTGCCCTCCTTTATTCTGGTTTATTCTTGGTTGTATTGTTCAAAAGGGGAAACTGTGGGCGGCGAAAATACCTTGCCGCCCACAGTTTTACAAAACCCTTTATCACTTAGCCTGCAACCGCCTTATTCCATCCCCTCATAATGGCGGCAAACCTGCGGCGGGAAGAAGAGATGCTCGGTAATGCCCGTCACAAAAGCCTGCTCCCCTTCTATTTTACAATACCGGGCTGTGGGCCGGCTATCTTTTCCTCTATACGCCACAATCCGGCCATCCACAATCACCATAGAATTGCCGAAGGGGTCGCCGTTTTCAATGGCTTTCAGCGCATCGCTTCCCACAGAACCCGGGGGGTTATCAATCACCTGCAAATCCGCCTCGCGCCCCACCTCAATTTTGCCGGTGTTCAGGCCGTACAAATCGGCTGAGATGCCGGTGCCCATGGCAATAGCGGCTTCGGCCGGGATACCGTTTAAAGAGGCCGCTTTGACGATTGCCCGGTGGATGGCGCCTGAAAGGGAGGCCTGGCCGGTGGGCGCGTCACTGCCAAACATCAGGCGGTGTAATTCACCCTTTTTGGCCATATGCTGTATCATTTTGTTAAAATTAACAAAATTCCCGTTCACCACCAGTTCCAGCGGTATGTCGCTCTCGTCCATCAGCCGCTGGATATGGTCGAAAGATACGCCGGTGGAACCGCCGTTTGTATGGGCCACCTTGTTGGGTTTCAGTTTTAAAATTTCTTTGGAGGTAACCCAGGAAGAACCGGGGATCGAGGGTGGGGCCAGATGGACCGAGTAGAAGAAGTTATACTTTTTGGCCCATTCCAGCATGGGGGCTACCTCGGCTGGGTCGGAAAGGCCGCCCCCGCCAATTTCGGCAATGAGCCACACGCCGGCCTCACTCATCTCTTTAAAATCCTGTTCGGTAAGGCCATGCACCAGCACCAGCGCCCCGCCATGCACCTTTTGCGCCCCACCCGGGCGGAAGCGGCGGAACACCCGGTGAGACATTATGGCCGCCGCTTTACAGCCTATGGGGTCATCGTAAAACCGGGGCCAACCAGGGCCTTGTTCCCCCTCAGACAAAATACTGGTGGTGCCTGCATAAAGCGCATCGGCATAGCAGCCAACTGCCCCACGCTGCGGGGCGTAGTCGTCTAGGGTGTTGTGCACGTGGCAGTCAATCAGGCCGGGGCAAACCATCTGGCCATCCACATCTACACTAAGTTCAATACCGCTTAAGTCCAGGTCTTTTTCAAAGCCCACGCCGGCTATTTTCCCCTGGCGCACCACGATGCAGTCTCCTGGTACAACCCCTTTCTTTATATCACCGCTGATGATTTTGTCAATGTTTTTTAAAATCAGGTCATTCATTTTTTTACCTCCCTAATCCTTGCGTTTTTTTAGTAACGGGTATTTTCAGCGGGCGCTTTCACACTGCCCTGGTAACGCGGCTTATCGCAGGGTCTCACTTTTCGTTTGCCCAGCCGGCTACTTTGGGCAGGCTATGTCACCTCCATATCTTTACAGGTTGTGGCGCGGCGGCTATTTGGGCGGAAAAACTGCTCACAGTTTTTCGCGCTCATAGTCCTGCCCTAGCGCCGCGGGCGCGTGGGAACGTTTGGATGTGGCCACCATGACCAAAATGGTTAATAGGTAGGGTAACATCAGCATAAGCTGGTAGGGGGCGTCTACCCCCGCAGCTTGTAGCCGCAGTTGCAAAGCGTCGGTGGCGCCAAACAGTAAGCTGGCCCCCAGCACCAAATAGGGGTTCCATTTGCCAAATATCACAATGGCAAGTGCTATAAACCCGCGGCTGGCCGTAATGTTATCCATAAAATAATTCAGTGAAACCAAAGAGAGAAAACTGCCCCCAAGGCCCGCAAACAGCCCACAGACTGCCATGGAAAAATACCGCATACGGGTGACGTTTACCCCCATTGTTTCGGCGGCCCTTGGGTACTCTCCCGCCGCGCGTATCTTTAGGCCCGGCTGGGTTTTAAACAGAAAAATGTAGGAGAGCGCCACCAGCAGAACGGCAAAATAGAAAAGAAAGTTTTGGTTAAAGAAAATATCCCCAAGCCAGGGTATTTTGCTAAGCAGGGGTATGGGGCTAAGCCCCGAGGCAACGTCTGCACGGGGGGGCGCGGTGGTTACGCCAAAAATCACCCGGTACCAAAAGCTGGTAAAACCCAGTGCGAACATGTTTAAGGTAATGCCCATTACCACCTGCTGGCAGTGCCAGCTAACACAGGCCAGCGCCATAAGCAGGGCCTGCAGCATACCACATAAGGCACCCGCTGCCAACGCCAAAAACAAATTTTTAGTAAAATAGCCCACAATAAACGAGGCAAAGGCACCCATCAGCATCTGCCCTTCCAGGTTGATGTTCAAAACCCCGGCGCGTTCGGCAAATACTTCCCCGGTGCTGGCCAGCAGTATGGGCATTGCCATACGCACGCCGGCAGCCAGCAGCGGAATGAGAAAGGCAGACGTGAGAACGATTTGCATCTTACCCCTCCCCTTTGGCCCGGCCACTTTGTTTTTTTACACTTTCCCGTATACCCGGGAAAACCAGAATAAAGAAAATGATGAGGCTTTGCACCACATAGACGATGGAAGTGGGTACATTCATTTGAATTTGCATGGCATTGGCCCCCACCGTAAGCGAACTGATAAAAAGGCTACCAAGTATCACGGCAAATGGGTTAAGCTGGGCAAGCAGGGCTATCAGCATAGCTGTGAAGCCAAAATTGGTGGTAATACCTTCCAGCACCCGGTACACCGAGCCATACACCTCTACCATGCCCGCCACACCGGCAAAGGCACCGGCTAAAAACAAAATAAACACGGTGTAGCCCTTTGTGTGGATGCCCCCATAAACGGCCGCTTTGGGGGCGGCGCCCACCGCTTCAATACGGTATCCCAGTACGGTTTTACGCATGATAAACCAGACGAGCACCGCTGCGGCCAGCCCCAGTAAAATGCCCCAGTGCGCGCGTGACCCCTGCAAGAGTTTTGGGAAATGATATACGTCTGGCAGGGCCCTGGTTTGGGGAATACCACCCGGAGCCTGCAAGGGGCCAGCCACCAGCCACGCCACCAAATACAAGGCCACATAGTTTAGCATAATGGTAATAATAACCTCGCTTGTGCCAAAAAATGCTTTTAGGAACCCAGCCAGGGCCCCCCAGGCCCCACCCCCTAAAACACCCAGTAAAAAGGCCAAAACCCACACAAGCAAGGTGGGGGTACCCGCAGGTAAAAACAAACCCACACATATGGAACAAATAGCCCCGATATAGAACTGGCCGTCGCCCCCAAGGTTTGCAAGCCCGCCCTTTTGGGCCAGCGAGATGCCTAGGCCGATAATGAGTAAGGGGGTGGCTTTGGCTAAAATTTCCAATATCCCGGCAGGCCTGCCAAAAGCGCCTTTTAGCATGGCCCAGTAGGTGGCCAAGGGGTTCACCCCCAGCGCTGCAATAAACACCACACTAACCAAAAAAGCCGCCAAAATGGAAAGTAGAATCACCGCCAGGTTTTGCATTACTTTGTGCCGAAAAAGCCCTTGCCAGCTAGGCATTTTTTGCCCCCCTTTCGGGTTGTTCTTTGTGTATGGCGCCCCCAAGCAGCAGGCCAATTCTCTCCATACTGCGCTCTTCTCCCACTAACGTTTTGGAAAGCTGGCCGTCACTCATCACCACAACCGTGTCACTCAAAGCACAAATTTCCTCCAGCTCGCTGGAGATGAGAAGTACGGCGCAGCCCGCGGCACGTGCCTGCAAAATTCGGCCGTGGATATACTCAATCGCACCCACATCCAGCCCGCGTGTGGGGTGCATGGCCAAAAGAAGTTTGGGGTGGCTACGCAATTCCCGCGCCAGTATCAGCTTCTGTAAGTTCCCACCCGAAAGAAAGGCTACCGGAGAATAGCGGTGCGAGAGGCGGATATCGTACTCCCGAATGACCTCGTCGGCCTCTATTTTCATTTTTTTGTACTGCAAAAGGCCAAAACGGCTATAAGCCTTATCACCACTGCGTCGCAAAATCAGGTTTTTATCAATGGTAAAAGGCAAAACCGAACCCACCTGTTTTCGGTCCTCGGGCACCAAAGCAACACCGTTTTCTATCATCTTGCGGGGGCTTGGGCTGCCAATCTTCCGCCCCTCAATCAAAATTTGTCCGCTTTGAATGGGCCGCATCCCACACAAAGCCTCCACCAGTTCACTCTGCCCATTTCCATCCACGCCCGCAATACCCAAAATCTCGCCTTTATGAATACACAGGCCTAATTTTTTGAGGCTGGAGTTTAAACGGTTGCCTTTTACACATAAGTCACTTACCTCTAAAGCCGGTTCGCGCTGGGGGCACTCCCCCTCTTTTATCGCCTTGAACACCACGTCCCTACCCACCATAAGCCGGGCCAGTTCGGCCGTGTTCACGGAAGATGTGCTCACCGTTGCCACATTTTTTCCACGGTTTAACACACTTACTCTGTCACTAATCTCCTTCACTTCGTCCAGCTTGTGCGAGATAAAGATTACCGACATCCCCTGTTTTGCAAGTTCCCGCAGGGTTTTAAAAAGTTCTGTTTTCTCAGGCGGGGTAAGCACCCCGGTTGGCTCATCTAAAATAAGTAGCCTGGAACCCCTGTACAGCACCTTTGCAATTTCAACCTGTTGCTGTAAACCCACCGAAAGACTGTCAATTTTGGCATCACAGTCAATTTGTAAGTTATACTTTTGGGCAATGGCCCCAATTTTTTCTTTGGCCTCGTTTTCTTTTAAAAAACTCTTTTGCTCATCTTTTAACCCCAAAACAATATTTTCCCAGGTTTTAAAAGCCGGAATGAGCATGAAGTGCTGGTGCACCATCCCTATGCCCAGTTCAATGGCCTGCAGGGGACTTTCAATGCTTACAGGTTTTCCATCAAAACGTATGGAACCACTGGTGGGCTTGTAAAGGCCGTATAAAATATTCATCAAGGTGCTTTTCCCTGCACCATTTTCACCAAGAAGCGCCAGTATTTCGCCGTACTGTACCTGGATATTGATATGATCGTTGGCCACTAGCTGGCCAAACCGTTTTGTAATATCCACCATATTTAGAATGTCCGGCAAGGGATATCCCTCCTGTATGCCGTGTATTCACCTAGGGCGGGGGCACCTTTAGCAGGGCCCCCGCCCTAATGCAGTATTTCAAGGCGTGTCTACATCTTTTCGTCAATGCGCTCCAGCACATAGGGCACTTCTTTTTCACCCGAGGCAATTTGTGCTTTGGCCTCATCCACCATATCTTTAATATCCTGCGGAATTTTGCCATCAAAATTGTGGTATGGCGTAATAAAGCAGGTTCCGTCCGTCACGCCCGGCTCCCAAAGCCCGCCAAATGTGCCCTCCTCAATTCGTTTTGCCTGCAATTTTATCACTTCGGCGTTATCTGTAACAAAGCAGGTCAACACCCTATCGGGCGAAATTTCAAATTGGTCGCCGCCGTAGCCAACCAGCAAAACCCCTTCGCGCTCGCCCGCGGCTTCAAAAGCGCCCATACCTGTGGAATCTGCACTTTGGGCTATAATATCCGCGCCCATGTCCATTTGGGCAATAGCGGCCTCTTTCCCCTTAGCGGGGTCTTCAAAGGTGCCGGTTACTACGCCGTACACCTTGGCCTCCGGGTTCGATTCCGCAACCCCCATTACAAAGCCTGCCATATTGGAAAGTTGGCTGGGTATTTCAAGGCCCGCTATATATCCTATGATGTTCGACTGCGTCATTCCCCCGGCTACAATTCCGGCAAGGTAGGCGGCTTCATATTCGCGCATATCCATAAAGCCCACATTGGCCGGTATATCCGCGGCAGCCACACCGTCCGGCATCTTGCCGCTTACGAAGAAGTTTGTGTCCGGGTACTGGGTGGAAACCCGCATGGCAGGCTCGCCAAATTCAAAGCCATGGCCCACAATCAGGTCAAAATCATTTCCGGCGTAGTTGTGCATTGTCTCTTCAATGGCCGAGATGGCCACGCTCTCTGTGAAGGCCACTTCGTAGCCCTCGTCTTTTAAATCCATCAGCCCTTTGTAGGCCGCGGCGTTCCACCCGCCATCATTTAGTGAGCCCGGCAACAGCAGGGCCACTTTTAACTTTTGGCCGGTGGCGGCAGTGCTACTTGCGGAGGCGGCACTTTGTGTGCTGGCCGCCGGTGCGGCACCTGTAGCGGAAGTACTTCCACCGCCTGCCCCAGAACAGGCGGTAAGACCCAAGGCAACTACGAAAGCGAGAAACTGTAATACTCTTTTTTTCATCCTGTTTTCTCCTCTCCTAACAGCATGGAGCCGACGGCTTCGGCGCCATTTACCAGTAAGCCAGGTGGCGTAGCGGATAACGAAATCAAAAGAGACGGCACGAAGCGTACGACAGACAATCAAGATATAATTCCGTCGACGGTCGACGCTTTACAGGCTCACAATATCACATAAAAATACAAAAATCAATAAGATTGTAGAAAAAAAATAACAAATTTATACAATTTCTACATCTTAAACAAGGCCTACACCAATGTTTTGGGCAAGCTTACAAAGCGGCAAATCTGTTATTGCGGTATAATGATAAAATGTTATTATGTTCCGTATGG
This sequence comes from uncultured Oscillospiraceae bacterium, assembly GCA_964550985.1. Classification (GTDB taxonomy): domain Bacteria; phylum Bacillota; class Clostridia; order Oscillospirales; family Ruminococcaceae; genus JAAYCI01. Next base: position 26,145 of record CAZKBM010000008.1, read on the forward strand.
TGTTATAGAAAGCCCCGCGCAAAAAACGCCCCCTTTAAGGGGGGCGTTTTCGCGAATCTCAGCATAAGTTTCATTTATAGGTAAAAAATTGCTAGAAAATTATCGGCATCAGAATGATAAATCCGTCAGGTGTTTGGTGTACAGTGTACCCTGGTGCAGCACCCCCACCGCAAGTTCATAGCGCTGGCCCAGTTTGTAGGGCAGGGCGCGCGGGTCAATCAGGCAGGTAAAACCGGTATTCACCCGCAGGGGGTCGTTAAAGGTTTGGGCCACGTCCCGGCGAGGTTGCACGGTAGCACGGTAAGCCATGGCCTTGCCCTCGGTTTGTAATACCACGAACAAGTCCCCGCTGGCAAGCTGCCGGTGCATGGCCCAGCCGTGCACCTCTACAAAGCGCTCATCCCAAATGGTAATGGCCTCGGCACAGCCGTGAAAATCCGGGTCGTCGCCCCGCTCCTGTATCGGCGGGGTGGGGCGTACCTCGCACAGGGCCGCCTGGTGGGTTTGGCGGGCCATCAGGGCTTTGGAAAAGAATACAAACGGATGGTCAATATCCGCTAGATCAAAGGGGTTTTCGTCCATCAAAAACATTCCCTTGCCGCTGGAGGCAATGTGAATGGCGAAGGCGTCGTGCGGGTTTTGGTAGTTCTGCGGGGTACCCTTATTCCGGGCGTAATACTCGGAGCTAAAGCTGGTGTCCACATACAAGTTTTTGTAGCCCAGGGCGTTTAGTTCGTCTGTCAGGGCATCCAGCCTCGCCTTCTCAACCAGTTCAGTTTCCAGCGTGCCATTGTCCTTCTCCCCGTGTATCAGCACATTTTCGCCCTCATCAAAGATATTGGGCGAGCGCACCTCGTGGGAAAAGGGACGGAACTCCTCGTGCGCCTGTTTTACCAGCTGCAGCACTTCATCTGCATTCGTTTGTATAACCATGGTATTTAGCTGCAACCTGGGGCGGTTCGCGTGCTGGTCAAATATAGCGCGCAATCGGCGCAAATTCTCAAAGAAACGGCCACCGTCACAGCCGGTAATCGCCTTGTAGTTGTCCTCGCGCAGTGAGGGCAGCGATACATTGACATGGTGCACATGGCTTTGGGCTAGGCGCACAAAATCCTCGTCGCTGTAGTCGCCATCCAGGTTTGTGGTAAAAAAAACTTTGTTTTTATACTGGCGGGGTATCTGGCCCAGCATCTCAAAAAATAGGGGGTTTTGGGTGGGCTCATATAAGCAGGAGAGCAAAAAATGCCCGTCCTGGGTGTAGGGCAGTATCTGAATGGCCTTGTGGAAGGTATCCATATCCATACAGTGCGGCGGCCCAAAAACATTGTAACAAAACCGGCAGCGGTGGTTACAGTGGTTGCTTGGGTCGACGGTGACAAGGGAGTAAAGCCTTGTGTTGCGGCTAATCTCCATGGGTTTCCCTCTTTTCTATGCCCTGGGGGGCTGGCGGCGAAAACTTAAATAGCTGTCTAAAATCACCGTGGCGGCAACGGCGTCCACCAGCGCCTTGCGTTTTTTGCCATAGGTGCCCGCCTCGCTCAACAGCCCCTCGGCGCTTTTGGTCGTGTTCCGTTCATCCCAATACTCCAGGGGTATCTCCAAAATTTTTTCCAGAATCCCCCCCAATTTCCGGGTTTTTTCGGCCCGCTTGCCCTCACTGCCGTCCATGTTCACGGGCAGGCCCAGCACCACCATCTGTACCTCAAACTCTCGGCTAGCATGAATGATTTTTTCCGCCACCTTGGCCATGCTTTTTTCTTCAATCACCCCAACGGGGCTTGCCAGGGTTTCGGTGCGGTCACATACGGCAAGGCCGGTACGCGCGTCGCCATAGTCTACTGCCATAATTTTCATGTGCGGCTCCTTGTGGGCTTATTCGCCGTCATCCTGCGGCGCCTGGGGCTTCATGGTGGGAAATAGCAGCACATCGCGAATGCTCTGCCGCCCGGTTAGCAGCATTACAAAACGGTCAATGCCAATGCCAATGCCGCCTGTGGGGGGCATCCCATACTCCAAGGCCGTCAAAAAGTCCTCATCCACGCCGCTGGCCTCTTCGTCCCCTTTGGCGCGCAACATCTCCTGGTATTCAAAGCGCTGGCGCTGGTCAATGGGGTCGTTCAGTTCCGAAAAGGCATTCGCGTATTCATGACCCGCAATAAACAATTCAAAACGCTCGGTATATCCGGGGTTTTTGGGGTCCTTTTTCGAAAGGGGAGAAATTTCCACCGGGTGGCCGGTGATGAAGGTGGGCTGCTGCAGGTTCCCTTCGCAGTACTCCTCAAAAAACAGGTTGAGCAGCTCCCCTTTGCTATGCCACTCCTCAAAAGCAATGCCCCGCGCTTTGGCCTCGGCTTTGGCTTCCTCTAGGCTCAGGGCGTCCCAGGCCAAACCGGTTTTTTCCTCCACAGCCCCCCGCATACTCACCCGGCGGAAGGGGCTCTCCAAATCCACCTGCAACTCGCCAAACGGCAGCACAGCCTTGCCGCCCAATACCTTGCGCGCCACACTGCGCATCAGGTCCTCGCACAGGTTCATCATGCCCTCGTAATCGGTATAGGCCTGGTAAATTTCCATCATGGTAAACTCGGGGTTATGGCTGTGGTCCATCCCCTCATTGCGGAAGTTGCGCCCCAGTTCATATACACGGTCAATACCGCCCACAATCAGGCGTTTCAGGTAAAGTTCCAGCGCGATGCGCAGGTACATGGGTATATCCAGGGTGTTGTGATGGGTGATGAAGGGGCGTGCCGAAGCCCCCCCCGCCTGCACCTGCAAAATGGGGGTCTCCACCTCCATAAAGCCACGCTCATCCAGGTAGCGGCGAATTTCGCTGATGATTCGGCTGCGCAGCACAAAGGTATCCTTCACCTCGGGGTTCACAATCAAATCCAGGTAGCGCTGGCGGTAGCGCAGCTCCTGGTCTTTCAGGCCATGGAATTTTTCAGGCAGGGGCAAAAGGCCTTTGGCCAGCAGCACAACTTCACTGGCGTGCACCGATATTTCCCCCATCCTTGTGCGGAAGAGTTGCCCCTTTACCCCTATAATGTCGCCAATATCAAACTTTTTAAAATCTTTATAGGAATCCTCCCCCACATCATCGCGCTTTATATACACCTGTATCAGGCCGGTGGTGTCGCGCAGGTCGGCAAAGCTGGCCTTGCCCATCACGCGTTTGCTCATCATACGCCCCGCCATACATACAGCCGGGCCAAGTTCCCCCTCGGGCGGGTCTTGAAAAGCGGCCTTCACCGTGGCGGCATAGCTATCTTGCGGGTAATGGGTATGCCAAAAAGGGTCTTTGCCCTCCTCTTGCAAAAGGCGCAGCTTTTCGCGCCGTATGGCCACCAGTTCGTTATACTCTTTCTCTTCGGCGGGCACGCCACCATTTTTGGCCTGGTTCTCGCTCATCTCGCACTCCTCATGTAAAATTTGCTATCTTACAGTATAGCATATGGCGCGGGGTTTGTCTTGCTATAGCTGGCTACAGCATTTGAACCGATATTACTCCACCCGTAACTGCAGTTCGGTTATATGCTCGCGGATATCGGAGGCCTCATGGATATCGATGCGGATAAACTCCCGTGCGTCGGCGGTGGGGCTAAGGCCCTGCGCCTTGGCATAACGGGCCATTTTAGGCAGCCAGCGGGGTGTTTGCCGGCTGCTGCCACGGTAGCGCAGCAGCAAAAAATGCCCGCCCGGCAGCTGTGTGTCGCCCGAATCGTCCAGTATCAGGGCCGAGCGGTAAGCGATAAATTTACCGCCTGTGCCCGGCGCAAGCTGAATACGCGCCCCCACACCGCTGCTGCCTATGATATACAGCCGCCGCCTGCTGCGGTTTAAAAGCCGCTTTATCAGCAGGTCCATCTCTTCATCCGTGGTAAAACTCTCACAAATTTCCTGGCAGCGGTAAGCGGGCAGTTTGGCCTGCTCTATGGTTTCCAGTGCCCTGGTTTCGGCGCTGCGGATGGTCTCGATACGCTGGCAAACATTTTGGCGCAAAAAAGTCAATTCTTCCAGTTTTTCTTCGATGGCCGCCAGTTCTTCCGCCAGCAGCCCAAGGGTACTTTCCACGCTGTGTTCCTCCAGGTAGGTACGTATCCGCTCCACCGGGAAGCCCAGGGCCCGCAGGTCACGTATCACATTCATCCGCCAGATATCTTGAATGCTGTACAGCCGATAGCCATTCTCACCACGCCTTGGCTGTATCAGGCCTTGCTCTTCGTAGTAGCGCACGGTGTCTGGGCCTATGCCGTACAGCGCGGCAAGCTCCCCTATTTTAAAAGTGCTTTGCATGGGCGTCCCCCTTTGTACAGGTAGAACAGGCTTGTTACATAAATGACAAAAAGGTGAACCTGCAGGTTCACCTTTTTGATACGAACACAACTAAATCTTGCTTTTGCTAATCTCCAAAATTTCAAAAACGATGGTGGCGCCCGAGGGCAGGGCAACCTCTACCTTATCGCCCGCGCTGTGGCCCATCAGCGCCGCGCCCACTGGGCTCTCATCGCTAATTTTTCCACCTACAGGGTCGGCTTCGGTGCTGCCAATAATATCATATTCTTCCTGTTCGCCGTCTTCATCGCGCAGCTTCACATGGCAGCCCACCATCACCTTTTCGGTGGAGAGCTCGTCCTCGTCAATGATGTGGATGTTTTTCAGCATTGCCTCCAACTCCACAATACGGCTTTCAATGATGCCCTGCTCATTCTTGGCCTCATCATACTCACTGTTTTCAGAGAGGTCGCCATAGCCACGGGCCACCTTGATCTTCTCAGCCACCTCTTTACGCTTTACGGTTTTCAGGTAGTCCAGCTCCTGCTCCAGTTTTTCCAGGCCGGCGTAAGTGACCATATGTTCCTTATGTTGCATGTTGGCGCTCCTTCTGCTGTGGGGCTATAACCCCAGAAATACGCTGAAAAAGCGGCGTTATGCCGCTTTTTCAGCGTAAAAGATTATCTGTTATTATAGTATAAACCGCCCGCCTTGTCAACCGGCTAATTCACACGATAATAGGCATTTAATTGGTTTTTGCGGAGTACGGCCAAGCTTTGCCCCGCCGCTGCGCCAAGCAAACCGCCTGCCCGGCCCTGCCCAAAAAGTGAAAAGAGGGACAGCTTGTGTGGGCGCCTATCCTGAAAGGTAGTTTTATTCCTCACCCTCGTCCAGGAAGATTTTCTTGGCCTCTTCCACCACCTTGGCCTCCAGTTGCTGGGGCAGGGGCTCATAGCGTACAAAGCCAAACTCATATTTGCCGCGTCCCTGGGTAAGCTGCCGCATAAAGGTGGTAAAATCATGCATTTCACTCATGGGCACTTCGGCTTCCACGCATTGCAGGCCGCCGTCGGCGGGGTTCATACCCATTACGCGGCCACGGCGCTTATTTACTTCGCCCATAATATCACCGGTGTTGGCATCGGGCACGTAAGCTTTTAAAAGGCCAATCGGCTCCAGCAATACAGGCGAGGCCTCGGGCAGGGCGGCTTTGTAGGCAAGCTTTGCGGCCATTTTGAAGGCCATCTCCGAAGAATCCACCGGGTGGTAACTGCCGTCCAGCAAAATGGCTTTTAGCCCCACCACGGGGTAGCCCGCCACCACGCCGCGCTGCACGGCCTCACGCAGGCCTTTTTCTACGGCGGGGAAAAAGTTTTTGGGTACACTGCCGCCAAAAACCTGCTCTTCAAACACAAGTTCGTCCGATTCAATCGGCTCAAACTCAATAATCACATCGCCAAATTGGCCGTGGCCACCGGTCTGCTTTTTGTGGCGGCCCTGCTTTTTCACCTTTTTGCGCAGGGTCTCGCGGTAGCCAACGCGCGGCTGGCTCAGGGTGACGTCAATGCCAAACTTGCTTTTCAGCTTGGCCACCACCACGTCTAAATGCTGCTCGCCCAGGCCCGAAAGCACCTGCTGCATGGTCTCGCTATCCATGCGGTAACTCAGGGTGCCGTCCTCCTCTAACAGGCGCTGCATCGCGGTGGAGATTTTACTCTCATCGCCTTTTTGGGTGGTGTGCAACGCCATGCTGAAGGTGGGGGTTGGGAAAACCGGCTTTTCAATGGCTACTACACTGCCCGGCGCACACAGGGTATCACCGGTTTTGGTGCCAGAAAGTTTTGTGATGGCGCCGATATCCCCAGCGCTGATTTCAGCCGCATCGTTTTGCTTTTTGCCCTTCATAAAAAGCAGTTTGCCCAGTTTTTCGTTTTCCCCTGTGCGGCTGTTCACCGTGGCGGTATCGGGCTTTAAAACGCCGCGCACCACCTTAACGTAAGAAAGTTTGCCCACAAAGGGGTCGGCCACTGTTTTAAACACATAGGCGGCCAAGGGGCCCCCGGGGTCGCACTCCACCGTTACCGCAGCGCCGTCCGCCTGGGCAGTCATAGCGCCGCCGCGCTGGGCGCTGGGCAAAAGCTCCCGCATATTAAAGGTCAAAATATCCATGGCTTCCATCTTGGTGGGCACCCCACAAAGAATGGGCGCAATGCTGCCGGTTTTTACGCCCATGCGCAAACCCTCTGTCAACTCCTCAATGGTAAAGGGGGTGCCGTCAAAAAATTTCTCCATCAAAGCGTCGTCGGTTTCGGCCACGGCTTCAAACATGGCGCTGCGCATTTCCTCGTAACGGGGGCCAAGGTCGGCCGGGGGAGGCACCTGTTGGCCCTTGCCATTTTCGTATACAAAACATTTTTCAGAAATCAGGTTCATATAGGCAATCTTATCCCCTTGGTTATAGGGGATGACAATGGGGCAGACGCTGGCGCCAAATTCTGTTTTTAGTTCGTCAAATACTTTATAATAATCGGCATTTTCGGTGTCCAGCTTGCCAATAAAAAACATCCGGCTTTTGCCCTGTTTTTCGGCCAGGCGGTAAGCTTTTTGGGCCCCCACTGTAAGGCCAGAGCGCCCCGAAACGGCAATCAACACACTTTCCACGGCCATAATGCCCTCGTACAGGCCCAGTTCAAAGTCAAACAGGCCGGGCACATCAATGAGGTTAATTTTTACGCCTTCTACTTCAAAAGGCGCCACAGCGGCCGAAAGTGATACCCGGCGCTTGGCCTCCTCGGAATCGAAGTCCATGGTGGTGTTTCCCTCTTCTACCTTGCCCTGGCGCTCGGTGGCTTTGGCATGAAACAGCAAAGCTTCGGCCAAACTGGTTTTGCCGGAGTCGCTGTGTCCGGCAATCATAACGTTGCGGATCTTGTCTGGTGTAACACTCATATGCTTTCGTTCCCTTCTTCGCCCGTATATACAGCAAGACGGGGAATAACCCCGCCAGCCGCAAACTGTTTATGGGCGGCAACTTGTATTCCAAATACTACCACATTTTGGAGATATTGTCCAAGAAAACCCACAAAAATCTGTCGCTTTCCGTGCACAAATATCAGGTAAAAATTTGTGAAAGATGCTGAATTTACATAGAAAAAAACGAAATTCTGTGCCAAAAGAGGGGTTTTACAAAAATTTCACTGGAACCTATGCAAAAATTCGCAACATAATGGCCCATAATATGGTAAAATGATTTGTACAGAGAAAGAGAAATCATTTCTTTTTGAATCCACCGCGGCGTTTGCCTCGTTCTATTGGGCAGAGAGCTCTTGCAAACCAAAGAAGAACGGGAGGGAGCCGATATGCTGGCTTTGATACTGCGAATATTACCCAGCTTGCTGGTGGTTTTGGGTGTGTTTTTCACCCTTTATAACTGCTACTACTTGTTTATAGCATTGTTTGGCTTTAAAAAACATAAGGATTTGCCCGCCGCGGCCCCCAAAACACGCTTTGCGCTGCTTGTGGCCGCACGCAACGAAGAGGCCGTGATAGGCCAGTTGTGCGACAGCCTTTCAAACCTTGACTACCCGAGCGACCTTTACCAGGTGATTGTGGCCCCAAACAACTGTACCGATGCCACCCGCGAGGTGGCCCTGCAGCACGGGGCCGATGTATTTGACCACGAGGGGAAAGTCTCCTCCAAAGGTGAGGTGTTGGCCCAACTGGTGGATAAAATTTTGGCAGAAAACCAGTTCGATGCCGTGTGTGTTTTCGATGCCGATAATTTGGTTCACCCTGACTTTTTGGCCCGTATGAACGACGCCGTACAGGCAGGGGCCCAGGTGGCGCAAGGTTTTAGAGACAGCAAAAACCCCGCGGATACCCCTGTTTCCACGGCGGGCAGCGCCTGGTACTGGATGCTGAGCCGGTTTTACAACGGCGGCCGAGAGGCGCTGAAACTTTCGGCGCTGATTAATGGCAGTGGTTTTATGGTGGGCTGCAACCTGTTGCGCAAAATTGGCGGCTGGCGCACCCAAACCCTTACCGAGGATTATGAATTTACCGCGCACAGCGTGCTTGCGGGCCAGCGGGTACACTATGTACCCCAGGCGATTATTTACGACGAGCAGCCCCTGCGCTTTTGGGAAACGGTAAAACAACGCCGCCGCTGGTGCACCGGCGGCGCCCAGGGGGCCAAACTGTATTTTGGCAAACTGGCTGCTCAGGGCATTAAAAAACGCAGCCCTGTGGCCCTGGATTTGGCCCTTACCTTTTTAATGCCCTGGCTGCAACTGCCCGCCTTGCTTTGTGGCGCGGCCACGGTATGCTGGACGCTTTACCAGCTTGCAAACGCCGGCGCCGCCGAAATTTTGATGACGGCCATACTGGTGCTGCTGATGGTGTTTATGGCCTGGCTTGTGGTGGCGGCGCTGGCGGCCGTAATTATGAAACTGGCCCGCGGGCGGCTTTTGCCCCGCACCTTCTGGGGAATTTGCTTTTTCCCGCTGTATGTGTTAAGCTGGATGCCTATTTCCATTTTTAGTTTGTTCAAAGGGCAAAAAAAGTGGGAGCCGATTGCCCATACCCGCGCGCTGGGGCTGGGGCAGATGGAGCATGGCGGCTAGCCCTTTGGGCGACGCCTATGCGCATGGCCTAGACCTAACATGATAAAACCCACACCAGCCTGTTGTAAACATGGCGGTGTGGGTTTTGGGTTTCCAAGGCTATTTTTATAGAGATATTAGTAGCCCAAATCTTCACATACCAAAATTATTTTAATGCGGCCGGGGTTGCGCTGCGGGCCCAGCACCAGTTCGGCGCAGCAAATGCGGTCGGGGCTGTCGCAATCATGGCATTCGCCAGTAACGGCGCAGGGGGTTTTGTAGGAAAGGCGGTGTGCATTGGCGGGTGCCGCCACGGTAAAGTTTCGCATCCGCGCCTCTTCTACATCCTCTACAATTTTATTGAAGCCCGCCACCAACACCACCTGCTTAGGCCCAAAGGCAATGGCGGCCACCCGGTTGCCCCGCCCGTCCATCTCGTAAATTTCACCCTGCTCAGTAATGGCATTGGCCGAGGCCAGATACCAATCGGCCGAAAAGGCCTGTCGCATCACCTCTTCTATCTCTACGCCGGGGGCGTAATGGTCAAAGTAGGTGTAGCTGCCGCTGCGCAGCAGTTCCTGCACCTGGCACTCCGCCAAAGTCATGGAGCCGCCACAGGCGACGCTGACCCCACTGGGCAGCAGCTTTTGCAGCAAAGGCACCACTTCTACGGCGCTTTCTAACACAAAAGTCTCCATTCGGTTTTTCCGCAACGCGGCGGCGGTTCGCTCCAGGCGCTGTTTTTCCATAAAGCGGCGGTGTTCGTCCATTGTCTTTTCCTCCCTTTGTTACGCGGTTTTATTACAGTTTCTCAAAAAGCTGTGCAGCAGGTTTTTGTAAGAAACTCTTATACATAGTGGAAACTGTTATGCAGCGCCTGCTTTTTCCCGCATTTATGCACTACAGTTTGTTCATTTGCTGTAAAACGAACACAAGAAGCTTTGGTGAGGAAAGGATGACAAGATGAAAGAGATATTGCTACCACTGGGAACCCCGCCGCAGCCCGCAGCACACCCCGGCAATTTTGAAAAAAAGCGGCAGCCGCGGCACCGTTTTAAACATAAAGACGTGAACCAAGGGCGGGAAAGCTTTGCGCACGGGATAAACTTTTACAAATTGGCGTGGATTTTTATCATTGGCTGCGTGATTGGGGTGGTGTTTGAAACCATTTTTGTCTGGGCCACCACCGGCGTATATATGCGTCGCTCTGGCATGTTGTACGGCCCGTTTAACCAAATCTATGGCTTTGGCGCGCTGTTATTCACCATTTTTCTCTACCGCTTTCGGAAATACAATGCCATCATCATATTTCTGGCCTCCATGGTGCTGGGCATGGCCTTTGAGTATGCCTGTAGCTGGATACAGGAGGTGGTATTTCACACCCGTAGCTGGGATTATTCTAATATGCCGCTGAATATCGGCGGGCGGGTAAACCTGTTGTACGGCGTGGGCTGGGGGCTGATGGGCCTGATATTTTTAAACCATATCTGGCCCTTTTTAAGCGAGATGATAGAGCGCATCCCCAACAGAATTGGCAAGCCCCTCACCATCCTCTTTGTGGCATTTTTGGTGTTTGACATGGCGCTTTCTGGTTTGGCCGTATGGCGGATGAGTGAGCGCACACAAGGGGTACCGGCCACCAACTTTGTAGAGGTTTGGCTGGACGAAAGCTACCCAAACACTGTAATGGCCAAAAAATACCCAAGCATGACCACCGATATGACTGCAAAAACCACCTCAGAGGGCTTCCACTCGAATGTGAAAACAGCCGCCGACCCCGTATCCTCTTCGCGTGTTGAAGCTACGCCGGCTAGCGCCCCAGCAGGCGCAGCCAGCGGTAGTGCAGGTAGCCAAAGCAGCCCAGGATGAGACTGCCCTGTACCCAAAAATAACAGGGGAGATTTTTGAAACGAAAGGGCGGTTTTTGCAGTTTGCCCAAAAGGCCCAGCCCTTCGGCAAAGCCCTGCTGCCACGCCTTGCCATAGCCCCGCAGGTGAAATACCACGGTTTTTACCAGGTAGCCCACCGCCAAAAACGGCAGATTTAGCAAAAGCATGAGCAAGGGCATATTTTTATACGGCAGCAAAAGGCTGTTGCGCCCGCTTTGTATGGATTTAAACGCATTGTACTGGCTGCCCCCGCCGCTACCGCGTGTGGTGGCCCCGCAGATGTGGGTGCAAACGGCCGCCGGCTGATAGAGGCAGCGATACCCCAAATTGTTGGCCCGCCAACTGATATCGACGTCCTCGAGATAGGCAAAAAAATGTTCTTCAAACAGGCCAATCTCTTCCAGGACGTCTTTTTTATACAAGCTGGCGCCACCACAGGCCGAAAATACCCGCCCCGCTTTTGTGTAGCGCTGGGCCAAAAGGCCGTCCCCCCGCTTGTAAGCCCAACCAAACAAGCTTACAAAATCGCCGCAGTCATCCGCTTTTTCGGGTTCCAAATGGCGCAGCATCAGGCTTTGCACGGCAAATACGCGCGGGGAAGCCTGCATTCCCTCCAGCAACTTTTGCAACATATCCGGCCGCGCAAAAGCGTCGTTGTTAAAAAGTAGGATGTAGGGAGCTTTTGCCATCCGGATGCCGGCGTTGACGGCTTTTGAAAACCCCGTGTTTTCCCCATTTTCCACCAAGGTACAGTTGGCTTTTTCCCTTGCATAGTGGCGGGCCGTTTCCAGGCTTTCATCGCTTGAACCATTATCGATGAGAATCAGTTCAAAGGCCTGTTCGGTTTGGGCATACAGGCTTTCAATGCTGCCCTCCAGCCACCCAGCGCCATTGAGGTTTGGCAAGACGATGCTGGCCTTAAGTTCCAAATGGTTTGCCCCTTTCCGCAGAACTCTTCTGTTACCAGTATAGCACACAAACCCATTGAAGAACAAAAAACTTGCCCCACCCCCTTTGTTTTATCCAAAAGAAATCGCATAAAGCATAAATAACAGTAACTTTGCAGTATCATAGTATATTATTTGCAAAAAATGGGGTTACATCCACCACCATAGGTATGATATGATAGATACATTGCGTTTTGCCGGCCTAGCCGCGTTTTTGACGTAATTTGGATGTTTGCCGGTTGCAGCCGAGCAAACGACTTATTTTTTTGGGGAAGAGGAGTTCGGAATGCCAGTTTCGGTACAGATCAGCAACAAACAATTTTTTCGCCATGTGGCGTCTCTTGTGGTTCCCATTGCCCTGCAAAACCTCATCAACGTTGGGGTACAAAGTTCCGACGTGATTATGCTGGGCTGGGTGGGCGAAATTGTACTCTCGGGGGCCTCGCTGGCCGGGCAGGTACAATTTGTTTTAACCCTGTTGTTTTTTGGCCTTACCTCGGGGGCCTCGGTTTTAACGGCGCAGTACTGGGGCAAAGGGGATAAGCGCACCATAGAAAAAGTGCTGGCTATCACTTTAAAATTATCCATGGGGGCCTCGCTGCTCTTCTTTTTGGCGGCCTTTTTTATGCCGGGCACCCTGATGCGCATTTTCACCCCCGAGCAGGCGGTCATTGAGGCCGGGGTGGCTTATCTGCGCATCGTATCGTTTAGTTACCTGTTTATGGGCTTTACCAATGTCTATCTCAACATCATGCGCAGTGTGGAACGGGTGGTGGTGGCCACCGTCGTCTACTTTATCTCTTTCTGCACAAACGTGGTGTTAAACGCCATCTTCATCTTTGGCCTTTTGGGCGCCCCCAAAATGGGCATTGCAGGCGCTGCGCTGGGCAGTACCTTGGCCCGCGCGCTGGAACTCATCATTGTTACCATCTATGTGGCGCGCAACAAAGATATCCGCCTAAGGCTGAAGGATTATCTCACCTGGCCCAAGGCGCTCTTTGCCGATTTTGCCAAATACTCCCTGCCCACCACCATTAACGAGTTGCTTTGGGGGCTGGCCGTTAGCGCCAATGCGGTTATTATTGGGCACATGGGCTCGGCTGCGGTGGCGGCAAACTCTGTTACGGGCGTCACCCGGCAGCTGGCCACCGTCATTTGCTTTGGCCTGGCCTCGGCCGCGGCCATACTTGTGGGCAAAACCATTGGCGGGGGCGAGCCCGAAAAGGCCGAGGTATACGCCACAAAATTTGTACGGGCCACCATGGTGGCCGGCATTGGGGGGGCAGGCCTCATCCTTGCCATACGCCCGCTTATTTTGCGTGTGATGAACCTCTCGGAGACGGCGCACGGTTATCTCTCGTTTTTGCTGGTTTTCCTCTGTTTGTTTGTTTTGGCCCAAACCTTTAACGTTATGATTATTGTGGGGATATGCAGAGCCGGGGGTGACACGCGCTTTGGCCTGTACTGCGATGTACTTTCGATGTGGTGCGGCAGCATTTTGCTGGGTGCGTTGGCGGCTTTTGTGTTCCACTGGCCGGTTGAAGTGGTGTTTGTCATTCTCTATTCAGACGAATTTTTGAAGGTTATACCCTGTATATGGCGTTACCGTACCAAAAAGTGGCTTAAAAATGTTACCCGCAACTTGGATGAGAAGGCTGAAAGCTTTGTGTAAAGCGCACTGGCCGCCCAGTGGGGCAGGCCAGGGAAAGAGGTGGCAAGGTGTTAAAAAGCTTGTTTTGGGCGGCATGGCAATTTTGTTATATGGGGCTGCGCGCCCCACTGCTTTGGCGCATTCGGCATCTGCAAAAAATTGGCCGAACCGAAGAGGCCCAGCGTATGCTGAATATCCAGGTGCCTCTTTGGACAAGGCGGCTGTTTAAACATATTGGTGTGACCGTTAAAATAGAGGGAGAAGAAAACCTGCCGCAAAATGGGGAAACCGTTCTCTTTGTCTCAAACCACCAAAGCTATGTAGACATCCCTGTTTTTTTGTACGACCTGGGCGGCCCCCACGCCCTGATGGCCAAAAGTGAGCTGGGGAAAATCCCCTTTTTGGGCGGTTGGATACGGGCCCTTGGCAGTGTGCTGGTGGAACGGGAGGATATCCGGGCGGCTGCGGCGGCCATCAAACAGAGCGAGGCCGTTTTATCCTCCGGCAAAAGCATGATTATCTGCCCCGAGGGAACCCGCAGCAAAAGTGACGAGATGGGGGAATTTAAGGGCGGCAGTGTACGCATCGCCTTCCGCGCCGGGGTGCCCATCATCCCCTTGGCCATAGACGGCAGCTATAAAATTTTAGAGGGCAATGGCTACCGGGTACAGGGCGGCGAAATTCGCCTGATCATCCTGCCCCGGGTGGAGACAGACGGGCTTACAAAGGAGCAGCAAAAGGCCCTGCCCGAACAGTTGCGCCAGATGATAGGCGCTGCCAAGGCAGCCGGTGCAAAGCTGCCGGCGGCCGGGGCTGGCGATGCCAAGCTATTGTAAACTTATAGCCTGTTGTTGCCCGTCACGGCAGCCGGGCAATTATAGCCAAGCAAGCCAAAAAGTGCTCCCCGCCAGCGGTCTGGTTTCCCCACTGCCGCGTTGGCGTCAATCGCAATCCATCAAGGGTTGCGGGGTCCTCCGCCTTGCACTGGAAAAACCATCCTCGCTATCCTTGAATCACTTTTTGGCTGAATTGGCTATATTCGGTTTTTGTAGGCTTATCCCGTAAAACGCCGATGGGAAGTTTGATTCCTTCCCATCGGCGTTTATTATCCGTTTAGCCTATTTTGCAGATTTTCATAAAACTTGGCAATATGCAGCCCATCTACTAGCGCATGGTGGCAAAGCAAGCTCACAGGGATATACCGCTTCCCCTCCCGGGTAAAATACTTGCCCCAGCTAATGCGCGGGTTGGAATCGGCCGGGCTGGGCACCGCCTGCACCAGCGCCGTGTAAGAGAGCCAGGGCAGCGAAGAGATAAAAAATAGCGAGAGCGCCTCCTCGGCATCCTCTTCAATATTACCTGCCTTTTCCGTCTCGGCCTGGGTTTGCAGGGCATAGGTCAAAAACTCCGCAAAAGGCCTGTCATAGCAAAGCCTGCAAAAACACCAGGTTCCATCGGGTTTCATCACCGTGTGCGAGGTAGCGCAGCTTTCACACTCCACAATCTCCCCATCCTTTATGCGCAGCCGCAGTTCAGGTATGGCATTGGCGGCAGATGCCACCTCATACAAAAAGCTTAAAAAAAAGGGCTGGCCCCTCTCCTTTACCCCTGCCAGCCAGGCGGTCAATTCCACCTCTGCCGTAAGCCCTACATAGGGGTAGGCCATCTCTTTAAAAAACAAAAAATGGTCTCTGCGGGGGTAGTTTTCCAAATCGATGCTTTTTATCTTTGGCATATCCTATTCCTCCCTGTAGCCACCGGGCAGGTCGTCGTCCTCCCATTTGGCTTTGCGGCTGGCCTGTTTCTCCATCCTGGCCAATTTGCGTTCCAATTCGGTGATGCGGCGGTCCAAAACATTGGGGAAGTTGCGCTGATCCAAATCTCCACTGGGGGTGCAGGGCTGGCCGGTGGGGTGGCTGCGCACCACCACGGCGGGGCTGCCCACCGCCGTGGAATCACAGGGGAGATCGGTGAGCACGGTGCTGTTGGCGCCCACCCGGCTGCGCGCGCCAATTACCACAGGGCCCAGCACCTTGGTGCCCGCACCCAGCAGCACACCATCTTGTACGGTTGGGTGGCGTTTGCCCTTCTGCTTGCCCGTACCGCCCAGGGTTACTCCGTGGTAGATGGTTACATTGTCCCCCACCTCGGCGGTTTCGCCAATCACAATGCCCATGCCATGGTCAATAAACAGGTGTTTGCCTATGGTGGCGCCGGGGTGAATTTCAATGCCGGTAAAGCCCCTGCCCCACTGGCTTACCATCCGCGCCAAAAACAGGCGGCGATGCCGGTAAAGCCAATGGGCCAGCCGGTGAAAAATCAAAATGTGAAAGCCCGGATACAGCAGCATCACCTGGGCCAGGCTGTTGCCCGCGGGGTCGGTATCCCGTATGTTTTTTGCGTCGCTCAATAGCCCCATCGCACTCACTCCCCCAATACGCAGTATCGCCAACAGGCCCTATAACACAAAACGCCCGGTGCGGCCAAAACCGCCCCGGACGCTCAATCGGCAAACCGAAATTTACACCGACCGAAACTGCCGGAGCGGCGCAAAACAACAGCAGCGGAACAATACGCACTGTTTCATCTTTCACACGGCTCCTTTCGGTAGTTGTTGGCTCGGTATTGCATCAGTGTAGCACAGCCCCGCCCCCGCGTCAAGGCGGGCCATGGGCCCTGCGTACCCACCCTTAAAGAACAAGCAGTTTTCACGCTTTAAACCGAGGCCGCCTTTACAATTTCGGCAAAATCGGCAGGTTTTAGGCTGGCTCCGCCAATCAGGCCGCCATCCACATTGGGCTTTGCCAAAAGTTCGGCAGCGTTTGCAGCATTCATGCTGCCGCCATACTGAATGGTCACGCCGTCGGCCAGGGCCTGGCCATACAGTTCGGCCACCACCTTGCGTATGGCCGCGCACACCTCTTCGGCTTGCTCGGCTGTGGCGGTGCGTCCGGTGCCAATGGCCCATACCGGCTCATAGGCCAGTATCACCTTTTTCATCTCCTCGGGCGAAAAACCCAGCAGGGCAATCTTGGTCTGCATCCTCACCAGCTCTTCGGTAACGCCCTGCTCACGCTGGGCCAAACTCTCGCCCACGCAGATGATGGCCGTGAGGCCCGCCTCCACGGCGGCTTTGGCACGCTTATTCACGGTTTCGTCTGTCTCGCCAAAATACTGCCTGCGCTCGCTGTGGCCCACAACCGCATACTGCACCCCAAGGCCCGTTAGCATATCGGCCGAAATTTCCCCTGTGTAAGCGCCATTTTTTTCAAAATGTACATTTTGCGCCCCCACGCAAACCTTGCTGCCTTTGCAGGCCTCTAAAGCGGCGGGCAGGCTGGTAAAAGGCGCGCACACCACAACGCCGCAATTCGCCCCTTGTACGGCGGGTAATAGGGCGGCCAGCAGTTCTTTCGCCTCGGCATCGGTTTTATTCATCTTCCAGTTCCCGGCAATCACTGCCGCGCGTTTGCTTTTATCCATTTTTTGCACCTCTTTGTTAAAATTTTACAAATCACTCACCACCGCCACCCTACAAAAGCCCCTGGGTGTACTGGCTGTAGGCCACCGCCGAATTGACAATGGCCCCCGCCAAAGCCACCAGGGCCAAAATAAGCGCTGGCCGTGGGAAGGGGCGTTTTTGTATCCGTGTGCTGATAAAAATGGCCAGCAACACCAAAAAACACAGATAGGTGGCGAAGGGCAGAAAGAAGGCCCCCAAAAGGGAGATGCCCACAAAAATATAGGTGAACACAGGCGGGCGTTTGGGTTTTACTTGCGTCCCTTTGGGGCTGGCAGCCCCCTCAGCCTGCGGGGCCTTTGAGGCCACTGCCTCCTCTGTTGGCGCAGCGGTCGTTAACGCCTCTTCTCGTCCGTCTTCCGGTTTATGTTCCACAGTGCCTTCGCCCTCTCTCGTCATCATCGCTTTGCTGCACCTATTCGGCCTGAATGGCCGCTATACCGGGCAGTTCTTTCCCCTCTAAATACTCCAAGCTGGCCCCGCCACCCGTGGAAATATGGGTCATTTTGTCCGCAAGGCCCAGTTGCATCACCGCCGCGGCCGAGTCCCCTCCCCCAATCACGGTGGTGGCGCCGCTATCGGCCATGGCCTTGGCCACGGCCAGGGTGCCCTTATTCAGAACGGGGTTTTCAAACACGCCCATGGGGCCATTCCACACAACCGTCTTTGCCGTTGCAATCTCCGCGGCAAACAGTTTCTCGCTCTTTTCGCCAATATCCAGGCCCAGGGTGCCCGCAGGCATGGCCTCAACCGGGTAGGTTTTTACCGCAATTTCGGCGTCAATGGGGTTTGGGAAACTCTCCGCATTCACAGAATCCACCGGCAGCAGAAGTTTTACGCCTTTTTCCTCGGCCTTTTTCATCATCTCACGGCAATAGTCCAGCTTTTCTTCGTCCACAAGGCTTTTGCCAACCTCATAGCCTTTGGCCTTTAAAAAGGTATAGGCCATGCCGCCGCCAATAATCAGCGCGTCCACTTTAGCAAGCAGGTTGTCAATCACCTTCAGTTTATCGGCCACTTTGGCGCCGCCCAATATGGCCAGGAAGGGCCGCTGGGGGTTGTTCACCGCGTTGCCCAGGTATTCTATCTCCTTGCCCATCAAATAGCCCACCGCCGTCAGGGGTACAAATTCGGTAACGCCCACGGTGCTGCAGTGCGCCCGGTGGGAAGAACCAAACGCATCGTCCACATATACATCGCACAGGCTGGCAAGCTCTTTGCTAAAGGCGGGCTCGTTCTTCGTCTCCTCCGGGCGGAAGCGGGTGTTTTGCAGTACCACTACATCGCCATTTTGCATAGCCTGCACAGCTTTTTTCGCATTATCGCCCACCACGGTATCATCGTTTGCAAAAACCACGGGTTTTCCCAAAAGTTCCCTCAGCCGCACAGCGCAAGGTTCCATAGAAAACGCCGCATCGGGGCCTTTGGGTTTGCCCAAATGGCTGCACAAAATAACCTTTGCGCCTTCGGCCACCAGTTTTTTAATGGTGGGCAGCGCCGCCACAATGCGGTTATCGTTCGTTATCTTGCCCTCTTTCAGCGGCACGTTAAAATCCACACGTACCAAAACGCGTTTGCCCTTTACATCGATGTCATCCACGGTTTTTTTGCCAAGGCCCATTTCGCAACATCCTTTCCAGTCTTTTTGCGTTGTTTTCGTAGATTTAAGTATAGCCCAAAAAACACGCACACGCAAGACGCGCCCCCCGCCAAAGCCTGAAAAGGGCCGCCTGCACAAATTCCCTGCCACCCGCCTTTTGGTTCTGTTCAAACTGTCTAGCTTCCCCTTTTTTCGCAGTGCCCACGGCTCTGTTGCCCTGGGGCAGGCCGCCTCTTTATGTACATATTTACCCTGAGCTAGTCAATCCTGGCCCACCAAGGGTTGCGGGGTCGTCCGCCTTGGACTGCGAAAATTTTCCTCGCAAATCTGATGCATTTCATCTTGTGTCGACACCCTTTAGGCAACTTCTTGGCTCCCATCTGTAGGCCCGCACGCCAAGCCCTGCGCTGTCACACGAATGGCGCTGGACAGAAGTATGTACAGCGGTTTACAAGCTTGCCGCCCCAATGTTATAATTAATAAGATTAACTGCTGTGAATACCCAGGGGGAAGGGAGCAAATTGTGGCCAGGAATGAGGATTTTTGCCCAGGCGGAGTTTTGCCCGGCCGGGTAGAAGATTTATGCCGCCAAGCGGAAAATTTGTGCCGCCAGGCGGAAGAATGGGAAAAAGAGGGCGGCAAAGCTAAAGGGGGCTTACTCTCTGCCGCAGGGGCAATGCCAACAAACCACCCCGGCGCCACGCTATATAGCGGGCTAAAAAAACTGCGCCTTGGGCTTTGCGGCTTTTGGAACATGCAGGAGGAACCCGTAGAAGGCCTGAACCTTTACAGCGGTAGCCGCCGCATGGCGGAAGAGCCCGAATGGTGTAAAGCGCTGGACGCTTGGAACCCCCTTTTGGCGGCCAGCGCCCCCCCTGAAACCTCGGAGGAAGAAGCCCCGCGGGTGCAAACCGAGCCCCTGATGCTGTGGCCCAAAACACGGGAAGATCCCCTGCTGCGCGCCGCCGCCGAAAAGGCCGGCATCCGGGTGATAGAGGTATTGCCCTTTGGCGCAAAAGAGGGCTTTTCGGAAACCTGCCTCTCGGCTGAAAAGGCCCTGCACCTCTACCAAAACGAAACCCTTATCTTCCTGTGCACCGCCCTCAGTTGTCTGCCCTATGCCGACGCCTTTCCCCATAAGCTTTTGTGGCTTGCCCCGCCCGAGGACCCCGGCCCCCTTTCGGGCGAAAGTTATGACATTTTATACCTGCGCGCCAGCGCCACGGCCGACGCGGAAGCCAGCCCCGGCGCCACAGAAGATGAGATACAAAAACAGGCCAAAGAACTGGCCGCGCTTTATGCCCTACGCAAAAATGCCGGGGCCTGCCTTGTGCTGCTCTCCTCTGCCAATTATGGCGACCCGCCCAGCCGCCCCTGGCACCTGGCCCATCTGGCCGCCCAAACGGGCCGCAGGGTTTTGTATATCAGCGCCGGAACCACGGCGGAAAAAACCAAGCTTTTGCACCGCAGTGGTAACCTATGGGTATTTGAACTGGCCGCCGGCAGCGGGGAGGGACGGCTGCCCCCTGACGGGGTGCTGGCCGCTTCCACGCCGGACCGCCAGCGTGTGCTGGCCGCCGGGCTAAGTGCCCTATTGGCCGCCCTGCACCTGCAGCGCGCCATTTTACAGGTGGAACACCCCTTCTGGGCCGAGGCCGCCTTTAGCCTGCGCCGCAGCCTGAAACTGCCCATTTTGTTTGATCTGCACGATGATTTTTCCCTGCGGCAGGGTGCCGCAGGGGCAGAGCTGCACCGGGCCGAAAAGAGCCTGCTGGCCGGGGCAGATTTTGTCACGGCGGCCTCTTCGGCGCTGGCCAAGCGCGCGGGGCAGCGCCGGGGGCATTTTGCAACGGTGCGCAACGGCTGCCACGCCGCCCATTTTGAAGCCGGAATAAAAAACGCCCCACCCGCCAAAATTCCCGTTTTGGGCTTTTATGGGGCCATTGGCCCCACCTTCAGCTTCGAGGCCATCCGCGCGCTGAACGACAGCGGCATGGAGGTGGAGATACGCCTGATTGGCAGGGCGGATGATGAGGCGCGCAAACGGCTGCAACCCCTTCATAAAGTACGGCTGCTAGACGAACTGCCCTACGAGCGACTGCCCAAGGCCATAGCCGAATTTGACCTTGCACTGTTGCCCTATAACCCAAAAAGCAAAAGCATTGAAATTGCAAGCCCTGCAAAATTTTATGAGTACCTTGCGGCAGGGAAGGCCATCGTGGGCACTTCCATCCCTGAACTCATGGTCTTTCGCGGCCGCTACGCCTGTTTGGAGGGGGACCCCGGCTGGTTTGTGCGCCGCGTGCGGGAGTGCCTGGACGGTATATCCCTGCTGGCAAACACCGAAGAGCGAGTACAGTTTGCCCGGCAGAACGACTGGCAAAGCAGGGCAGACGATTTTACCAAGATTTACGACAAACTGGAAATTGCCCGTGGCCGGGCTATCCGCGGGGATATTTGGGCCGAACAGGCCGCTTTTTACCAGCGCATGGCCCCCGAGACGCCCATGCTGGCGCTGCCCCCGGCTGAGAAAAAGAAAAAAGGCGATGATATCCCCAAAATGCAGCTTGCGGCCGCCATGGCCACCCTGCGGGAGATGGAGGATGCCCTGGCCAAAAAAGACGCGGCCATTCAGGAAGCGCTCAACCTGCTAAAAAGCAAAACCGAGGCTCCGCTGGCAAGCGGTGTGTTAAAAAGCTTGGGCCTTGCAAAAAACCAGCCCCCCAGCCCGGCGGCCCTTGCCCAAAAACAACTGGAGGACAGCCTGCGCCTGGACGGCGAGCGCCTGTACACGGCATTTTCCGCCGCTCCCGGGGGCTCTTTGCCCGTGCTGGCCACCCCTTATACACGGCACGACCTTTTGTTTTTTGCCTGCTGCGAGCTTACGCAAAACCAAAACCGTGGAGTACAATTGGCCCGGCTATACGCCGAAAATGGCCACCGGGTTTTCTATATATCCCCGCGTTTTTCGGGCCTGGCGGCCGTTAGCAAACAGAGGGAGAACCTATACCTAGTAGAACTGCCTGGGCAGCCCGGCTGTAACATCTTTGCAGATGGCCTGCCCGAGGGCGGCGAGCCCTGGCGGGAAACACTGGACGCCCTGCTTTGGCACCTCGGCATTCGTGACGCCCTGGCCGTAGTGGCCCACCCGCGCTGGGCCGAGGCCGCCTTTTACCTACGCGGGCGGTTTGGCATTAAAATGGTGGTAGACTGCCACGGAGACTTTACGGGCTTTTTGGTGCCCGGCAGCAGCGAGGGGGAAGAGGACGGTATCCGCCTATTGCGTGAAGCGGACGTCGTCATTCCCACCACAGGCGAACTTGCCTCTATTGCGCGTCAGATACGAGGGGGGGAAGCCCCCGAAACTCTGCCCAACGGCTGCGATTTTTCCCTGTTTAACGCCTGCTTTGCCCCCTCCAAGCCCTGCCCGCCGCCCAGTACACCCGCCGAAGGAAACCCTGCCGCCACAGAAACACGGCCAGTAATCGGTTTTTGCGGGCTTATCTCCCACTGGTTTGACGCCGAGGCTTTGTGCGCTGCCGCCAGTGCCCTGCCCTGGGCAGATTTTGTGCTGGCCGGGCCGGTGCTGGAGTGGAAAACAGAACTTGGGGCCCTGCCCAACATCCGCCTACTAGGCGAAAAAAACCACGCTGAAATCCCCGCGCTTGTACAAAGTTTTGACTTAGCCATTCTTCCATTTGACCCAGCCGCAGACATCTGCGCAGGCCTTAGCCCCAGCTTTTTTTATGAGGCCTTGGCTGCGGGCAAAAAGGTGGTGGCCGCCAACCTGCCAGCCCTGCGCCCTTACGCTGGCAAGCAGGCCTTGCTGGCAGAGACGCCGGGTGAGTATGAAGCCCTGATTTGCCAGGTACTTAAGGGCGAGGATGGCCTGGCGCCCGCAGAAGAAGGGGCGGCCCTTGCCCAGGTAAACGACTGGAAAAACCGGTGGCAGGCATTCGCCGCGCTGGCAAACCGGGCCATGCCAAAGGTCAGCGTTATCCTCACCGGCCAAAACTGCCAAAAGCCATTACAGGCCTGCCTTGCCTCACTGTTTACCCAAACCGCCCTGCCCCGTTACGAGGTGATTGTGGTGGACCGGGGCTCTACCGATGGCACCCGTGAGATGTTGCAGGAACTGGAAACCGCAGAACTTGCGGGGCTACGGGCGGTGCTGCTGGAGGGGGATAAAAGCAATGCTGCCGCCCAAAATGCGGGCATCCGCGAGGCAACCGGAGATTATGTTGTGTTGCTGCAAAACAACGTGATGGTGACCCGTGGCTGGCTGGCGGCACTGCTTGCCCATATGGAGCGCGATGACGAGTTATGCCTGTGTGGCCCCGTTACAAACCTGGGTGACGGTGAGGCCAAGGTTCCCGTCTTTTACCGCAGCGCCGATGAGATGGCTCAGTTTGCCTATCTGTATACCTGGCAGCACCTGGGCGAGAGCCGATGCAAAGATAGGAGCCTCTCGCTGTTCTGCGCCATGCTGCGCCGCAGCGCGCTTACCGAACTTGGGCCCTTGGACGAAAACTACACCGGTGAATTTTGCCGGGGCCAAGACCTTGCGCAGGAACTGCAGAAGCTGGGCAAAACCCTGGCCGTGGCCGAAGACGCCTTTGTGCACTGCATGACGCCGCCGCCCTTTAGCAGCGAATTAAGCCCCGAAGAGGAAGCCTTGCTATTGGCGGATAAAAAGCACTTTGAGGAAAAGTGGAGCGAGGTATGGAAGCCCCGCCCCTACCGCACGGGTGTAACGCGGGAGATGAACCAGGACAGCCATTTTTCCCCCGAGGCCTTGCTGCCGCTTCTGCAAAGCAACTCTGCCCGCAGTGGCGGAGAAGCCGCCCGTGTAAAAACAGAATAGCGCCTTGTTCCAGCCAAGCAATTTATAGCCAAATAAGCCAAAAAGTAATTTAAGGGTTTACTACAAAACCGGCACTGGGTATTTCACACCCCAGTGCCGGTTTTGTTTGTAACCATTTTACGTGTTACGTGCACAAGTTTTTTGTTGCAGCCAACAAACATGGAAAGAGTTGCCGCTTCCCTAGCTTTGCGCCGACCACACTAAAAAATTGGCCCGGATGAACTGCTTTCTGTAATGGCGGGGTATTCCTCGGGCTGGGTGTGTTGGGGCAAGGCCCTGCCGGTAGCCCCCCGCAGTTTAAAGCGGGCCACAATCTTATCCAGCATGGCGCTTTGGGCGCTCAGCTCCTCTGAGGAAGCCGCGCTCTCCTCGGCAGTGGCGCTGTTGGCCTGCACCACTTGTGAAACCTGGGTAATACCCATCGTAATTTCATTGATGGACGAGAGCTGATGCTCCGAAGCTGTCTTCATCCGCCCCATCGCCTCAGCATTCGCGGCGGCAATCTCACCCACCTTGGTCATGCTCTCACCGGTACGCTCGGCAATATCGTTGCCACGCGCCACATTTTCCACGCTGCTTTCAATAAGGGAGGCGGTTTCCTTGGCGGCAGCAGCACTTTTACTGGCCAGGTTGCGCACCTCATCGGCCACAACGGCAAAACCTTTACCATGCTGGCCGGCACGCGCTGCTTCCACTGCGGCATTCAAAGCCAAGATATTCGTTTGGAAAGCTATATCGTCAATTACCTTGATCACCTTTGCAATGTTCTGGCTACTGTCCTTAATGGTCTCCATGGCGCCGGTCATCTGCTGCATGTACTCAATGCTCTCGCCCATCAGGCGGCCCACTTCTTCCACCTCTTGCACGGTTTCCGAGGCCAAGGTGTTGTTATCCTCCGCCTGGCTTTGTATCTGCTGAATGGAAGCGGAAAGCTGCTGTAAGGTGGCCGCCTGCTGGGTGGCGCCCGTGGCCAAAGCCTGTGAACCGCCCGCAATTTGGGCTGAGCCATCGGCCACCTGTTCCGCCGCTTGGCGAATTTCGCCCATCATCGTGTTGTTGTTATCCAGCATCTTGGAGATAGCCCTGCCAACAATATCTTTTTCCGATTGGATTTCCATACTTACCGAGTAATCGCCGCGCGCCATGGCTTCCAAAACTTCCGCCTGATTTTGGAAGGTCCTCTCCATCTTGCGGAAAGCATCGGCCAAAACCCCAAGTTCATCTTTGGAACTGTAGTCCACTTCAACGCCCACATCCCCGGTGGCAATAGCTTCTGCAGCCCCGGTAAGCTGTTTCAGCGGCGGCACAATTTGCCTAACCAGCACTACGGTCATAACAAGGGTCATCACCACGCTTGCCACAATGAAAACCGCCACCACCACTATGGCGGTAATATAGGCCCCGGTGCTTTGCGCCTCCCTCTCCACCATCACTGCCGCGGCATAATCATAAATGGCATCCAGGCCTGCAACCGTATGCTCAATGTCCGGCACTATTGTATCATTATACATAGCCACCGCACCCTCTTTGTCGCCGGCTTCATACTTTGCCAGCAGTTCGCTTGCCATTTTATGCAAGTCTGTGTGGGGAGTCTCAATAGCTTTTAACAATTTTTGGAACTCTTCATCCTTGTTTCCGGCAATCTCTTCACTGGTTAGCCACTTGCCCAAAGAGCAGCTGGTCGGGTCAAGTGAGCCCGTGAACTCACCGTTGTTAAACAGCGTTTCCGAAAGGTTGTGCAGCCAGGTATAGTGCTTCACTTCGATGTCTTTAATTACAGTGGTCAGGGTATTGGCATCATCCAATTGCGCTGAACGGTTGCGCACAACCGAAAGCAACGCCAAAGCTGCCACACCCTGTACCAGTGTAATGATGCAAACCACACTTAGTGCCATAATGATTCTACGTTTCACACTCTTTCACCTCGAAAGCATAATATACTAGCTGCTTGCTTGCCTGAAACCAGAAAAAATGAATCTTACTGCATAGACAGATTTATTGCCTAGAACATGTAATAGTATACACAGTACAGATAAAAAAGAAAAGTGTTTGCAAAAAGAATATTTTAAGGAAATTTTGAATATTTTATGAAATACAATCGAATTTATGCCATATCAAACACTCTTAATTCATAATTTCTACATTATTTTGCTATTTTTGCATAATTTTGGCATATCTTTAAAATTTCAAAGCCTTTTTGTGGGAAATGCTTACCTTTTGCACTACTGTGGCAAGCACAACACATCCACTTTGCGCAATTTCAACAAAAACCTAGCAAATAACCATGAAAATCTCACAATAAAAGCAACTTCTTGGCCGGCTGTAGCGAGTGGGCATTTTGATCCTCTATTATTTTAGCGATGGTTAAACCTTTATGGTACAAACGGGGAATGTGGCAGGTAGGTGTACAGCGCTTACCTTAACGGAACGCACCGGGTAAGGTGAGTGCCGCTGTCACATCCTATGGTTCTTTGGCTATTTACATACCTATATCCGCCATTTCACTAGAAGGCAGTTTTACACTTTTTTGGGGAAGCTTATCTATTGCCAAACTTTTGGGCAAAAACCTGTTCTAAAAGCGAAATAAAAATTGACTTTTATGTTGCTGCATGCTATACTAGTTAAGCTATCAATTAAAGAGAGTTAGCAAACATAGCGCGGGGTGGAGCAGTCCGGTAGCTCGTCGGGCTCATAACCCGAAGGTCGTAGGTTCAAATCCTGCCCCCGCAACCATCTGGACTTACGTCCGGACCCAAGCCGCTGGCCTCGTCGCCGGCGGCTTTTCCATTTATCACAACCCAGTCCTCCGGTATCACCATGCGCATGGTGAGGTCGGCCGTGCTGTAAATTTCTATTGTATCGTCAGTTATCACAATCTCCACGATGTATTTTTGTATCAGGTCCTGAATGTATGCCGGGTTATCACGCAGCGCGGCAATGTCCTTGGCCAGTTCCCTGATAAGGTATTCCCGGGTGACGGCCGCCTTTGGCTTCATCAGGCGCAGCTTCTCCTCCAAGAGCCTCTTTTTTGTGGCGAGCTCTCGAAGGGCGTCGTGCAAAGCGTCAATATCTTGGCCGCCGTTCATAATGGCGTCGGTGAGGTTTTTGGTCTTGCGCCCCACTTCGGCCAGTTCATGCTTCACAAAGGACTCGTCCGAGCCATCGTTCCGCCGGCCGCCAGCATCCAAGATGGCGTCGGCGGTTTTTTCTATCATGGTGCCATCCAGCACACTGTCCCGCAGCAAAGCCACAATTAGCGTCTCAATCTCCGCAGCGGCTATGTTCTTGCCCTTGCATGTTTTTAGGCGGTGCTTGTCGCCGCACTTATAAAATTTATACTCGTGCCCCTTTTTATTGGTGGTGGTGATGCCGATCATGGCGGCATTACAGTGCCCGCAGCGTATCAGGCCCGAAAGCAGATATACACGGTCGTTGCGCCGCTTCCTTACATAGTTTCGCTTGTTGTTATCCATACGCACCCTCACCTTTTCCCATGTTTCAATGTCGACAATGGCCGGTATAATACCCTCAAGCATCACGGCCCGGTCGTTGGTACCGCCCCCGGCCCACTCCCCGAAATACTTCTGCTTTCGTTTATTCCAGGTGTAGCGGCCAACATACCGCTCATTCTTAAGCATTTCATGCAGGGAGTTTTTGCCCATGGGCCGCCCGCGTCGGCCGAGCAGACCGGGCGGCAGCTGCTCCATTATCTCGCCATAGCCGGCACCGGCCGCGTACATGGTGAAAATCATGCGCACCACTTCGGCCTCGGCCTGGTTGATGATGTACTTTTGCTTTTCGATGTTGTATCCGAAAGGCGCATACCCGCCACAGAATAACCCCTGCTGCGCAAGGAAGTCAATTTTTTCCATACTCTTTAGGCGCGAGGTCAAGACGTGGTGCTGACCAATGCCCACGGTCAGCAGCTCCGTAAGAAAGTCGGAGGGATTGTCCAGGTCGCCTATCTTGTCCATGACGGCCAGAACCTCAACGTCCACCCGGTGCATGTCCTTGCGGAACTGAAACCAGTCCACCACGTCGCGGGCGCCGCGTGTCAGGTCATACAGGATAATGCAATCAAACTCGCCCGCCTCGGCCGCCGCCAGCAAATCATTGAAACCCCTGCGCCGGGATTTTCGCATCCCGGTCATGGCTTCGTCAGAATATTTATGATGTTCCGCCACGGTTATGTCGTTGTCAGTGCAATACTTGTCCATAAGCGCGAACTGCACCGCAATGCTGCACTGCTTATCCGTGGAGTACCGGGCGTACTCGGCTCCTGTTCTCATATAGTCACCCCGCCATAGATTGTACCCGCCTTGCCTTGTGCAAAGCGGGGCTTTTTTTATTTGATAAATCCTTTAGGCAAGAATATCAGTTTTCCCCTGCCCCGGCTCGGCAGGGGTTTTCTTTTTCTTTGCCAGTTCTCCTATCTGAAATTTCGTATAGGCAAAAACGCTATCGGCTAGGGCAGCTAGCTGCTCGCCGGTCAGTTCATATACGGTGCCAGCGTCCAGTTCCACAAGGCGTATTTCATTGTCCTGGCCGGCATCAATCGCAAATCCCAGGGACATCAGGTAATTGGTGAACTTCCAGTATGGCTCCAGGCGGCCCAGTTCCATTTTCATGCGCTCGTCCGGGGGCAGAAGGTCGTCCAAGTTGCATTTTAGTGTGGCTGCTATTTTCTCCAGCACCGACATGGGCATCTCCGTCGTGCCGCGCTCATACTTCGCAATCGAGCTCTCGGTGCGCCCGACTTCGTCTGCCAGGCGCGCTTGGGTAAGCCCCAGGGCTCGGCGGCGTTGCCTGATTTTATCACCGACAAATTTATTATCCATTATGCAGCTCCTTAAAAGTCTTTAGGCCATGCTATCACATACTTGAATTAATTTCAAGTTTTTGTTGACAACTTGAATTAGATGGTTTATACTCCGAGTGTACCGACAATTAAATTCAAGTACACACAAAAAAAGGAGGTGAAACGGTGAAAATCAACAAGGTAAAGCTGCTCACAGCTATGGCCAGCAAGTGCTACAACTTTAGCCAGCTGTCAGAGGCATGCGGTGTTTCCAGGGCGACGCTTTCCTACATCAACAATGGCAAAAGCTGCAAGCCGGAAATTGCGGGGAAGATCGCCAAGGCACTGGAGGTCCCCGTCACAGCCCTGCTCGAAATGAACAGCGCATAGTAACGACTAAAAGGAGGCCCCATATGAAAATGACCCGCACCGATGTTTTGTGCAAGGCCCTACAGATGGCCGACCATAATTTGCTTTGCTACTCGCGCACCTACGGCATGAACAGCCCAAAAGAGGGCATGGAGGCAAAATGGGAAGAAGCGCGGGAGGAATCGCAAATACTGAAGGAGATGCTGGTGGAGTTTGGATCAATGGAGGACGCAGTATGAATGCCCGAAAGGTAATACTCAACGTCACCGCGCCGGCCGTTTCAAGTGCCGAGCTGGCCAGGGTGATTGCCTACAATGTGACCGGTGGAGATCCCGCTGGTTACTTGGAGAGATTGGCCGAAAAAGAGGCTGCGGAAAAGGCCGGGGAGCAAACTGCAGCAGAGGGTGGTGAGTAATGAGGCGGCAGTTTTTTGTATGTTCCATCTGCCGGCAACCCGGCGGCGGCACAAATCAAACCTTCGTTTTTGACCCTGCCTTCATATCCGAGGATGAGGCCCGGAGACTGGCAAGCACAGCCATACCCAGCGAGAAAAGAAAAGAGCCCACCGATGTTCCAGCACCGGCAGGCCCAGCTCATGAGCAAGGACAACTTGTAGGCCATCCTTGCTCTCTATTTTACCCCAAAAGGAGAGTGAACGCAATTGGCGAAAACAACCTACTTTACGAAGTGCGGTGAGATTATTGAAAAAAGCACCAACGCCGGTACAACCGGCAACCGCTTAGACGACTATGGCCCCGAGCATGAGTGCTATGGCTGCCCCCATGTGATACCGCTTTACACTGGGTACCCGCAAAAGCTGACCGGCCATGAGTGCCGCTGCAGCCCGGACGGCGTACGGTACGACAGCTACTATAGCGGCAGCGCGAATGACAAAAACACCATGCACATATATAGCCTGGATGTTGATTTTCTGGCCGAGGTAGCGAAAATGGCGGGCGAGCTGCCCGGATTCGACGGCGACCATAAACTGTCCGAACTAAGGCCAGCAGATTACCCTGGCGAGGATGGTATGCGCAGCCTGACATTGCGCCCAGCACAGAACAAAAAGGGCATGCAGGCCAAGCAGAAAATTATTGACGAGTTTTTCAACCCGGACGGGAGCCGCAAGAATATACTGCAGGGCCGGGAAAAATCCCTTGTGCTGCGGCAAATTGACTGGTACAAAGCCCAGGCCAGGGTGGCTGCCGGCGTTGCCCTTGTGGAGGAGCCGACCGCAGACGCCGAGGAACCCACAGCCGCGACCCCCGCTGAACCGGACACCGGCGCGCTGCAGCTGCTACAGGCAGAAACCATTGATGCGTTTGATACCTCTGGCATTGACGAGGAAACCCTGGCGTATTTGAACGAGAAAAAGTCAGAGTTACAAAAGGCTACAGCCGAATATGCCACAACTGCCGGCCGAATTCTCTGTGACGCACAGGCACGATTAGCCGACCACAATCAAGGCACTTTTGAACGATGGTATACAAGTATGGGCTTAAAAAAGCGCACCGTATACAACCTCATTCAACGGTATCAATTAATTCGTAGTGCAAAAATTGCACAACCTGGAGTATTAGAGCAGCTGCCTCTCACCCTGGCCTATGCCATAAGCGCCCCGGGCGCCCCGGAGGAACTGGTGCAGCAGGTTGTGGACGGTGACATTACCAGCCATGCCGAGTATAAACGCCTGCAGGCCGAGCTTGAAAAGGTCAAGAAGGAGGCCGAGGACCTGCAGTTTCACTATGACAATGTACACGCTACGCTGGGCAAGGCCCACGAAGAAAGCCAGCAGCGCATGCGGGAGGCTGAGGAGTACAAGGTTCAGCTTTTTAGCTTGCGCCAGGAACTTGACGCAGCCCAGCAGCAAGCCAGCCGATACATCGACGAGAGCGGAGTGGCCACCGCGGAGATTCTGCAGTTAAAACAGCAGCTGCAGGAACTGGAGGCCCGGCCGGTGGACGTGGCTGTGGAGGCGGTCAGTGAGGAACAGCTGGACGAACTGGCCCAAAAGGCCCGCCAGGAGGCAGCCGCTGCCTATGAGGCCGACAGGGCCGCACTGGTAGCAGAAATTGAGCAGCGTGAAGAATTGTTCAAAAAGACCGCCGAAAAAGCAGCCATCCATGAGGCCCGTACCAAGGAACTGGAGGAACAACTGAGGGAGGCCCAAAGACAGGCACCCACTGCTGATTTTGAAACGGCATGGAAAATGGCCAGGGATTTTGCCCACACCATCAGTACCTATGAAAAGCTGTTTGTTGGTGCCTCTCACGGGCTGGACCAGGGCAACTATAAAATGTGCGCCGACGTGCTGCTCAAGGCCCTAGACAGCATGCGGTTAGAGGTTCGTGGCGCGCTCTCTGCCTACGATGCCATGCCGGTAGAGGGAGGAATTTTCGATGATTAACGATACCCACCTTGTACGGTTGATGAAGAAGGCCCACAAGGGGGGCGGCCTCCGGGTGTGGCGGTTGGATTATGACTACACCCTGGCGCATAGCTCTAGTGACCACATGGACAGCTTATTTATGACCTCTGGCTTTTGGGCCACCCTCATGCCCATGGAACAGGTGCCCGGCAAGGTGCTGGGCACCCTGGCCGAATGGCTGCACCGGCTGCCCTACTGTGGCGAGGCCCTGCAGCTAATGAAGGGCATGGAGCCGGAGCAGCTGGTGGACGAGGGCACCCGCGGGGAAACCATACTGGACACCGCCCCGCCAAACGCCGACGCCAGCCAAGACTGCAAAGCCACCCGGTTTTACATTGGCGATTCGCGGGTATTCCAGCGGCGGGACTTTTCCCTGGTGCTGGTGAGCGAGGAGCTGCTGGGCCTGGTGGCCAGCCGGGTGAACATGGGCCGCATGGCCACAGACGAGGCCGCAATATACTGGAGCGACCCGGACAGCCTGGAGCGTGTGTGGTGTTCCCTGCGCCGTGACGTACCCGAGAAGGACCTGGAGCGGCTGCAGCAGCAAAACTTTTGGGAGGATAGCAATGAGTAAATTATACGAATTGAGTACCGATTTTGAGGAACTGTACGACCGCCTGGACACCCTGGACCCCGAAGACGAAATGTACCAGGACCTGCTGACCGCCTATTTTGACACCATAGAGGGCATTGAGCTGGAGTTTGCCGACAAGGCGGAAAATCTGGCCGTGTTCGTAAAGCGCCTGGTGGGTGCTGCGGCCGTGATGAAGGACGAGGAGGCCAGGTTAAAGGCCCGGCGCATAGCAGCGGAGAACAAGGCGGAACGGCTCAAAAAGTACCTGTTTGAGCAGATGGACCGTATCAAGCTGGGTAAAGTCCAAAAGCCGCGGGCAAACCTCTCCATCCGCAACAACGCCGAAAGCGTAATGATCACCGACCTTTCCCAGCTACTGGCCCAGGAAGAATACTTGAAGCCCCGCAAGCTGGACGAGGACTGCATTTCTAAAACCGCCGTCAAGGACGCCCTGCAGGCCGGCAAGGAAGTGCCCGGCGCCGAGCTGCACCGCACCCGTTCACTCATTATAAAGTAAGGAGGCCTCCCCATGGCTAACATTTTTCAACCTGTAGAGCGCCAAAAAGCAAAGCTGCGCCTCGCCCTGACCGGTGTGTCGGGCGGCGGCAAGACCTTGGGGGCGCTGTATGTTGCCTACGGCATCACCGGCGACTGGTCCAAAATTGCCCTCATAGACACCGAGCGGGAGCGCGGCCGGCTGTACGCCAACCGCAGCGACCTGCCCTTCCCGACCGGCACCTTCCAGTATGCGCCCTTGTATGCCCCTTACTGGGTGAGTAAGTACAAGGAGTACGTGGCCGAGGCGGCCGCCCTGGTAGGCCCGGATGGCGTGGTGATTGTGGATAGCCTCACACACGCCTGGAACAACGAGGGGGGCGTCCTGGAATACAAGGACCAGCTGGCCGCCCAGCCCGGCAAAAACAGCTATACCGCATGGAACGAGGCCGGCAAGGAACAGAACAGCCTCATAAATCACATTCTGTCGGTGCCCTGCCACACCATTGTAACCATGCGCAGCAAGATGGCCTACGCCATGGAGCTGAACGACAAGGGCAAGCAGCAGCCCGTAAAGCTGGGCATGGCACCTGTGCAGCGGGAGGACACCGAGTACGAGTTTGACATTGTGCTGGACATTGCCCGCAGCCATGTGGCCATGGCCAGCAAAGACGTGACCTTCCTGGACAAGTTCGGCGCCATCATTACCCCGGAGCTGGGCGAGGAGCTTATTGCCTGGCTGAGTGAGGGCAAGGACCCGGAGATTTACCACTGTGCCGACTGCGGCACCCGTATACTCACCGACCCCAACGCCACCGCCAAACAGCGTGTGGAGAAGTCCACCGAAATGTTTGGCCGGGCGCTGTGTGCCGGTTGCGGTAAAAAGGCGTATGCCACCATGAAAGCCCAGCAGGCCCAAGGTGAGCCGGCGACACCAACTGCCGAGCCAGAGCCGCCCCAGGAGGAGGCCCTGCCCCCACCTGTAGAGCCTGCACAGAAAAAGGCCAGCAAGCCGGCCGGGAAAAAGGGGGCTGCCGAGAATGCGGAGAACAGCGAAGCCCAAAAATCTTGACTGCAATGAGCAATGTGCCTGGTTCCGCTGGATGGACGAGCCACACACGGAAGCCGTTTGCCGCGGGCAGTGCCCGCCTTTGTATGTGCGTGGCACGCATATTACCCCGTTTGTGCGGTGCAACATCAGGGGCGGCCCGCCGCCGGGCAAGCCCGCGGAGGGAGGTGGCCAGCATGGTACCAGCTAAAGCCCGCCGGGTACACAAGGACAAGCTGCAGCGCAGCCGCCGGCGCCGCGGTGACGAGTGGGAGAAAGACTTGGCCGAGGAGTTGGACAGCTACGGCTGGGCCAAGCGGTGGCCCCGTGGGTTCGCCGGCCAGCCCTGGGACATAAGCGCCATGCTGGACGGCCACAGTTTTGGTATTGAGTGCAAGCGCGTGGCCAGCGGCAACCTGGGGTACAGCTGCTTTACCGAAAACGAGATTGAAAACCTTTCTCGGTTCGAGGACGCCGGCGGCACAAGCGTGGTGGCCATCCGCAGGGATTACCCCTTTACCATGCGATACGTGCCCTGGCATGCCATACGGGACCCGGTGCTGGGCGGCGAAAGGGGCAGCGTCCGGCTGGAGGGCTGGCCGGAGGAACTGGTGCAGGTGCTGGAGGTGGAGCGGCCATGATTATGACAGTTGACGGCCAGATACGCCTCAAAGATGTGCCGCGGCAGTTGTGGCACAACCTCACCGCCCAACTGACAGTACCCAACCCGGAATACACCACCGCCCTGCGCCTGGGCACCCCCACCTACGGCGTACCCCATCAGATAATGCTGTACGAGGTGCGGGACAACGAGTTGGTGGTGCCGCGTGGCCTGTGGCTTGAAATCTGGCGCCGGCGCCCGCAGGGTACTGTGCAGCGCAAGCACACCGTACAGTTGGCCAAAGTGCATTACAGCAGGTCCAAAATCCAGCTGCGCGACTACCAGGACGGGGTGGCCGAAACGTTTTTGAAAGGCGGCCACCCGCAGGGCGTCATTGTAATGCCCTGCGGCAGCGGAAAGACCGAAACGGGGCTGTACATACTCAGCCAGTTGCAGCAGTCGGCGCTGTGGATCACCCACACGCATGACCTTGTTACCCAGGCCGTGGAACGGGCCAAGGAGCGCCTGGGGCTGCTGGATGGAGAGGTGGGTGTGTATGGTGGTACCCGCCGGGAGATTGGCAGCCACCTCACCGTGGCCACCGTGCAGACGCTGTACAACACCGACCTAGACGAGCTGGCCGGCTGCTTTGGCGCCGTGGTGGTGGACGAGTGCCACCGCGTTGTAAACAACCCGGAAAAGGCCAGCATGTTCTGCCGGGTGCTTGCCTGCCTGCCGGCCCATTACCGCATTGGCCTCACCGCGAGCCCCAACCGCGGGGACGGCCTGGAGGACACCATATACCAGGTGCTGGGGCCGGAGCTGGGCCGCGTTGCCCAGGACGTGCTGCAGCAAAACGGCAGTGTGGTCACGCCGCTGGTAAAGCCCCTGGTAACTGGCTTTACCTACCGGCCGGCGCCGGGCGAGGACAAGGTGAATTTCGGCCGGCTGCTGCGTCATATTGCCGACAACAGCGAGCGCCAGCAGCAGGTGGTCAGCTACGTGGCCAGCGACGCCCTGGAGGGGCACAGCTGCCTGGTACTGGCCAGCCACCTGGATCTGCTGGAGAAGACCAGCGCCGACCTGCAGGCCCAGGGCATTGACACCCGATTCATACACGGCAAGCTACAGGCGGCCGACCGACGCGCCGCCCTGGGGGACATGCGCAGCGGCCAGTGCCGGGTGCTGTGTGCCACCTACCAGCTGGCCAAGGAAGGGCTGGACATTCCGGTGCTTGACCGGGTATTCCTGGCCAGCCCAGTGCGGAACAGCACCGCAGTGCAGCAAACCCTCGGCCGTGTGATGCGGCCGGCCCCCGGTAAAACGGACGCCGTTGTCTATGACTTTGTGGACAAGGCCGTGGGGGTGTGCAAAAGCCAGCACTATGCCCGCAAACGAGTATACAAAAACCTCAATTGTGAGATTGAAAAGGAGATTGCATTATGAGCGTACAAGATTACTTGGCCGAGTTGGATGCTGACTATCAAGAAGTGAAGAAAAGTGGCGGGCGTCGCAATGTGCCCGATGGCCGCTACGCGGTGATGGCAAAAAGTGGCGCTGTACAGGAGTACAAGAATAAGCCGGGGCATTATCTGTTTTGGGATTTAGTGGTGATGGACGGCCAGCAAAAAAACCGGCACATATTCAAGTACAACAACATTACAAAGGAAAGCATGGGCTTTCTCTATGACGATTTAGAAAAGGCCGGCATCAAGATGGAATCCATCAGCGAGCTGCCCGAGCTGTGCGAGACCGAATTCCCCGGCCGGCTCCTGGAGGTGGCCGTGGTGACAAAGGGCGAGTACCAAAACGTGTACATCAACAAATATGCCGGCATGGGCAGCCTGGAGGATTTGCCCAAGGGCGGCGGTGGCGGAGAGCAGCCGGCCGGGGCCGACGAGTTCACCGTTGTGGATGAAGGGGAAGACCTGCCGTTCTGAAAACTACACGTTAGGAGTACAGCCGGGTGAAATACAAAAATGTGCCAAGTGAACTAAAGCAGCTGGAGCGGTGGGTGTGCTGGAAAGCCGACAAAAGCCCAGTAAACCCCCGCACCGGTGGCGGTGCAATGAGCAATAACCCGGCCACCTGGGGCTCTTACGAGGACGCTGTGGGCAGTGTAGACCGGTACGGGTGTGCCGGCGTGGGGTTCATGCTGGGGGATGGTATTCTCGGCATTGACCTGGACCACTGCTACAACCCCGAAACCGGCGAGCTGACGGAGGCCGCTGCCGATATTGTGGCCACCGTCAGGAGCTATACGGAGTTTTCGCCCAGCGGCACCGGCCTGCACATTCTCTGTGCGGGCCGGTTGCCCAAGGGCGCCCGCCGTAACAACCAGGCTGGCATAGAGATGTACGAGGCCGGCCGCTATTTCACAGTAACGGGGGCGCCCTGGGGCGCCCCTCTGCCCTTTTTAGACGCCAGCGAGGCCGTGGCGGCCGTGCATGCCAAGTACATGGCCAAGAAAGAACAGGCGCCACCAGCAGCTGCACCAATGCCGGTACCGCGAGATGATAGCGAGATCCTCGACGCTGCTTTTCGCTCCAAGGACGGCCGGCGGTTTGAGGACCTTTACCGCGGCAACTGGCAATCCTACTATGCCAGCCAGAGCGAGGCAGACCTTGCCTTTTGCAACATGCTGGCCTTTTGGTTTGGCGCCGAACCGGAGCGCATGGCCAGAATATTCCGGGCCAGCGGCCTATACCGCAAAAAGTGGGACGAGATGCACGGCGAGCAGACCTATGGCGCCATGACGCTGGGTAAGGCGGCCAGCGAGTGCCGGGAAACATACACGCCGGCGCCGTCCAAGCTCCAGCAGGCCCGCAGGGCTGCCCCTGGCAAGAAAGGCACAGCAGCCAAAAGCTACCCCATGGACGACACCGGCAATGCCCAGCGGTTCCGGGATGCCATGGGAGAAAACCTGCGCTTTTCCCATACAGACAAGGTTTGGTACGTGTGGGATGGTGCCCGGTGGCGCTTTGATGATACCGGCGGCATAAAGCGTATGGCTGACGAGATGCTGGACCAAATGGAAAAGGACCTTTTTGGCATGCAGGACCCGGACGCCATAACGGCCTACAAGGCCAATTTAAGGCGCGCCCGCTCCAACAAGGGCAAGGAGGCCATGCTCAAAGAAACGCAACATCTGGAAGGTATACCGGTGCTGCAGGACGCATTTGACAAGCACAAGGGGCTGCTCAACACGCCCAGCGGTATTGTGACATTGAAGGACGGCAAGCTGCAGCCCCACCGCAAGGAGTACTACCTCACCCGCATGGCCGGCGCCACCCTGGACCCAAAAGCCGACTGCCCCACCTGGCTGCGGTTCCTGGAGGACATCACCGCCAAGGACAAAGAGCTGATGCATTACCTGCAGTGCATGATTGGCTATTGCCTGTCCGGCTCCGTCCGGGAGCAGTGTGTGTTTTTCCTGTATGGCACCGGCAGCAATGGCAAAAG
Source organism: uncultured Oscillospiraceae bacterium (assembly GCA_964550985.1). Taxonomy (GTDB): domain Bacteria; phylum Bacillota; class Clostridia; order Oscillospirales; family Ruminococcaceae; genus JAAYCI01. Next base: position 63,264 of record CAZKBM010000008.1, read on the forward strand.
CACCTTTGTAAACACGGTGCGCGAGCTGCTGGGCGACTACGCCATGAACACCCAGGCCGAGAGCATTATGGTGCGGGACCGCAGCGGCGGCGCCCGCGGTGATCTGGCCAGGCTGAAAGGCGCCAGGCTGGTGACGGTGAGTGAGCCTGAGGAGGGCATGGTGCTTAACGAGGGACTTATAAAGGACATGACCGGCGGCGAGCCGCTGACGGCCCGGTTCCTTTACGGCCGCGAGTTTGAGTACAAGCCCGAGTTTAAAGTGCTGATGGCCACCAACCATAAACCGCGCATCAAGGGCACCGACTTTGGTATATGGCGCCGCATCAAGCTGATACCCTTCACCATGCAGCTACCGGCCAGCAAGCAAGACCGCAACCTGTCCGAAAAGCTGCGCGGCGAGCTGCCGGGCATTCTCAACTGGGCCATAAAGGGCTCGCTGGCCTGGCAGAAAAATGCCCGCGCTGTGGGCAGTGGCCTGCCGGCATGCCAGGCGGTGGACGCAGCTGTGGAGGAATACAAGGGCGAAATGGACCGGCTAAAACAGTTCCTGGACGAGTGCATTGCGGAGCGGCCCAACAACCGCCTACAAGCCTCACTGTTTTACAAAATATATTACAGCTGGTGTCACGAGAACGGCGAGCGGTTCCCAATCACGGCTACCAAGTTCGGCCGCGAAATGAAAAAGCGGTATGACTTCAAGGAGGGCCGTATGGTCAATGAGTACCTGCATGTGGGTCTAACCGACGCCGGGCTGCGGTATATGACCATGAGCGGAGCCAGGCGCTCAGAAGTTGACACCATTGAGCAAATGACTTTACCCAAACAATAGTGTGGTGGGTTGTGGTGAGTTCGGACACTTTTTTCAAAACTTTCTCTACTGTGATTTTTATTTTTCTTCTTAGGCGACTTTCTGTAATACCCCCTAAACCCACCTCAACCCACCACAAAAAGAAACAATGTTGATAACTGGAGGTCCCCCCATGGACAAAAAGTTCAGCCCCGAAGAAGTGCGGGCAATGAAAGAAGCATACCGGGACGCAAAGGACCCGGTGCGGCAAATTGGAATCCTCGCTGATTTACACTCGGTCGAGCCGGCGGTGATCCGGCAGGTGCTGGGACTGAAAAAGCCGCCCCCGCCACGCAAGTTTGTGACATACCCGCCGGAACTAAAGGACAAGGTGCTGGACGCCATCCGCTGGGGGCTGCCGCCAATGCAGGCAGCTGAGCAGTACGGCGTCAATGCGAACACAATTTACAACTGGATTGCCAGGGCCAAGAAAAAGGACATGGTAGTGGACATGCCGCCCGAGTTCAAGGCCCAGGGCGAGGTGCTGAAACGCTGGTCGGCCGACTGGGCCATACTGCAGGATGCGCTGCACTGTAGTGATGAAGAAAAAGCGGTCGTCGCCGGCATCCTGGTACGCGCTGATGGGTTCCTGGCTGGGCTGGAGTATGCAGCGGCTGCAGCTGTAGGAAATGGTTGGAAAACTGGGGGCTGCGATGGGTAGCCCCCCCGCGAAGAATGGCGGCAGCTGACCTTTGCGCAGGGCTACTTTGTGAGCAGTCGCGGCCGGGTGAGATCACCGCGCAAGGTGCTAAAGCCGTGGGATGATGGCCGCGGGTACCTGCGGGTGACAATTGCCGGCAGAAAATACAAGGTCCACCTGCTGGTGGCCGACGCTTTTCTGCCGGCTTGCCCGGAGCCGGCCGCCTGCATTGTGGACCATAAGGACGGCAAAAAGCACCGCAACCATGCGGACAACCTGGAGCGGGTAACGGTGGCCGAAAACCTGCGGCGCGCCTGGGCGCAGGGGCTTAAAAAGCCCGTGCCGCCCGGCAAGGGTAAGCCCGGTAGCCGCAATAAAAAAGTTAAGGAGCGAAAAACACATGGCTGAAATAATCAAATGTCGGGACTGCCCGCACTGCAAATTTGAGGAAAGCAATGGCAGCCCAAACAGGTATTACTGCACACATCCCACGATTACAGCTGGCACAGGGTATCGCCGCATTTGCCGTACTGAGCGATATAGCCGGGTAATGCCAACCAAAACAAGCCCCAGGTGGTGCCCATATCGGGCGAAGGAAGGAGCGCGGAAAAATGTTTGACGAACAGGTATGCCGTGTTTGTGGATGCACCGACAGCCGGGCCTGCCCCGGCGGGTGCTACTGGGTGGAGAGCAACCTGTGCAGCGCCTGCGCTGAAAAGCTGGACCAGCGGCTGACCATGCGGAACGAGGACGGCGCCGCGGAGCTGCTGCTGGACAGCCCGCGCAATGATAACGAGGCCCAGGAGCAGCTGGTGGCTAAGTACCGGCTGGCGGTTGAAAAGCTGGCAGCCTATGAGGAGGAGGCCGTTGCCGGCCTGCTGGTGGAGCTGCCCTGCGCCGTTGGCAGCCAGCACGAGCAGGTGGACAGCCACCCCGGCGAGTACACGGTGATAGTGGAGGCCCTGGGGTTCTTGATAACAGCCAACGAGGACGCCGACTGGATAAGGGTGGAGGAGTTCCGCCACGACTTTATGGACCCATGAGCGGCGCGGTGCTGCTGGGCATAATCATTGGCGCCGGCCTGCTGCTGTTCCTTGCGGGCAGCGCGGCGCTGATCGCCGCCATCAACTGGAGCCGCAACCCATACAGGAGGAACCATGGGAAAAGACGCAAATAAACAGAAACAGGCAGCGCCACCGCCCCGGCCGCAGCCGGCTCCCTGCAGGCCGGGGTGCTTGTGGGCGCGCCCTTGCGGGGGTAGCCGGTACTTGTGCCCCTGGATATACCATTGCCCGCAAATAAGTCTAATGGTATGAAGTCAAGAGGTGGAAAGAAAACAAAAGAAATAAAAAGAG
>CAZKBM010000009.1:0-60928 GCA_964550985.1 uncultured Oscillospiraceae bacterium
ACGCCCAACCCACAACCCCCACCCCACCAAACGTGGGGCCCGCGCCATCGGGCGCGGGCCCCTCTCCCTATAAACTTACGGTTACTATATACCATACCACAGCCAAAACAATAAGTCTATTCTTTTTTCCCCCGCCCAGCTACAATGATAGCCACCCCCCGCTTTTACCCACACACCCAGCGCGCGCGCCGCGCCCTTTGCCGCCAAGCCCCGCCACACACCATAAACCAAAGGAGGCCCCTCCCCCTTGAAAAATCACCCAAACCCACCGAACCACCCCAAAAGCCACCCGCAAACAAGCCCCCAGCCCCCCTTTGCCGATGAAGCCCGCCACCTGGCCAAAATTACCGCCCTGCTGCAGCAGGCCCTGCAAAACGCGGCCCAAACCCTGGCAAAGCAGAACGCCGAGTACACCGGCGCCAAACGCTATATGGCCCAAAACCGGGGCGAGCTGGACCCGCACGAGATGTTTCAAAACGAACTCTCCCTGCGCCAAATCGATGAGTCCGCCGCTTTTGCAGCCACAACGCAGCAAAAGCTGTCCAAGCTCTGCGCCTCCCCCTACTTCGCCCGCATCGATTTCCAGGCCCAGGGGGAGGCCGCCCCGGCGGCCTATTATATCGGTCGCTTTTCCTTCACCGCCCAGGGGGAACCGCAAATTTACGATTGGCGCGCCCCCCTGGCAGGCCTGTTTTACAGCGCGGGGCTGGGGGCTGCCAGCTACACCGCCCCCAGCGGGGAGATAGCGGGCAAGCTAACGCGTAAGCGGCAGTTCAAAATTACAAATGGCCAGCTGGAATACACGCTGGAAAGCGCCGCCCACATCCAAGACGAGGTGCTGCAGCGGGAACTCTCCCTCACCAGCGACGAGCGGATGAAATCCATCATCGCCACCATCCAGCGCGAGCAAGATGAAATCATTCGCGGCCAGCCCAGCCAAACCCTGCTCATCCAGGGGGTGGCGGGCTCTGGCAAAACCTCCATCGCCCTGCACCGCGTGGCCTTTCTGCTTTACAACTTCCCAAACCGGCTCACCGCCCAAAACGTGGCCATCCTCTCCCCAAGCCGGGTGTTTGGCAGCTATATTTCGGGCGTTCTGCCCGAACTTGGCGAAGAGCCCATTGCCGAACTGGGCCTTGCCGATATCGCCAAAGCCCAACTGCCCCGCCCGCTGTGTTTTATACCCCAGCACAGCCCCGCCGAGCCCCAGGACAGGCTCGCTGCCGAGCGGGCGCGCCTTAAAACCGGCGAGCCCTTCACCCAGCAGCTAAACCGCTATATTGCACAGATGCAACACACCATTTTTGCCGCCCAAAACTATAGCTGGGGGCCGTTCAGCCTGCCCGCAAGCTGGCTGCAAGCCCGGTTTGCCGCCTACGGCGCACAGCCGGTAAAGCAAAGGCTGCGCCAGCTGGCCCAGGATATCCGTGAGCGGCTGGGCGACGAAAACCATTTTGACGAAAGCCTGCCCACCCTCTCCGGCATTGTAAAAAGCCTAAACACCATGCTGCTGTACAAAAGCACCCTGGCGCTATACCAAAATTTTTACCGGTTCATCGGCCGCCCCAAGGCCCTGGCCCTGCCCCATAAAAACACGCTGGAATGGGAGGACGTCTTCCCCTTTTTGTACCTGCACGCCGCCTTTGAGGGCCTAAAGCCAGACGGGGCCACCCGTCATTTGCTGGTGGATGAAATGCAGGACTATAGTCCCCTGCAATTTGCGGTGCTAAACCTGCTGTACCCCTGCCCCAAAACCATTTTGGGAGATTTTTCCCAGATGCTAAACCCAAACCATACACATGGGCTAGGCCAGCTTCGCGCCCTCTACCCAAACGCCCGTTTTGTGGAATTAAACACCAGCTACCGCTCCACCGCCGAGATTATCACCTTTGCCAAAGCCATACAGCCCGCCGCCCCGCTGCAGCCCATACACCGCCACGGCCCTCCCGTGGCCATTTGCCCCTGCAAAAACCCACAGGACGAAATGGCCCTGCTTTTAGAGGCCGTACAAAACTTTGCCCAAAGCGGGTATGCCAGCCTGGGTATTTTGTGCCAAACCGACGCCCAGGCGCAGGCCTGCTGCAGGGCCCTGCCAGGGGCGGGCAGGGTTCATCATCTCACGGCGGCCAGCACCCATTTTGCGGGCGGAATAACAGTTGCCACGGTGCCCCTGGCAAAGGGGCTGGAGTTTGACGCCGTGCTTCTGCCCGGTGTAAGCGCCCAGCACTACCATACCGCGCAGCACCGCGCCCTTTTGTATGTGGCCTGCACCCGCGCCCTGCACAGCCTCAGCCTTTTTTACTCCGGCCCGCCCTCCCCCTTCCTGCCAAAAAACCGCGGCCCCGCCTCATAAACAAAAAGCCGCCCGGCACAGCCTCAAAAGGCTGCATCCGGGCGGCTTTTATTCAGTAATTTCAAGGGGGCTGCCGCCCTCTGTTTTTACAGCATCATGGTGGCAACCTGCAACACAGCACCAAATACCACGCTCAGGCCCAGCATCACCATCAGGGGTTTTCTGCAAATAATCTTCGCCATTTTTTTAGCCTCCCTATTCTCTTCACATGCCCTAGGGGCAACACATTTGTTAACTTGGCCTTATCATATCATGCGGTCGTCGCACCCACAAGATGTTTCAGAATATTTGACCAAAATTTGACCGAACCCCAAAAAAGGCCTCGTCTGCCCCTCACATGCACAAACAAACCGGCGGCAAAAACCCCTGCCATACGCTGCGGCGGTGTTCAGTTTCCCCCCCGCGCTCTCGGCGGCTCGCTCTCCTCCGCCGCCTTAAAGTTGTACAGCGGCTGAATCACCCCGTCAATATCGGCGGTGTCCCCAATATTGGCCACAATCTCGTCCATGGGCTTATAGGCAAACGGCGCTTCATCCAGGGTACTTTGCAGTACGGTGGTGGAGTAAATGCCCTCCATGGATTTTTGAAACTGGGACAGTGTAAAGCTTTCCTTTGCGGCGCGGCGGCTCATCAGGCGTCCCGCGCCATGCGGGGCGCTCTGGTTCCAGTCTGGGTTGCCCTTGCCGGTGCACAGCAGGCTGCCGTCTCGCATGTTGATGGGAATCAGCAGCCGCTCGCCCGCCTTGGCGGAAACCGCGCCTTTCCGCAGCACCATACAGTCAAGGTCAATATAGTTGTGGATGGTGGTAAAGGCGTCCAGCTGCTTTAGTTTTGCGCCCTGTAAAATCTCCCGCACAATGGCCTTGCGGTTCATCTGCGCATACTGCTGCACAATGCCCATATCGTGGATATAGTCCAAAAATAGCGTGCCTTCAGCAAAGGCCAGGCTGGCATCCACCTTGGCGGGTTCCATTTTTTTAAGCTCGGCTTGAATCTCCCGCGCGCGCCCCTGCTTTTTCAGTTCGGCAATCAGTTTGTTGGCGGCGGTGCGCTTGGCCCCCAGGGCCTTCATTGCGGCATTTTGGTAGTATTTAGCCACCTGCAAGCCCAAATGGCGGCTGCCAGAGTGTACCACAAGATACAGTTGGCCATCGCCGTCGCGGCCCAGCTCAATAAAATGGTTGCCGCCGCCCAGCGTGCCAAGGCTCAGCTTGGCGCGGTTCAGGTCCACATGCTTTGCGCAGCGCAGCTTATCAATGTCCACATGTTCATTATAGGCGTGGGGTGTTTCGCGGATGGAAAAACCCGCGGGCACCATACTGTGAATCACCTTGTCCAGTTGCGGCAGCTCCACCTGTTTTTCTTCTAGCAGTACCGTTTCCATGCCGCAGCCAATATCCACCCCCACCAGGTTGGGCACCACCTTGTCGGTGATGGTCATGGTGGTGCCAATGGTACACCCCGCGCCGGCGTGGGTGTCCGGCATAATCCGAATTTGGCTGCCCGCCACAAACGCCTGGTTCAGCAGCTGGATAATCTGCGCCTCGGCCTCGGGCTCAATCGCATTGCAAAATACCTTGGCGGTATTGTACTGTCCTTTTAATTCAATCATGTTCTTTTCCTCAAATTCTGTTGTGTTAAAGGTATTGCGTCGGGCTAAAAGGTATGGCCCAAACGTTAAAAATAGGGGTAATTCTCAATGAGTGGATGTGGCCCACCAGCAAATCGGCCTCTTTTATCTTGGGCACTATCGCGTTAAAATCATCCTTTAACACGCAGCCTCTCCCCTTTCTACAGGCATTGCAGCCTGTGCAGCCGTTTACCTGCAGTTTATTCAGCGATATACACTCTACCTCGTGCCCGGCCTCGGCCGCCCCTTTCTCAAACGCAGCCGCCAACTGCGCCGTATTGCCACTTGGGCGTCCGCCGCCCAAAACAACCAAAATCTTTTTCATAACGGGTTTCCTTTTTGCTTTTTTCTTATTTATGTTCTTTTTTATGCTATTTTATAAAAATTCTTTCCCAATGGCAAGCAGTTACTCGCAAATTTTAACCGGCGTCTGTACGCTAACGGCAGGTCAAACCCATCCTAAGGGGCATAGGCATTAGGGATATAGAAATAACCGTATAACAACCGGGAACGGTTACCCACAATCCTCTTGTAATGTTGCTTTTCTTTGCTATCTGCTGTATGGTGATAGTATAAAATTCATTGGCAACAAAGTGGCACTACAGGGAGGAAGCACCAGAATGCAAAACCGGCGGAACCGGCAAAGCGGGCTACAGCACAATAAGCAATCTTATCTTCTAAACCATAAAAACCAGCAAAGCCTGCAAAATTGCCAAAACCCATTCAAACCGCAAAGCCATCAAGTACAGCCAAACTGCCACAGCCCCCAAAACCGGCAAAGCGGGCGGCCAAACCCTAAGCGCACCCCCCAAAGCACCCCCCAAAGCACCCCCCAAAACAACCCGCAACGCACACCCCAAAGCCAGCGCCACTGCCCCCGGCCCTCCGCCATTTTCCGCCGGGCCGCACGGTGCTTGGCCCCTCTGCTGGCAGGTGTTTTGCTGTTCAGTTCCTGCTCCCTGCTTCCCAAAAACCTCTTTACATGGCAGCGCGGCCTCACCTCAGACGAAATGTACCAGGCCTGCATAGATGCGATTACCGAAGAAGACCGAGCGGGCCTAAAAGCCCTGTTTTCGGCCCAGGCACAGCGGGAAGCCGGCGATTTTGACGCGGGGATGGACTACCTGTTTAACACCATTCAGGGCCAGGTGCTGGAGGTAGAATCCCCCACCACCTCACAAGGCGGCATGGGCGCCCACGAGACCCGCTACTGGTGCGACCTTACCACCACCGAGGGAAAATACTATGTTTTTATGCTGGTTTACACCGGCCATTACCAATATGGCGGCAAAGAGGGTAACAAGGAGATGGAGGAGGGAATCTATTCCTTGCGGGTGGTCTCCTACGAGGACGACAACTACACAAAGAATGTGTCCTACTGGCAGGACATGCAAACCCCCGGCATCTATGTGCCAAACCAAAGCGACTTGAGCCGGCAGGGGCTAAACGGCACCGCCGCCTTTTGCCGCGGCATGATAGAAGATTGCGACGAAAAAATTGCACAATTTCACTATTACACCAGTTACGAGCCGGTACGCGGTAGCTTTTGGTTTAATTTAGAGTATGCCGTCGTTCTGCGCAGTGGCGGGGTCACTTTTGCGGTTGTGGATGTTGGGCTGTACCCCCAGTACAAAACTGGCGGCGCCGCCACAGTAACCACCGCCGAGGGTGCAGCGGTTCCCATAGAGGTGCTGTATGGAGACGGGCGGCAGTACGCCTTTTTGTACGAAGCGGGGAGCAAACCCTCCGCCGCCGTGGTAAGCGCATTTTGGGTTCAGCGCGAATGGCCCTATAGCCCCGAGGACGACCTTCTGCACAGGCCAACCAATTTGGAAAGCTCCTATTTCCGCATCGAGGAAGACGTTGTAACAGAATATGAGGTCATCTCTTCAGAGATGCTGGACGAGGGCGAAGAGGGGTATGAACTACTGTATAAAAGGCAGGATGGCGAACTGGTGGAAGGCTACCCCATAATCCTTAATCAAACCTACAGCAGTGTTGAGGGCACCCCGGAAAAATACGATGTAAAAAGCTGGACCGGCGACTATCACCCCCAAAAAACCGCCGCAGGCGAGGAAGGGTATTTTCTTGGCCTTGGATATCAAAACATCTACTTGTATTCCTCGGCCAGCGGCAACCTGCCCAGCAACTACCCCCAGCTTAAGCAAGACCTGCTGGACGAATTTGCCCTGCTGGAAAGCGCCTATGGGGGTTTTGGTTTTGGGTAAAAACACCCCGTCCTCACGGCCGCCTGTGCCCCCATCCCAAACCCCTGCGGCCCAAACCCCGCAGTAAACCCCGCAGAGGCACAAGGTGGCGTAGCGGCGGGCACAAGGGGGCAAGTGGCCCGCACAAGCTTCCCCAAAACTACGGTCTTAGCCGGTTCCTATCCCGTGGGAACAAGCTTGCAAGCCGCACGTTTGGCAAATTCAGCAGCCGTGCTGTAAGCCGTTCCAGCCCCAGGCCCAGCCCGCCGTGGGGCGGCAGCCCATATTTGTGGGCCATCAAAAAATCGGTAAAATCCGCCGGGTTCATCCCCCTGGCCTCCATCTTCAAAACCTGCTGGCCATAGCCGTGTATGCGCTGCCCGCCCGTGGTAATCTCCATCCCCCTGAATAACAGGTCGAAGGATTCCGTCACCTCCGGGTCGTCCCGGCTGTCCATGGCATAAAACGGCCGCTTTGAGGATTTATAGTGCGTTACAAAAACAAAGTCGCAACCCGTCTGTTTTTTCACCGTTTTGCAAAGCAGCTTTTCCTCCTCGGGCTCAAAGTCCTCAAAGTCCATTATCTCACGTTTATACGTTTTTGCAACCAGTTCTTTGGCCTCCCAAAACCGCAGGCAGGGTATCTCGGTAATCTGCGGCGCCTCCGCCTGTAACAGGGCCAGTTCCTCGCCGTAATGGCCCCGCAAAAAGTCGAACAGATAGGCCAGCATTTTTGTCTCCATGCGGCAGATGTCATAAAAGTTCTCGATAAACCCCATCTCAAAATCCAGGCTGGTGTACTCGCTCAGGTGGCGGGAGGTATCATGCTTCTCGGCCCGGTAAACCGGCGCTATTTCATATACCCGCTCAAACACCCTCACCGGCGGCTCCGCAAGCGGCGCCGAAAGTATCTCAACCTGTTTCAGCTTAAGCTCCACGCCGCTTTTGCTGCGTTCGTCCCAAAGCACCTCCCCCAGGGCGACCAAGCTCATATTTTCCGCTATGTCACCCAGTGCAAAATCGCAAACCTCCGCCGAATATATGCATTGCAGCATCCCCCGCTTTGTGCGCAGAATCACAAACGCAAAACCGGCCATCTCCCTAATTTTATGCACGGCCCCATGCACCCGCACGGTTTGGCCAATGTGTAAGTGTAGTTCACCGGCCTCTGCCTGGGTGAGGGCGGTGTTTTTATGGATGTAGTTCATCTTGCTTCTCCTCTCTTTTTACAACCTTTTAGCAAAAGCACCATACCGGCATATCCTCCCCCAAAAAATCACAGCCGGCATCATCCGTATGCCGCATGGTATCACCACCCTTCTACAGCATTTGAACAAATGCTGTAAAACAAAAAATCACCATACAGCTTGCGCCAATGGTGACCCCAACAAAACAAAAAACCCCGTCACTCATCTTAACAAGCAAGCAAAGCGGCGCTTGCTGCAGATGAGTGGCCGAGGCCAAAACTCAAATTTAGCAAGCGCTAACTATCGTCGTCCCTGTTAAGAGGAAGCTTAGGTAGCATGGCAATTCTCCTTCTATGTTGTATAGAGTTTAGCAGGTGTCCCCTTGGCTGTCAACCACTTTTTACAGCTTTACGCCTATAAAAAAGGCATAGCCATAGTGTTGCTTGTACTTTGCGTATAGCTCCACTTCCTTTTTGTTGTCGGCTATAAAAGCCTCTGCCATCTCATTTCCGGCATACTTTTTCGCAATTGCCTGTAGCGCTGCCTCCCGTGGCAGAAAATACTGCTCCGTCCAGCCATCTTCCGGCAATACAAAGCTGGCCACAAACCCATACCCCGCCTTTTGCAGGGCGGCAATATTGTGTTCAGCGGTATCCAGGCCACTTCCGGCATCCCGCCAAAACGCTTCCACTTCGGCGGGGTGCCGCGCCGTAAACCAGCAAGGGCAAGAAACAACCAGGTAGCCGTTCTTTTTAAGAAAGCCATTCCAGTGGTTTACCCCCCTTTCAAAGCCAATCGCATCAATGGCCCCTTCTGACCAAATCAGGTCAAATTCCTCTTTTGGAAAGGGCAGGTTTTCCATCGGGCCAACCACGCCTTTCACCCTGTCTGCCAGTTGCCTCTCTTTCGCGTTTTGGTTCAGCACATTGATAAAATCGGGAGACAGGTCAAGGCCAACGATGTTTCCGGCAATATACTCTGCCAGCACCAGGGTCTGCCCACCGCTTCCGCAGCCCAAATCCGCCACCCGGGCCACCTTGCCTAAATCGCCCAAAAAGCGCAGGGCTTTGGCGGTCATTTCAGTACTGCCGGGCCCCTGCCGCTCAAGCCCCGCGTGTGTTTCAATCAGTAAATCCATCATCGATGGTTGCTTGTTTTCATTGCTGGTTTTCATGGGTTGTTTGTTTTCCATTCCAAGCTCCTTTTTGCATGTTTCTTTTGTCGCGTTTCATTTTTTACAGCATTTGAACAAATGCTGTAAGTAAAATTCTGCCAAACAGAAGGAAAACAAAAAAGCGCAGTATTGCTACTGCGCTACAAATAACACCACCGTCAAAAGGGGTGTCCGCTCCATCTGTAAGGCAGTTTTGGTACACAAAATAAAGCAGAATCACTGCTCACTCCATGTAGTCAAACTATTGCTTACAGAACAACCGGCACCAGGCACCCCTCACTTTCTTTCGTTAAGCGTATCACAGCCGGTTCATGGTGTCAACACAAATCGGTTGCCCTCCCTTTGGCAGGGGCCGGCCACCCGGCGCATCCCCGCATAACCGCATAACCGCGTCCCCGCACCCGGCAGCCCGGCTCAATGCTTGGCCAGCCGGTCTCCCCCAGCATCCGTAGGCGCCTGCGCCTGCAAAACCCTAAGCCCAATCTCTCCGCTCTCGGCATCCCTTTGCAGGTAGTATAGCCTCTCATCCACCGCCTGGGTGGCAATCCAAAAATCGTCGTCCTCGGCAGGCGCAGGTATCTGCGGGAAACGCCGCACCGCTTCGCCTTCCCAGCTATACAGGCTTATGGCGCCCAGCTTTGCGCCCGTGGCGGGGTCTGTGGTTTCCTCCCAGTGGTAAAAAAGTTCTTCGGTTTCGCGCCAGGTTCCATAGCTCTGGGCCGTGCCATCCAGCCTGCGGTCTTGCAAATTCACTATATCCATCATTTCCGTCCCATCATAGGTATAGTGCAGCATCAGGCTGTGTGCGCCCATTTCCACCCTGCCCTCGGTAAAGTTGTATAGGGTTGCAATCTTCACTTCCTTCTCCAGCTTTGCGTTATACAGTTCAATATCACCCCAGTTCTCGCCCAGTGGGAAGGTTTTGTCAAGCGCGTAGATATTTTCCCCACGCACAAGGTATTCAAGCTGTATGGCATCCAGTGAAGGTATTGGCTCTACCACCTGCCCGCGGAGGGTGTAGCCCTTGCTGGCCCGCCCCCATAGTGTATCCGGGTGGTGGGAAAACATCACCACCGTGGTGCTGTCCTCACAAACCGAAATCCCCTCATTGTAGGGCGGCAGGTCGTACAGGGCGCTATAATCCTGCAAATTGCCTGTCTCTGCCTCAAACAGCCAAAGGCTTATCAGGGGATATTCCAGCAGGCTGCCCTCTTTACCCAGCCCCTCTTTGCACCGAATGATGACGTCCCCCTGAAAGGTGACGATAAAATCCTGAATCTCCTTCTCGGTGGAAAGCAATACGCCAGACGCCCCCGTGCGCAAATCAAGCTTGTTAACGCTCCAAAGCCCATCTGCATAGCCCAGGTGATACAGGGCGTCTCCCTCCTGATAGATACGCTGCGGAAGCCGGAAGCCCTTATCCGGCGCCTGCAGGTACTGCCGTATGTTGACAGAAGAAAAATGCAAACGGCCGCCGCCGCCCACGTTCAAATTGTTCTGTGTGTTGGCACTGCCCGTGTCGTCTTCGGGCGGCAAAAAGCGCAGGCCGGTCATGTGCTCAAACAAGCTGTTGTCCACCTCGGCATAGGTGGTGTCCAAACTTTGCCGGGCCCCTTCTGCCAAATAGTAAAAATGGTTTTCCTGCCCTGCCGGCAGGGCAGAAAATTCGTAGGAAAACTCATATTTTTTTCCATTGCTGCCCACAAAGCGGTAGTGCTGCGGCGTACCGGAGGGGGCAAACCCGTTGCGCTTCAGCACCTCATACATGCCCCCAAAAGAAAGAGCGCTGTTCCAGTACAGTATATCCGGGTAGGTCTCGCTCGTTTTATCCGGGTGGTAGATGGTCACTTCATTGCCGGAATCCTGGGCAACCTGCCTCAGTTCTTCCTCCCCAAACTCTGAAAGCATGATTTGATGCTCCAGCGCAAACTTGGCAAACGCCAGCCGGGCGGCGCTGATAAACTCTGGCGAGATGGCGTCCGCATAAACGGCGGCATTTTTTATGGCGCTTGCGCCCTCGCCGCTTTCGGCTGCTACGGTAAAGGCGCTGTTGTAAACCAGGCCAAACGATAGCTGGCAGGGGTATTGCTGCCCGCCCACAAAAGCTTCAAAGGCGGCTAGGCCATTTCCAAGCTTGGCCAGCTCCGCAAGCGAGCCATACTCCCCCTGCACGGTACAACTGGGGTTATCTGTGCTTGTCACACTCTCTTCCAAGCGGGTTATGGCCTCGCCAAAATCATAGCTGTTATAGTAAGCGCGGCTATACACCGCGTCAAAATCCGTACTCAAAAAGCGCGTAAAGTGTTCCATCCCATAGGTTTCCTGGCTTTTCACATGGAAAACCAGTTCTTCCTTGCCGGGGTAATACACCTCCCAGATATGGTCTACATACTTATCTTCCCGCTTTACCTCCTGGTAGTCCTGGCTTAGCACAAAATTTTTATCTGGCAAAACCTCATTCAAATAGGCCTTGGCCTCCCAGCGGCTATGGGGCGGCTTGCGCACAAGGGAACAAGCGGGCAAAGCCGCCAAAAGCAATAACAGCGCCACCAAAAGGCCAGCGGCAAACCCTTTTGCCCCTTTTGCCAATTCGGTTTTCCTCATAAAATACCCCCGCAAACGGTCGCTTTAGCAAAACCGTATCACTTTAGCAAATGCAATAATCCATAAGCGCAACGCTTACAGCATTTGAATAAATGCTGTAACAAACTCAATAATATACATATTATAAACAAAAAGTGCAGATATTACAACTTTTCTAGCCAACGGGGTTTCCGGCGGCAGGCCACAGCAGCCCCTGCCCGCGCAGGGCATAAAAATGCCTACCAAGCGCCCGCCACCGCAAGGCGTAAGATATACCTTAAGGCCTGAGGCAAAGGTACTACTTACTGTGTATTTAGAGCAAATGAACATAACATAAGTTATGCTGCTCTTGGCAGAAACGGCGAATGCCTGCGTTCGCTTTATCTATGTTTTGTCAATCTGCCCTACTGTGTACAGAAGATGCTGCAAGCTGGCTTTTGGGATGCCAGTAAGCGCCGTAAAAGCAAAAAACCACCGGTTTGCGTTTCTCGCAAATTCGGTGGTTCTATTTCGGTTCTAAAAAAGGGAACCCAAACTATAATGCTGCGTTTTTACGTAAAAAAAATTTAGTTCCTGGCACACCATTGCACACCATTCGATGACAGAGAACCCATCTCTTGAGGGATACGGCTATCTCTGCAACCACACAACATGGCTCCTATTGTAAGTGCCAGCAACGGCAAAATCATTCTTTTGCCTGGCCGTTTAGCACAATGGCACATGGTATTTTCTTCCTTTTACAGCATTTGAACAAATGTTGTAGCTGCAAAATAAAGGATAGCGATAAAAGCAGTTAAAGCTATGGCAATGGAATGAATATCACTGGAATTGGTTTTGGTTCTTCGTCAAAACTTGGGGAACTTCCCAACACAAAGCCGCTTGTCTGTTGTATGGTAATCTGAATGGGTGTCTCAATATTGGGTAGCTGCAACACCAATTCCTGCTTGGCAGGGTCAAACTCGAAAGAAGTGGATGCATTATCATCTCCCACATTGATTGTCAAAAAATTTGAAGTGGGGTCATACGAGTAAGGGACTTCGATTTGTTGATTGGAATAAACATTCTCATAAACAGTATAGATGTGGGTTTTGGAATCAAATGAAACAGACGTACCTGCACATAAGCGATATTTTCCAACCGGCTCAAACTGTTCCACAAAGCGAACCGCAAAGGGGTCTATCTCTGTCTCTGCCACACCTTGTGTAGCATCTCGCATTGGCATCGAAACAGACGATGCCCCCCCCTTCCTCCGGCAATACAGATGTTTCTGAAACAGCCAGGCTCTCATCATCCATTTTTACTGGCTTTGGTGTTCGTTTATCCGCACACCCCGTTAATAAAACCATGGTTGCCACACTGCACACCAGCGGGTAACATAGCAAATTTTTACGCATCTGCATTTTCTGTAAAATCTCCCTTCACGTCCAGCACACCCCACAGCCCGTCTATTTTCGCCCAAGCTTTGCCCCCATATGCGCGCGCGGCATCTTCCAGCACGAAAGGAACAAGGATGCGCCCCTCGATATCAATATATCCCCACATCCCCTCACGCTTTACCGCGGCAATGCCATCCTCTGAAAAACTCCAGGCATTTTCAAAAGTGCCAATGGGCAGCTCGTATCCATCAGCATCCAAAAACTTCCAGTTACCGTCAAGCATTTGCACGGCCGTGGGCGTAGTAAGTTCGGCTATACTATTTCCCATTGCGCCATGCCAATCCCACTCTGCCCTCGTAATGTTCTCGGCAAAATTCAGGTACTTCTCTTGTGAATCCAAAGTGACATCGGCGCCATTGTAGCGGATAACGGCATATTGCAGCTCCTCTTCGGGAAGGCTAAAGTCTGTTTCATCAATACCTTCTGGGCCGTAACTTTCGGGGATATTACACACAGGCGCCAGCAGCACCGCATGAAGCCCAGTTTCCTCAAAATTAGCCGGGAAAACACCCCCATAACCCAGCATCACCAAATAATGGTTGTTTTCATCGTAGTATAGCTGTGCGGGGCCGCCGTGCCCTCCTAACATATTTAAAACCGTTCCATCCGGTGTAAAAAAGGCATCGTGTTCTTCGTTTGTAAGGTTGCAAACACATAGCCGCGCATTGTAAGAGCTTGGCACCACAATCTCCCCAGCTTGATTCACAACGCCCCACCGTTCATTCTCCTGGAAAAACGCAAGCGAATTATAGTCTGCCGCTGTGTAATCAAAAGCTTCATCGTTCTCCCGCCAGCTCCATGCAAACCCATACTCAGAACCAATGTCATCCTCATCCAATTCTCGCATGGCGTTTACATCCTCCCACTTATAAGTGGGAGGAAAGGCCCATTCCAGGCCTTCGGCCTTTTGCACACTCTGTGCAGGGCTCGTCGAATCGGCGGTGGGCATCTGTATATCCGGAACCGCAATAGAAACGCTTTCCTCCGCCAATGAAGTCATTTTGGGTACGCGGCTATCACCGCAGCCCACAAACAACACCAGAACAGCCAGCAAGACGCCAGCGAAACAACGCATGAAATAAACCCGAATCAACCTGTGATCTTTTTGAATCATGATAAAAACTCCTAGTAGTTCACCAAGATTAAACTGAGGCATGGCATACAAGTATCATTTCGCACAGCAAGAAGGACGATTGAGCAATAGCCGTAGCTATTGTGATTGACTAGGCCCGCAGGCCTGTTTCGAGCGCAACCGCCAAGGGCGGCACTTAGCGCGAGATGGACGACGCAGCAGGGCGGAATAAGACGCAGCATTGCATGACACAGTTTAGGCTTGGGGGACTACTAGGCGGGTGTTGTTTTCCCCGGCGTGGGCTTATACAATCAGCCGGCCTTTTCCACCTCAAAACCGTTTCTGTTTTTTCATAGTTCTATTTTTTGAAATAGCATTTACACCCTAGGGGCATTCGAAACGGCGGCATCGCCAATGCACAGAAGTGAGTCTCCTCTTGAATATGCAGAGGCAAAACGGATAGATAAAAATTCTACATTGGAAATGTCAACAGAGAAATTCTGTGGTTTGCTTGTGTTCCCTACGTTTGTTATTTCATATAGTAGCACATCATCTCCATACACTTCAATCGTCGCCTTTTCTGTCGGCTCATTGCGAGAATCATACGGAACAAAGATTGTACCACTTAATGTTGAGTACCTGCCCGCAATGTTATATTTAAGTATTGATTTCCCGGGGGAACATTCCCCAATAAATTTACCGCCACATAGTCTTCAGAAGGGTTTTTAAACAAACCGCGTGAATCACCTATTATCCTATAATCAGTGGGTGGTCCAAGGCCATACCGCACAACAATGGCGTTTTCAAAATTCTCTAAATCAGCGGGAAAAACAACTCTTTGGACAGGGATAAAACTACAGCAAACATATAAAATGAGGAATACAATTGCTATTGCTACAACAATCAAAATAGCTTTCCCCTTTTTCTTCTGGGCTTTCCTTTTCTGCCCCCTCCCTTTGCCGCATGAAGGCAGAAAAGAACAGAAGGATAGTTCTTTTACTCTCCACACTATCTTTGGATACAGGTCATACCCTCTTTGTGCAAATTGCAACGTCACCAACCATTTGAGCCGCATCACCGGTATCTTTACCCGTCATATTCATATCAGCCCTACTCAATGATGTGCAGGGTTTCGGTTGCAATTGCTTTTCTATCCATGCCTCTCGTTTTCTTTCTCAAGCAATCACAAATTGCCTGCCACCACTGGTTGACCGCGTACAGCACTGCACAAATCATCTGGCTGTTAAGCGCTGTGGATAGCCGTTCGTATTCCTCTGCCAGTCCACGTTCCTACGCCTTGTAGGGCAAGCTTTATCTATATCGGTGCTCAAATTCCCGTCACCCTCTTGCCATTAACTGTTAAAATAACTTTACCAGTATCAAAATCTTCTTGCGAACACGCTTCATAGCCCAATGAATACAGGTTTTCATATTCGATATAGCAATACCCCATCGCGCCCACTTTTCTTTTAAAGGTTGTGCCCGTCATGTAGTCTTTCACCTTGGGTGCCGGTTTCGGTGTATCTTTTTGTGCAGGCTTTGGTTTTCCACTTGAGGAACCCCCTCCTTGCTTTGCTGGCGGCACCTTGGCCGATGCGCTGCCAGCACTGCTGCCCTCAGCCCTGCTGCCTTCGCCACCTATAGATGACAGCACCAGGAAAGCGGCTATCACCGTTAAAATTACAATTACCACAAGGGGAAGAATATTGGAAATAGCCAGCAGTAGTAGTGGCGCCAAAGCACATGCCAATACTATAGATGTCAGTAGTTTTTGGGGTTCTTCATCACCCTCTGGCGCACTGCCATAATAACGGAGCAAAGATACAAATGTGCCAATCATGCTTATCAAAAAAAGGCCGGCAACAGCCACAATGGAAACAGCAAACACTTTTGAAAAGCCCGACAGTAAATGCCTGTAGTTTATGGCATCATTCAAGGTAAGAATCGGCATTGTTCCGCCACTTGAGTCTGGTATGGTTATTACACCACGCGATGCAATAAACAGTAGAGCCACAAGCAACGGCCCAGAGCCAAACAATGTGAACAAAGTAATTTTGTTTATAAGGTATACTTCTTGCATAATCCAGTGGATACACAATGCAAGAAACGTTACAAACCATACTATGGCAAGCAATACCATTGTATATTGATTGAAGTAGATTTGAACAGCCGCAAGTGTAAAAGCATTCTTGAATTCAAATTGAGATATGGCGTATACCTGGTTTGCAAAATGCCGGTTGGTAAAACACAAAACCACCGAAACAGTAAAAGAAACAAATACCGTTAGAACCGATAAAACAAGCAGAAGTTTGCCCACAGATAACAGAGGAAACTTTTTGAAATCTAAAACCGATTTCTTAATTGTGCGATATAGACTAACCGGATTGATGGTATTGAGAAAAAAACCCAACATAGAGAATTCCTCCTTGTTCAGTGTACATTTTTTCTGGCTCCACTTTTATATATCTCAGTTTTTGTGTTTTCAAACTCTGCCAAACGCAGCCTTTGGTTCGGTAAGTATTATTTCGTTTGACAGTCTATTTTCCCTTGCTCCACCAGCTTATGAATCAATTCCAATTCTTGCTCACTATACAGTTGCTTATCTACCGCATCAATGGAAAATAGTTCAGCGTCATTGTATGCCGTTTTAAATACTTCAGGAATGGTATGGGCATGGCGCTTTTCGCCATCCAAGCAGTATAAGTACAAACAGCCCGACCGTACAGTATCATAGCAAATATCCTCAAGACTGCCTCGATTGTGGAGAAGAACCGGATTGACATAACAACGATATTTTCTGTCATAATAAATTTTCGGCGGCAGCTTTTCGTATTTTCGCTTGAAATGGTTTTTTTCAGCCAAATACCATATTATCCAGTATAGTTTTTGTATATAGTTAATCATAGTATCCTCTCGGCGCACTGCAAAAATTGGCGATTATGTGTTTTTTATCCATGCCATTGAGGGCCTGCAGCTTAGGGATAGCTGGCTTTACTCTCGCAACTTCATACATAATAGCCCCCCATTATGCTATCAATGCATCTGCCAATAAATCATATTAGCTACCAATAGGATGAATCTATGGTATAGGGCTTTGTTTCCCACATTCCATGTATACATCCATACCCAGGAACCATGATATATGAGACATCATTTCACCTCAAAAAGTTTACAAGAGTTATGGTCTATATCCAATGCAGATATATCTATACCAGAGTTCCAAACGACGGCACATCCGTCATCGCATATCTCTTGACAATGGCTCTGGCATTTTCTCACCGCCTTTGCCTCATTATGCCATATGCGCTACCATTTTTAAATATCCTCTATACCATGTTCTTTAAGAAACTCATCCAGAATATTCTTTCCCGATGGAATGTTAAATTTATCAGCATTTCTGCTTAGCCATTGCTCATGCATAAACTGTCGTTCCTCATACACAGATTGTTTTATTGCAGCCACCTCATCATCCGATTTTCCAGCAAACAGATACTCCACATCTGAAAAATCCACATTTTCAACTGGTGTTGTAATACCGGGATATGAGGCATACTCGTCCTCTCTATTCGCATCATATGAATGATGTAAAGGGGTGTATTCCATTTCTGCCTCCTAATCTTAATTGCTTAATTCATTCTGCTTCAGGTAATTCAGCGTGGCACTCCACATCTCCTCACCTGTTTCAACACAATGCAGAAAAATAATCTCTGCATCCAGCTCTGTACCTTTCATGGACAGATGTAATTTCGGAACAGGATGCTTCATCTTTAGATTCATTGAATTTGTGGTTTCAACAATTGTACTATGAAAATCCGAACCTTGAAGAGCAAAAATGCAGGAAAACAGCATTTTAAACCATTTTTCGCCAAAAAGCGCAATTGCCTCACCGCTGCTAATTCCCGCACCAACTGCTATTGCATGTATCAATGACACAACATAATGGATATCATCCAGCCGAATGTCCTTATACTCTGTGAATTCTTCAATAAACATACTCTCTTTTGCCTTCCCATGCTGCATAAATCATAAGCAGTAAAGGTATGTGTGCTGCCTTTCTGTTGTATAAAAGGTCACAGTCCCCAGCTAGCCCTACACTATGGGATATTCCACCCATTTTCCCGCATTCTCTCCACAAGCGGTCTTTTCAAAACTGGAATACCGCTTTGTCTCCGTGTCATATTTTAACAGGGGAATACACTTGCTAAACTCTGTACTTCCATCTATAAAATAATGGCTCTCTCCATCCCAAAAAACCTTATGGTAATCTTCTTTCCCTGTTATACTGCTTGTGCCTATATGCCCCGCAATAATGTCTTTATAAAACGTCCCTGTGGTTTGCGGATATTTGCCACAGAAATACCAATCTTCCGTTCCCCATTTCCAGCCCTCCTCCGCTTCCTCACGCACACCCGCATGTACAAAAATCTGTGTATCCGTTTCATAATAATAATTGCGCAGGGTTTTTACCCATTCCAAAAGGTCTTTGTCCTCTATTTGTACCGTTCTGTTCTTTATATCTTCCAAAAGCATTTCCTCATGGTTGCCAACCAACACCTCTACCTGTCCAGGGTACTTCTCTTGCAGGTTCTTCACAAAATACAGTGGTTCAAGTATATGGCTTACATGGTTCACACGCCCAATATAATCTCCCAAAAGAATCAGCTTGTTGTCGGCATCTTCTAGGTCTACCAGTTCCAGCATCTCCTTAAAAACATCTAGCTGTGCATGTATATCACTCATCGCATACAGAAAAGCCATATCCAAAGCCCCTCTTTCCTTCCTTGTATGTTCTTCAAAAAGAAACACACTGCCGCTATGTAAGCCCTTACTTCATTCCGTCAATAATACAATTCTTCCCCAGTATCTAGGCACAGCACCCCAAGCTGCCCGCCAAAACCCGGGCCACAGTCTATGGCAATGCTGTCGTTCGATTTATAAATCTGATGTGCCACGGCCCCCTGGATATAGCAGGTGGGCTTGTGCCCCACAACCACAATCGTATCTTCAAAGTGGGTGGCCGTAAAATCATGCGGGCCAAACAGCAATTCGGTTTTGGTAAAAAACTCCATTTCCATATAGTTATTGTAATCTGGCAGCCCTGCATGAACCAGAATATACTTTTGTTTGTTGACGGTAAGCTCTTTATAAAGCGGTAATTTCTCAATAAACCGGATGATTTTCTGTTTTTCTTTTTTTGGCAGTACGCTAAAATCATATAGGGTTTGCGCCTGCCCATACTGGCTCATGCGCTGTTCGTCTTTGATGATATACATCATATCGCCTTCCGAGCCATGCCAATGCAGTAATTCCACAAACACCGGCAGCAGCATGGCCTCGTGGTTGCCCAAAATCAAGTGTACATTTTCCCGCCTCATGATATCCTGCAACAAGGGAATACCATCCTTACCTCTATCCAGCACGTCCCCAATAATGTATAAGGTATCGTCTTCATCAAAACGGCCTGAGGCCAAAAAATTCAAATACTTCTGCAAATGTCCATGAATATCCGAGCATACATATGTCATAAAACCTCCGCCATGGCCACCCTTATGTGTATGGTGTTTCTCTTGCAAATAAACCGTGCTGCTCTCTGTTAAAAATCCTCCAAAGCCTCTATACTCTCAAACAAAATATGCACCCCGCCCACAGACTTTTCACAGTGGAAATGCCCAAAAAACCACTGTTCATAGCACAATCTGTCCTCAATCGTATCAAGCCAGTCCTCGGTAGAATGGTCTACGCTGCTCTCATCCACACCCGGCAAAAAATGCTCCACAGGCAGGTACTTTCGCGGCCCTGTATGCGAGAGCACCACATCTACACGCCAGCTTACAAAATCAAGCTGTTTTTCCACATACTCCTTGGTGGTTTCATCGGGTTGCTCAGAGGGAAACCAGTGCAGGTGATTGCGCAAACGATAATACTTATCCACGCTGTAGGCGCCGCCTATGGCAATGGCCTTTTTACCCTCCAAATCGTAAATTTCTCCGTCTGCGGCAAACAGCAGGTTGGGGTAATCCTCTTCATAAAAAACGGTGCCCCCCTGCCAAAGCTTTTCCTCATATCCCGGCAGGTTGTAGGGGCGTTCTTCATGGTTGCCATGAATGCAAAACAGGGTGATAGGAAGCTGAGACAGTTCCTGTTTCAGCCTGTCATCTGCCGATGTCAGATTGTAGTTGATGCCCGCATCGCCCAAAATAATCAGTATGTCGTCTGTACTTGTATCGTTTGCAAGCACAAATTCTTCTATGCGGTCAAACTCGCCGTGCGTGTCTCCGGTTATAAAAATCATTTGCATCCCTCCTCCTAATAGAGTGAACACCAGTAGTTATAAACCCTGCGATATCTGCCACCCTCGCCTGAAAGGTCGGCTTTGCGAATACATTTACCGGAGGCCCGTTTTATCTTACGGCGACGGCTAGGGCATCCACGGCTGCGCGGATATTGAATATATACCCCCGTGTGCAGCAGGGTGCTTCCATCAAAAGCACCTGAAAGATATCCTACCTCATTCCAGCGATTGTGATGCCCATAGGGGATATCTTTTGGCAAATCATTGTTTTCAGCAAGTTTAAGATATCCAATATGCCCCCAGAAACTGTGCCGCCCACATCGGATATGCCTAAGCCGAATATCGTTTTTAACAGTTTTTTGGCGGCGGCGGTACAGCCTATTCCGCTTGCTTTCGTCCGCATTTTCTGTTTCTTCACATTCATAAAGTTCATCCGGCTCAAAAAACTCGTCAAAATCGATATATTCGTCCATACCACTTCTCCCAAATCAGGCTATTTCATCAGTGGTTGCTTTTGGGCATTTGTCTTACACCCTCCTCGGCCGTCACCCGCGTATCCGCCCTGATAAAACTTTACCCAAATACAGAAGCATAGCATCGGCCACAACTGTGCGTGTGGGGCGCTTTTCGTTCACCTCTCCGTCATAAATGGCAGAAATGCCATAGCTATCTGCCAGACGGTTCAGCCCAGTCACGGCGCCCAAAGCCCTGTTGTGGCAGGTGCTTCTGTGTGCGCTCAGTGTTTTCACCTTTGCCTCATAGTTTTCAGCCGGGGGCAGGTTTTGCCGGTTGTAAATTTTTAACCACAGTTCGCTTTTATAAATAGCGTCGGCGTAGTCTAAAAATGTCATCAGGCTATCATATATAAATTCGATGTCTCCGGGTTCATCTTGTGCGGCGGCAAACAGCTTTTCCAGGTTTTCGGCATTTATTGCGTCTGTCATATGGTTTCCCCCTCCTGTTTATCTTTTGTTTTCCCGGGCTTCGCACCACCGCTTACATAACCCAAGTACCGCAGTAAATCCTCTGCTATTTTCTCACCACGTTTTTCAATCGCCTCGTCGGTTTTGGGAATCCAGTCAACCGGCTTTCCCGCCCGCAGGGCGCTACCAATGAAATTGTCATTCTGTTCAAGATGGTTTACTTCTAAAAAGATATCGCTAGAAAACCAATTACTATAATTCCGGCCATATTCACCATTGCAAGTTTTTTGGAGGAAAATATCCAAGCGGTCTTTGTTGCCAGATAAACCCTTTGCCCTATTAAACCCTTCCGGCCCCAGCATAATATTGCCCAGGGTATGGGTGGCGTTCGCAAATTTATCAAAGGCAGCTAAGGTCTTTCTCTCCTCCGCAGTAAGCGTATTTGCGTCAAATATTTCATTGTAGTTTTGCAAAAGCCAAGCGTCCCTATTCATTTCAGTGCACTTTCGCTGCTCCTTAGGCCATTTATTTTCCACAACAACGCCGTTTTCAATGCCTAGCCCTTTCTCATATAAATCACACCATTTAGACCCGTACTTTCTGTTTATTACAGCTCGGATAAAATTATTGAGGTCTGTGTCCACCGAGTGAACCGTGTCGGTTTCCAACATAAGTTCTTCCATTTCCGCATCTGTGTTTTTATATGTTATGGTTCTTTTGTTATATCCCAGCACGGTTTTACCCTGCTGTTTTAACAGGCAACACCAAATACTCATCACCAGCTCGCAGCAATCGCAGTCAAATTCCTTATCATTTTTACGTTTATTCCCGTGTGCTTCTCTGCATAAAATTTTGTACGTTTTAAACCCCTTTATACCCTTGAGCTCCCTCTCCTTTTTGTCAAACTTTCCCTCTCTAATCCCCTCTTTACGCAGCAGATAACTTGCCATTATCGCGGCGCTTTCTCCACTATCTTTAATAAAAGTATGCACCAATTCTTCGTTCGGCTGCTTAAGTTCATTTTGAGGGCACATAGGCCCACCTCCTATTTTGCAATATGCGGTTCCAATCCACCTCATCCCGGCGCCGGCTTTCACCTGTATTTCTCCGCAATATGGTTTGCCATTTTTGCCACCGAGGCCCTTAGATCAGCGGGTAACAACACTTCGCACTTTGTGCCATATTGCATGGCCCAGTAACGCAACGAACGGGCGGTGGCTTTTAGGGTCACATGCACCGTCCTTTCCCGTTCATCCGTAAACACAACATCCCTGCCAAAAGTGTCCAGCACATCGCCAATAATATCCTTTTCAATTTGCAAGGTTGCGGTTGTCACCTTTCCTACACACATATAGGGGTGTTCATGGATATAACTTCTCAAATCCTTAAAAAAAATCTTGGTCGATTTTTCCAAAATTTCCACGTCTCTCATTCTATCAAGCCGAACGTGCGTCAAGTCCTTTTCGTTGCCATAACTGCCGATGAAATAGGTCTTTTGATTCACAACCGCCAGCTTAAATGGGTTCGCAACATATTTTTTACCGGTACCATCTGCGTGAAGCTGTTTATCGGTGCCATAAGCGCATAAAGTGTACTGGATTTTTTGATGGGTGGCAATTGCCTCTTCCACCAGCTCCATATTCAAAAATAAATCATTGTTTTGCACAATACCTTCATGGAGGCTTGGATTGCCAAAAAATATTGTACGATATTTCCCGCTTTTAAGTCTAGCCAATTTCCGAATCAGCAAACTGCGTTGTTCGCCCGGTATGGATTTTGATGTTTCAACACTTTTCAATAAAAAATCTATTTCACAGTCTTCAAAACTTCTTGTTCGCAAATAATACCCTTTACCATTTTCTGCATAGGTGGAAATGTCATACCCAAAATCAATCAAGGCTTGCATCAGCTTCCCAATTGTTCTTCTGTCTGTGCCCGAAGTAGCCCCTTGGTTTTTTAGTTCAGTTATGATGGTAGACATAGCAAGAATGCGGTTTTCGTTACTGCCCTGTTCAAGAAGCTTTAAAAGCAACAGGATGTTTTTTTCACTGGAAATTTCGCTCACCCCCTTTTTCCAAATAAGAAAACGGCATTATCCTCCTACGTATATTTTATTCTCAACTGTCCGCATATGCAAGCATAGCCTGTACCAAAACATGTACAGGTGGAACCATGACAAAAACCAAAATAATCACTGGGATGTGTTTTGGGGTTCCCCAAGGGGTGTCCCCCTTGGGCACACTACTTTGCCTTGCAAAGTGTAGTGTGTTATCCCTGTACCTCAGGGGCTAAGGGCTGGGGCCCGTTTCGGCTGTGGGTTTATTCTCTGCGCCATACAGCCTTCAGGGGTACAGGGATAATCCCGAATGGTCCTCTGCTTATTTTCCTGTCAGTGCCTTTTCCAAAAATTTTATATTTCTCTGAAAATATTGGAACTTTTTTTGTTTCTGATGTCGATATAAATATACAAGACATCCTCTCTGGTGTATACTTCATACATCCAAGAGGTTTTTCTTTTGCGGAAGGAGGAAGAATATGCAGAGCATTAAACCGAGTGAGCGCCCCGACCCAATGCCCGAACAGTATTATCTCCCCATGTTCTATCTCTTCCCCTACGATTTGCTGGTGCAGTCCGAATTTCTCAACTTCCCCCGCAACCCCCATCTGGTGCGGGAAAGTGAATACTGAATGAACCCCTACAACCACGACAAGTTTACAGAAACCATAGCCGGTGGCAAGGCCTTCATGCTGTGGAAGCGCTTTGGTATTAAGGCGGCCATGGAATCATTCTCGGGCCACTATCCTTTCTGGCAACTGGCGCGCAGCGGCGAATGGATTCAAACTGCCCGGCGCTGTGGCCTCAATAGAAAAGGCCAAGAGCATTTCTATCCGCTCTCGGCCTTTTTGCGTAGATACAAACGGCAAGTGGCAAGCGGGTGGGCACATCCACTTGCCACTTGCCCTCCCCTTTTTTACAGGGTATAATACACTTACACAACAAGGAGATGATTGTATGGCAGTGCCAAATGAAGACATGAAGTCTCTGTTCTCTCTGCTGGAACAAATGGCGAAAGACCAGGCAGAAATACGGCGTGATATCAATGGAATAAACACCATGGCTCATATTTCCGAGCATTACCTGGAAACACTAAAAAACGGATATGAAACGGTGCGCAGTGATGTAACACGTATTCAACATGATGTTGAGCTGTTGCAAACCAATGGACAGAACCTCATGGAGCACGTGGATATTTTGCGCGGAAGTGTGGCAAATTTAGAAAACAATGTCATGCACGAGCTAAAACTTCTGAGTGAAAATTTGCCAAACGCGGTAGCCCGGCATGAAACTTTGAAAACACTGGAAACACAAGTGGAAAACCTAGACCACCGTATTTTTGCCTTAGAGCAAAAAGCATCCAACGCATAGGCCTTTGCATAAAACACACCCGTCTTGGTCAAAACCAAGGCGGGTGTTCTCTGTTTGTCATCTCTCAAGGCTATTCTCCCGAGGTCTCGGGGCTACTGTTTAGGGTGTGTTCGATAATTGTTCCTCCTTAAGATAATATGAGAAACGATGGGAAGTTTTACTACCCCAAAGCAGAATATCCGATGGTTTTCTACCAAACCGTCTACCAAACAAAGAAATTAGCCAGATATTTAGCGATAAAACGCTAAATATCTGGCTAAAAATGGTGCGGAGGATGGGACTTGAACCCACACGCCATAAGACACACGCCCCTCAAACGTGCCTGTCTGCCGATTCCAGCACCTCCGCCTATCTGTGCGGCCACCCTGAACACCTGGCTGTACCGCGACGTTTATTGTAACACACACACCCTTGCAAAGTCAACCGCCCAAAGCCTCCCTGCGTATAAAAAGCAAAGCTCTGCCTCTACGGTATAGCCCCGCAATAGCCACGGTATCGCCACAATATAACGGCAAGCTAAGCGCCTACCAGCCAGCTTCCTTCAAAAACCTGGTTGTCCCTTCCCGGCATATTATGTATAATGGGTAAAAATGGCGCAATATTAGCAGATTGCGCCCTCTCTCTGTGAATTTGTAAGTTTATAAAACATTTGCAAAACACTTGCGGAATATTTGTGGCATAGAAGGTTTTGGGCGGCTAACAGGGAAAGGCGGGGTGTGTATGGGGGCACTGCGGCGGGTACTGCATAGAAAAAGTGGCGACTGGGCCCTGGCGCTGGGCCTAACCCTGCTGTTTTTTGCAGCTTTTATGCTGCTGTACGGTATGCGCTATGAGGTAAACGACGACGCCATCATCAGCAATATTGCGGCGGGGGCCTATGGCGGGCAAAGCCAGTATCTTGTGTATGTAAACTTGCTGTTTGGCCTGTTTCTCAAACCCTTTTATGCGGTTTTCCCCCAGCTCAACTGGTTTGTCGTTTTTCTGGTTTTGGGTGGGCTGTACTGCTTTACCCAGCTTGGGGTGCTGCTGCTTCGGGCCGCAGGGCTCCTGGCCGGTAGCTGCCTGTTTTCGGCCTTTTTGCTCTGCGCCGGGGGCGAGTTTTTCGTCTACTTCCACTATGGCCGTTACGCCGGGCTGTTTTTGGTAACCGGGCTGTTGCTGCTGGCCCAAAACCTCGGGCGCTTTCACCCCTTGGCCATCTGGGGGCTGGCGCTGGCAGTTTTGGGCAGCCTTTTGCGTTTTCAAATTTTTGTGGCCGTTGGGGCGCTGGTCGCACCGCTTTTGCTGTGGCGCTTTTTTGCTCTGTCCAAGCGGGAAAAACTGCGGGCCGCCGTTCTGGTGGCCGCGCTTTTGGCCCTGGCCGCAGGGCTTTGGGGGCTGGATGCCGCCATCTACCGCGCAAACCCCGCCTGGGCCTCCTACTGGCGCTTCAACCGCGTCCGCACCGAAATATCCGATTTTCGCCTGCAATTCGCGCAGGATCGCAGCGCCTTTCACGAGAGCCACGGCTACACGGATGTCGACGTAGAAATGATGGAAAAATGGGCCTATTATGATGCCGAGGTGTTCTCGGCCGAAAAACTGGAGGCCTTTACAGGCGCCCTGCCAAACAATACGGTGGGCGGGGCCGTAAAAAGCTTTGTGCGCACGGCGGCGGGTATGCTGTACCAGGGGCCCTTCCACCTGCTGTTCGGGGCTTTGCTGGCCGCCTGGCTCTGCCTGGGCCGTTGTAAAAACGGGCGGGTGGTGCTGGCCACGGGCGGAATGCTGCTCCTAGAGGTGTTCTACCTCAGCTACCGGGGCCGCCTGCCCCAACGCATCGATTTTGCCCTTGTTCTGGCCGCTTTGTGCTTTGTTGCCGCCGCCTGGCAGTGGCCAAGGGGGCCAAGGCCCGCGCCCCAACCTCAAAGCGATGTCCCCCCGCCCGATTCAGTTGTGACTCAAAATACCGCCCTGCCCACAGATTCCGCCTCCCCTGCCGATACTCCGCCCCCCTCCCCGGCGGCGGAAGCAACGGCAATATCAAACGATAAAAAGCCGTTCTCCACACCCGCGGTAAAAAACCGCTGCGCCGCCCTGGCCCTGCTGGTGCTATGCCTGGCCAGCCTGCCCGCCCTGCAAACCCGCCGCGCCGAAATGCAGGACTATTGGCAGAGCCACCTGCCACGCGCCGCCGAAATCGACGCCCTCTCGGCCGACAAAAACCACCTTTACCTGCTGGATACCTACCTTGTGGACGCCGCCAACGGCTTTACCGTCTGGCGTCCGCGGGGGAAAGACTATTTCAGCAACATGGTGTTTGTAGGCAGTTGGCTTATGGAATCCCCCTTCCAGGCCGAGGCGCTGCAGCGCTATGGCCTGCAAAACCCCTACCGTGACGCCGTGGATAAGCCCGAGGTGCTTCTGGCCGATTATTACTACCGCCAGCTGAAAGAGGATTACCTGCGCCACCATTACGGCGAGGATATCTGCATCGAGCTGGTGGCCGAATATGGAGATTTCAACCTCTACCGTATTGTCCGAATCAAAGAGTAGTCCCCTGCGCAAAGTGCAGGGGACTACTCCATACAAACTCTATTCAAATACCCTTAAATATACTTTTTCACACTCTCAGGCAGGTCGGCTTCATCGCAGGAGATGGTGATGATAATCTTCACCCCGTCGCCCGTTAAACCCGCAAGGCTGCCCAGCACCTCACCCAGGCCCTCCAGGTCTTTTTCGCCCACCTTCAAAATACCATCCACATAAATTTCATTTATGTCATAGTTCCCGGCAAGCAGCCCTGCCATAAAGCCGTACAGCATGGGGTAGCCCTCAATTTTGTATTCGTCCATATCAATCAAACGGCACTGGTGGTCCAGGTCATAGGTCAATTTCATGCCCTTTTCAATGCACACAATATTGCCCTTGTTGTCCTTTACCGAACTGTTGATCATCTCCACCATCTGTTTGGTTTTGCCGGTTCCTCTGCTTCCCACAATCAACTGAATCATAGCGTCCTGCCTCCTTTGTTTTGTTGCGTGCTTTTAACCATCCAATAGCCTTCCGGCCCTAGAGGGTGTCGACACCCTTTAGAGCAAATGAACATAACATGAGTTATGCCGCTCTTGGCAGGCTCTATTCGCCGCCTTTGGTCCATCTGCTTTAAAACCCTTCCAGTTGCGCTTCCAGCACACTTTTTTGTTCCTCAAAGCCGGGCTTGCCCAAAAGGGCAAACATGTTCTTTTTATAGCTTTCCACGCCGGGTTGGTCAAAGGGGTTTACCCCCAAAAGGTATCCCGATATAGCGCAGGCTTTCTCATAAAAGTAGACAAGGTAGCCAAGGCTTTTGGCCCCCAGGCTCTCCACCTCCAGCACCATAACGGGCACACCGCCCTCGGTGTGGGCCAGCATGGTGCCCTGCATCGCCTTGCGGTTCACAAAACTCAGGGGCTTGCCCGCCAAAAAGCCCAGGCCGTCCTCATCACTCTCCGCCGCCGGTATCACCGCATCGCTGCGCGGGTTTTTCACATCCACCACCGTTTCAAACAGGTTGCGGCGGCCGTCTTGCACATACTGCCCCATCGAGTGTAAATCGGTGGAAAATATCACGCTTGCGGGGAATATCCCCTTCTGGTCTTTGCCCTCGCTCTCGCCGTAAAGCTGCTTGTACCACTCGTTCATCAGGGCAAAATCCGGCTCGTAGCAGGCCATCAACTCGGTGGTTTTGCCCTTGCGGTACAAAATATTGCGCAGCGCGGCATAGCGGTAACAGTCGTTTTGGGGGCTGCAAACGGCAAGTTCTTCCATGGCCTGCCGCGCGCCCTGCATCAGCGCGTCTATATCAATGCCGGCCGCCGCAATGGGCAAAAGCCCCACGGCCGTCAGCACCGAAAAGCGTCCGCCCACTTCATCCGGCACGGTAAAGGTCTCATAGCCTTCGTCGTCGGCCAGTTTTTTTAGGGTGCCGCGGGCCTTATCGGTGGTGGCGTAAA
Source organism: uncultured Oscillospiraceae bacterium (assembly GCA_964550985.1). Lineage (GTDB taxonomy): Bacteria > Bacillota > Clostridia > Oscillospirales > Ruminococcaceae > JAAYCI01. The sequence continues at coordinate 28,258 of CAZKBM010000009.1, forward strand.
TGCGTTCTTTTGCGCCCGCCTCACCATATTTTTCCACCAGCATCTGGCGAAAAACGCGAAACGCCACGGCGGGCTCGGTGGTGGTGCCGCTTTTGGAGATGACATTGACCGAAAAATCCTTCCCCCTGCAGGCGGCAATCACATCGTTCAGCGCCGCGGGGCTAACCGAGTTGCCCGCAAAAAAAATCTGCGGCGTATCCTTCGCCAAAAGATTGTACTGCGCCGATGCTACCGCCTCGATAACCGCCCGCGCCCCAAGGTAAGAGCCGCCGATACCGATGACCACCAGCACGTCACTGTTCTTCTGGATTCTGGCCGCCGCAAGTTTTATCCGCTCAAATTCCGTTTTATCGTACTCTTCGGGCAGGTTAAGCCAGCCTGTGTACTCGCTTCCCGCCCCCTTGCCCTCGTGCAGTGTTTTGTGGCACAGTTCCACCTCGGGCCACAGGCAGCAAAGTTCTTCCTCGCGCACATACCTTTTTAGTACGCCGGTATTCAGTCGCACGCTCAAAGCTTCCTCTCCCCTTTCCCTTCGTTTTTTACGGTACATCTAACCATAAAACCGCCCTGCGCCAGGGTTTGTGCAAAAAATGGCCGCCCGGTTTTTTTGCCGCTGCGCCCCTTCCTTGTGTCCTTCATTTTAGCCCAAACAGGGGGGGAATGTCAACCGTACATTTTGCATAAACAGGCATAATCCAAGGCGGCAAAACACCAGATATAGCCAAGAGACATTAAAGTAAAGCCAGAAAAACGAGGCCGGCTTTCCGCCCTGCGCCAAGGGGCCGCCCAGCCCTGCCGCTGCGCCCCTGCCATACTCCCACTGTTTTCTCTCCCCCGCCCCTACAACGGCAGGGCCTCCATCCTTTTGCCGTCAAACGCGCCCAGGCGCACAGCCAGCACCTCGCCCTGCGCATGGCCGGGCGCCCTGCACACAGCCGGCAGGTAATGCCCCGTATACCCCGTAAAAAGGCCGTTTGGCAAGGGGGTCTCCAAAAGCAGTTCCGCCGCTTGGCCTGCAAAACTTTTCAGTATTTCGCTTCGCACCGCATCGGCCTCATGCTGCATCCGTTTGGCGCGGCTCTCTTTTTCGGCGCGGGGTATCTGGTTTTCAAACCCCGCCGCCGCCGTGCCCGGCCTTGCCGAAAAGGGGAACACATGCACCTTCAAAAAACGCATCTCCAAAACAAAACGCAGGCTCTCCAAAAACTCGGCCTCGCCCTCACCGGGGAAGCCCACAATCACATCGGTGGTAAACTGCGCGCCGGGTATGGCGGCCTTTAGCGCCTCCATGGCAGCGCGGTAGGCCGCCGGGGTATAGGGGCGGCGCATCCGGGCCAGCGTCTCTTTGCAGCCGCTTTGCAAGCTCAAATGGAACTGGGGGCAAAGCTTTGGCAGGGCGGCAAAGGCCTCTGCGTCCTCGCTGCGCAAAAGGTCTGGGTCCAGCGAGGATAGCCGGATGCGCCAAAGCCCCGGTATCTCCGAAAGCCTACCCACCAGCGCCCCCAGCGTGGTGCCGTTGTCCCGCCCGTAACTTGGCAGGTTGATACCCGTCAGCACCACCTCGCGCACCCCATCCTCGGCCAGGGCGGCGCACTCTTCAAAAATGCCGCCCTCCCCCCTGCTGCGCGAGGGCCCCCTTGCTGCGGGAATCAGGCAATAGGCGCAGCGGCGGTCACAGCCGTCCTGCACCTTCACAAAGGCGCGGGTGCGCCCGGCCATGCGGGCGGCGGGCAATTCCTCAAACACCTCGGTTTGGGGGGCAATATCCACCACTTTTTGGCCCGTCTCCAAAAAGCGCCGCAACAGCTGGGGCAGGCGGCGGCGGGCGGCCGCACCCATCAAAATATCGGCCCCGGCCTGCATGGCCTCCTCTGGCAAAGCCTGGGGGAAACAGCCACACAGCACCGTTATAGCGTTGGGCTGGCGGCGCTTAGCCCCACGCAGCCAGCGGCGGCTTTTGGCTGCCCCCTCGGCCGTAACGGTACAGCTATTCACAATATAGATATCGGCCTCGTCCTGCGCGGGCACAAGTTCATAGCCGCTTTGGCGCAGCAGTTCTTCCATGGCTGCACTCTCGCTTTGGTTCACCTTGCAGCCCAGGGTATAAATGGCGGCTCTCAACGCTGTGGTATTCTCCTCACTTTATGGGCAGCACATACAGCACAATGCAAAAATAGTGCAGCACACTGCCCGCCATTACAAACAGATGCCATATGGCGTGCATATAGCGTATTTTTTTCAGCACATAAAACACAATGCCCACGGTGTAGAACAGGCCCCCCAAAAACAGCAGCACCAGCCCCCCAAGGGGCAGCGCCTGCACCACATCGCCAATGGCAAATATAATACTCCAGCCCATCACCACATACAAAACCAGCGAGGGTTTGGCAAACTTTTCCAGGCTGATGGCGTTAAAAGCAATACCAATTACCGCCGCCGCCCAGTTGATAATAAAAATGACAAGGCCCTTTGTGTTGCCGTGCAGCGCCAGCAGCATAAAAGGGGTGTAGGTGCCCGCAATCAGTATAAAAATGGTGGAGTGGTCAAAGATGCGAAAAAGGCGCTTCACCCGCGGGAAGGGAAAGGCGTGGTAGAGGGTGCTCATGGTGTACAGCAAAAACAGCGAAACCGCATAAATTGTGCAGGCCGCCACCTGCAACGGCCCGCCATATACGGCGGCCAGGGTAACCACCACGCTGCCCCCAATAATGGCCAAAAGCGCCCCCACCCCGTGCGATACCGAGTTGAAAATCTCCTCGCCCAGGGTATACTGAAACAGGGGCTTTTTGGGTTTTGCGTTTTTTGGGGCCTCCCCCCCGTTCGGTTGCTGTTTTTGCTTTGCCGCGCAGGGCGGCTTGCTATGTAAGGCCTTGGTCATTTGGGGCCTCCTTTTCTATTGCAAATCATCGCTTTTGCTATCGTCAGCCTCATCTCCACGGGCCAAAAGCTGGCCCAGTACGGCAGCTATGGTCTCGCGCCGCATGGCGGTTTTTTCGGGCGCATAGCGGAAGGTTTTGTCCTCATATTCCAGCATCTCACCGGGCTTTGCCCCGGCGGGCAACATGCTTACCGGCACCTCCAGGGGCTTGCCCCGCTCGTCCACCAGCACCGCCGTTTTCCCCACAATCCGGTCAATTGAAAACAGCATAAACGCCGCCTCCCTCTCTTGTCACTTTGGGTCCAGGTTTTATAGCCACCTACAGCATTTTCACAAATAACTTACACACCGCACCGGCGCTTGCTGTGTAAAACATTTGTTCAAATGCTGTAAGCCACAAAGCGCCTGTCTTAGCCCGTGGCCCGGCTGTAATACAGGGCATTCATCCCTAAAGCACGCAAACGTCATCCGCCGTGGCCCCCCAGGCTAGGCCGCCAGCGGCTGCTGGCTGTGCGGCTTGCTCGTGGCCGCTTTCAGGCCGCCCTTGCCGTCGCTCATCACCTTAATAAATCCGTCCTCATCACTGCGCAGCACCGCCGAGCCCACGGCCGCAAAATTTTTCAGCGGTTCCTTGTGGGGGTGGCCATAGCTGTTGCCGGCGCCGCAGGGTATCACCGTAAGCACGGGAGAAACCGCCTGCAAAAAGGCCAGGGTGTTGCTGGTGCTGCTGCCGTGGTGGGCGGCTTTGTATAAGTTGGCCTGCAAACCCGGCATGGCGGCTAAAGCGGCCTCCTCGTTCTCCTTTTCGCCATCGCCGCAGCTCAGGTAGCGCAAGTCCCCGCTTTCAAACAAGAGCATGGGGCTAAGCAGGTTGTAGTTATCCCCGGTTTCCACACCGCCCATCAGCACCTTGATATTCCCCCTGCCAAGTGGGTAGCTATCCCCTTTTTGCATCACCGCCGTGGGCAGATTTTGCGCGTTAATGGCATCCAGCAAATTTTTGAATATAGAGGTGGTGGGCAGCGGGGCCAAGTCAAAATTTGGCAAAAGCACCTGCTCCACCTCAAAAGTCTCCATTGCGGCCTGCATACCCCCAATATGGTCGGCGTGGGGGTGGCTCATCACCAGGTACTTCAGTTTGGCAATGCCCAGGCTTTGCAGGTAGCCCAGCAGGTTTTCGGTGCCCTCGGGCGGGCCCGCGTCAATCAGGGCGTATTCCCCGTCCGTCTCCAGCAGCACGGCGTCCCCTTGGCCCACATCCAAAAAATGTACGGCGGCCGTAAGGTCCGCCTCAGGGCGGTTTTGGGCGTCCTCCTCGGCCATCTGGCGCAGGTCGGCAAAGGTTAAAAGGCTTTGGCTATCGGGTATCAGGGGCGCGGGGTCTATCCCCGCGCTTTGGAACAGGCTGTTCTGCACCCCCGGCAGCGCCAGCAGGGTGGATAGCATCAGCAGCACCAGCAGCCCGGCCAAAAGCCCAATGGCAAGGCGGCGCTGGCGCTGCTTTTTGGCGTTTTGCTGGGTGCTTTCCCGGCTTCGGCCCGTTTTTGTGGTTTTCCCGGTTTTAGTGGTTTTCACAGGTTTAGCGGCGGCGCTTTTGCCTGCCGTTTTTGGCTTTCCCGTATGTTTCATCCTCTCGTTTTTCCTTCATAGGGGCATTCTTGCGGGCATTTTTGCCCCTTGCCCCGCTACCCGGCCTTTGTGGCTCTCTTGCTGTGCGGGCCGCCCTCTGCCCTTTGCGCAGCGGTTTTTCCTCCTCGGCTCGCCTTTCGGCGCCCGGCGTTTTCTCGCCCGGCAATAAAATAGGCAGCAGTTCGGGCCTGCCCGCCCGCAATAGCGCCTTTTTTACCAGCGGGCGGTTGCCCGGCAGGCTGTACTGCAAAAGCGCACGCTGTATGGCCTTTTCCTCTTGTGTTTTGGCCACGTACACCTCCCGCAGGGTGTAGGGGTCTAGCCCGGTATAATACATGGCCGTGCTGATGGTGCCTGGCGTTGGGTAAAAATCCTGCACCTGTTCGGGGCGTATATGGTTTTTGTGCAGCCACTGGGCCAAAAGCACCGCGTCGCGCAGGGTGCTGCCCGGGTGGCTAGACATCAAATAGGGCACCAGATACTGCTCTTTGCCCGCCTGTTTGCTAAGCTGGTAAAAGCGGCGGGCAAAGCGCTCGTAAACTTCTATGGGGGGCTTTGCCATGGCACGCAGCACAGCGGGGCTGCAATGTTCGGGCGCAACCTTTAGCTGGCCGGATACATGATGCCGCACCAGTTCTTCCAAAAAGCGCCCGTCCCTGTCCTGCAAAAGGTAGTCAAAGCGCAGCCCGCTGCGGATAAACACCTTTTTTACCCCCGGCAAGGCCCGCAGCTTGCGCAAAACGGAAAGGTACTCCTCGTGGCTCACTTCCAACTTTTGGCAGGGGGCTGGGGCCAAACAGCGCTTTGCACCGGGGCAAACGCCGTTTTTCAGTTGGCCCTTACAGCTTGGCGCACGGAAGTTTGCCGTGGGGCCGCCCACATCGTGGATGTAGCCTTTAAACCCCGGCATGGCCGTTAAAAGGCGGGCCTCTTCCACTATACTCTCTTCGCTGCGGCTTGTCACCCTGCGGCCCTGGTGCAGGGTGATGGCGCAAAAATGGCAGCCCCCAAAACAGCCGCGGTTCTGCGCTATCGAAAATTCTACCTCTTCCAAAGCGGGTACGCCGCCCTGCGCCTCATACATGGGGTGAATCTTGCGGGTAAAGGGCAGGGCGTACACCTCGTCCAGTTCCTCCCTGCCAAGTGGCTGTGCGGGCAGGTTTTGCACCAGATATCCCCCGCTTTGCCTTTGCACCAGGGGCTTGGCGCTCTGGGGGTCCTGGTTGTCGTGCTGAATGCGCACCGCCTTGGCGTAGGCGGTTTTGTCCACCTTCACCTTGGCGTAGGCGGCGCACTCGGCATAGCTTTGGGGCAGGGCCTCAAAGCCCGCCAAAAAGGCCGTGCCGGGTATATCCCGTATCTCCGCAATTTTCTCCCCTGCCGCCAGCCGCCCGGCCAACTGCACCAGAGGGCGCTCGCCCATGCCAAAGCACAAAAGGTCGGCCCCGCTCGTCTCCAAAATCGAGGGAAGCACCGCATCCTGCCAGTAGTCATAGTGGGCAAAGCGCCGCAGGCTGGCCTCAATCCCCCCTATCACCACCGGGGTATCGGGCAGCAGTTTTTTCAGGCACTGGGCGTATATCTCTGTGGCGCGGTCGGGCCGCAGGCCGGTTTTGCCGCCGGGGCTGTACTCGTCAAAATGGCGGCGGCGCTTGGCCACGGTATAGTGCGCCACCATGGAATCCACCACCCCACCCGAGACCAAAAACCCCAGCCTTGGCGCGCCAAACTCCAAAAGGCAGCGCGGCTCATTCACATTCGGCTGGGGCAACATGCCCACCCGATACCCCGCCTTTTGCAGCACCCGGCCCAAAAGCGCCGGGCCAAAACTGGGGTGATCCACATAGGCGTCGCCCGTAACAAACACAAAATCCACCCACTCCCAGCCGCGGGCGCGGGCCTCTGCAAGGTTTACGGGCAGCAGTTTTTCGCTCATTTTTGTCCCTTTATATCTCTCATTACGTCTCTCATTGCGTAGCCTGTCTTTTGTTGCCCAGCCCGCCAACTTCTACTCACTCGCATTGATGCTCATCTCCAGCCACTGCTGGCGGCCTATCAGCACCTGCCGCGGCTTCGAGCCATCGGGCGGGCTCACAATGTGCAGCCGCTCCATCTCGTCCATAATACGGCCCGCACGGGCATAGCCCAGCCGCAGGCGGCGCTGCAAAAAGCTGGTGGAAATCTGCCCGCTTTCTAAGGCCGTCTCCACGGCGCTTATAAACACGGGGTCGTGCAGCATATCCTCGCCGCCGCCCTCGCCCTCCTCGCTTTCAGCGGCCTCGGGGGTGCTGCGGCGCTCCATCTCCTCAATCATTTCCTCGTCGTAGCGGGCCTCGCAGTTATCCTTAATATATTGTAGCGCCGAGGTTATCTCCTTATCCTGCACATAGGTGCCCTGCACCCGCACAGGTTTGTTGGCCCCCACAGGCATAAACAGCATGTCGCCCATGCCCAGCAGCTTATCCGCCCCGGCCGAATCGAGTATGGTGCGGCTGTCCACCTGGCTGGAAACCGCAAACGCTATGCGGCTGGGGATGTTGGCCTTAATCAGCCCCGTAATCACATCCACGCTGGGGCGCTGGGTGGCCACAATCAAATGCATCCCGGCGGCGCGGGCCTTTTGGGCTATGCGGCAGATATAATCCTCCACCTGCTTGCCCGCGGTCATCATCAGGTCGGCCAACTCGTCAATTACAATGGCGATGTAAGGGATTTTCTCCAAATCTCCCTGTTTTGCGGCCAGCTTGTTAAAGGTGCGGATATCCCGCACGTTGTTTTCGGCAAACAGGTGATAGCGGCGTTCCATCTCGGCCACGGCGCTGCCCAGAGCCCCGGCGGCTTTGCGCGGCTCGGTCACAACGGGCATCAGCAGGTGGGGTATGCCATTGTACTCGGCCAGTTCCACCACCTTCGGGTCAATCAGCAGCAGGCGCACGTCCTCGGGGCTGCTGCGATACAAAAAGCTCATAATCGTGGCGTTCACGCACACCGATTTCCCGCTTCCCGTGCTGCCCGCAATCAAAAGATGGGGCATCTTGGTCAGGTCGGCCACCACGCTCTCACCCGCAATGTCCATGCCAAGGGCAATGGGCAGGGCCGAAGAACTGGTGCGGAAGGCCTCGCTCTCCAGTATACTGCGGATGGACACCGGGGTTTTTTGGTGGTTCGGCACCTCAATGCCCACGGCGGGCTTGCCGGGTATGGGCGCTTCAATGCGCACCCCGGCGGCGGCCAGGTTCAGGGCAATATCGTCGGCAAGGCCGGTTATTTTGCTTATCTTCACCCCGGCCTGGGGCTGTATCTCATAGCGGGTCACGCTCGGCCCGCGCGATACATCTAAAATACGGGTTTGCACCCCAAACGAGCTCAGGGTGGATACCAAAAGTTCGGCCGTGCGTTTCATCTCCTCTTTTGCGCCGCCGCTGTTTTCGGCCGCCGGGGCGGCAAACAGCCCTATGGGCGGGTAGCTGTACGCACCGGTGGCCTCCACCGGCTGGAAGGGCCCGGGCGCTTCGGCCCGGCGGGCACTGGGCTTTTCGGCCGCCGCGCGGTCAATCATGGCATCCAGGGGCGCATCGCCCTGTAAGGCGGGCCCGCCCTGCCGGGGCATATCCCCTGCCGGTCGGGCTACGCCCTCCCCGTTCCCTTGGGCCGCAAGCCCCCCTCTCGTGTCGGCGTTGGCAGCAAGGTTGTCGGCGGCGGCAAAACCGCCCGCCGCCCCCTGCCGGGGCATGGCCGCAGGGGCCAAATCAAAGGGGAGCCCCCCAGCGCCACCGGCCACAGGCCCCGTGGCCGCGGCGCTTACCGCCGCCTCTGCCAGGGTCTCCACCAGGTTTATCGCCCTGCCATCGGCATCCGTACCCACCTGCCCAAACAGGTCAAACTCCGGCGCTGGCGGGGGGCCCAAATACTCAATTTCGGGCAGGGCCTCGGGCGCCAGCTTCGTGCCCGTACCGCCCAGCTTGGCGTAGGGGTCGTCCTGCCCAAACAGCAACATTCGCTCGGCGCTATCGGCCTGCTCAAAGGCGTTGCCCGCCCCGGCCTTTATAAAGGGCAGCAGGGGGCCGTCGGTGGGCAGGCCAAAGGCGCTGTCTCCGCCGTTTGCCGCCCCGCCAAAACCGTCCGCCGCCTCCAGCGGGTTCATGCCAAAGGTGCCGCCGGGGCCAATTGTCACCTCGTCGTGGTCGTTCAGGCCCTCTTCACTTTGCAGGGCCTCGGGGCCCAGGTCAATGTCCACATCCAGGCTGCGCCGCCTCCCTGGGCCCATCAGCGCGGGCATGGCCTTGGGCGTCGCCGCGCCGCGCCGTCGCCTTTTGGCAGGCCGGGGGGGCGGCGCTTCCGCCGGGGGCTCCTCCTCCCAAGGGGGGGCGTCTGCCTCTTCCTCCTCTGCCCTTGGCGCGCGCTGCGGGCGGGGCAGCTTACCGGCCGCACCAGCCACAAAGCGGGCTATGTCGCCGGGGCCTATTTTAAACAGAATCATCAGGCCCACCAGCAGCCCCAGCACCATAATAGCGCGGGCCGCCGTGCGCCCAAACAGGGCCAGCAGGCTGCCGCCCAGCACCCCGCCCAGCACCCCGCCTGTAAACCAGCCGCTGTATCCGTTTGCGTGCAGGGCTTTTAAGGCCTGCCAAAAATTCAGGCCGGTAAAATCCATGCCACCAAACACCAGCGCCAGGCCCGAAAGGCACAGCATAAACACAACGCCGCGCACCACCCACTCAAACAGGGGCTTTTGCAGGCTTACCAAAACCGCCCAAAATACCGTAAGCGCCCCCAAAAGCCAGCCCGAAACCCCAAAGGTTCCAAACAGCAGGTTTTGCCGCATCCAGGCCCAGCCGTTTTCACCGGGAATTACGGCCAGCAGCGCCAAAAAAGCCCCGGCGGCAAATAGCAATATCCCCCAGCGGGGGTCAAGGTCGGTGGTTTGCACCGGTTTTTTTCGTTTTTGTCTCTGCGCCGCCATAACCACACTCTTTCATAAAATTTACGGGCAAGCCTAGTAGCCCCCAAGCCTAAACTGTGTCATGCAATGCTGCGTCTTATTCCGCCCTGCTGCGTCGTCCTCAATCACAATAGCTACGGCTATTGCTCAATCGTCCTTCTTGCTGTGCGAAATAATACTTGTATGCCATGCCTCAGTTTAATCTTGGTGAACTACTAGCCTGCCACAGCAGAAGCGACAGACCCGGCCGCCTCTGAAACCGACGAGACCGCCTGTGAGATAGAGGACGCCGCCTGTGAGAGGGAGGAAGCCCCCCCGGCCACCCCAAACGGCGTGCCCACAAAGTGTTCAATAATGCCAATCACCACCACAATGCCCCCCAGTATCAGGGTATACCAGGCAAAGATGGCAAGCTTATTGGTGGCCACCAGCCAGCGCACCAGACGTATGCATAAATAGCCCACCACGGCCGCCGCCAGCATCCCCAAAAACAGGGGCAAAAAGCCCACATTAATCCCCTGTTTCGCGGCGTCGCCCACCTCGGCCACGGCCCCGCCAAGAATGGCCGGGATGGAGAGCAAAAAGGCAAAACGCACCATAAAATCGCGGTTAAAACCAATAATCAAGCCGGTGGATAGGGTGGAGCCCGAGCGGGAGATGCCTGGCATTACTGCCACACCCTGCATGGCGCCTATCAAAAGGGCGTGCGCGGGCTTCATCTTTTCAATACCCGCCTTGCCGGGTTTCATGCGGCTGGCCCCAAACAGCAACAGGGAGGTAAACAAAAAGCAAACGCCCTCCACCACAATGTCGGTGTCGCCCGTAATGTCAGAGACAAAGCCCCGCAGCGGCAACACCAAAAGCAGGGGCAAAGTCGCCAAAATCAGCATAAACAAAAGTTTTCGGTGGGGGTTTTGGGTACGCAGGCTAAACTTCCCGTGGAAGATATCCCTCACAAGGGCCGCCAGCTCTTTCAGCATCTCCCAAATGTCCTCATAATAGGCGGCTATTACGGCGGCCAGGGTGCCCAGGTGCAGCATCAGGCCAAAAAACAAACTCTCCTCGCCCGATTGCCCCGTAAAATGTTGGAACAAAACCAGATGCCCACTGCTGGAGATGGGCAAAAACTCGGTAAGGCCCTGGATAATTCCCTGTAAAATGGCGCTCAGTACGCTCATAAAACTTCCTCCAAAAATCCGCGGTTTCGCCTGTGGCGGCCGCCGCCCCGGCTGGGGGCCGCGCCCGCTTATCAGGGCAGTATTTGTAAAATGTAACCATGTAACAAGGTTTGGCAAAAGGGTATTGGCGCAAGTTCCGCGCAGGCATCCTGTAAAGGCGCCCTCTCGGGCATAATCAACTTGTATTGTAACACATATTCTAGGCCGCGAAAAGGCCTTTACCTCTCTTTTCCACAACATCTTGTGCCGGGTTGCCGGGCGGGCGGCCTCCCCTGCGCCTGCCGCCAAAAACCCCCGCCTATAATTCATTAATAATGGCAAAGCCCCCACCCCAACCCGCATCCCACTTTCTATTACAGTTTCTCAAAAAGCTGTGCGGCAGTTTTTTGTAAGAAACTCTAATACAGAGTAGAAACTGTTATGCAGCGCCTGATTTTGCCCGTTTTTATGCGCTACTGTTTGTTCATATGCTGTAAACCTTCCCAGGGGCACTTCCAAAACCACAGCTTTTCACATAGAGCCCAAACCCGCACAGCTGGCGGTTTTCGGGGGTTTTTACAGCTTTACTAAAATTGACAAGCCCTGCTAAATAAAGTATAGTATTGGGTGCATAAGCAAACACAGCCGCCCGCCCCACCGCCGTAAAAGGGCGGGCCTACAGCCAATTTTACAACGAATGGAAGTGCATAGATTTGGGCAAAACAATGGCACAAAAAATACTGGCCGCACACCTTGTGGATGGCACCCTGCAGCCCGGTGGGGAAATTGGGCTGCGCATTGACCAAACCCTTACCCAAGACGCCACCGGAACCATGGCGTACCTGGAGTATGAGGCCATGGGCATTCCACGGGTAAAAACACAGCTCAGCGTAGCCTATGTGGACCATAACACCCTACAAAGCGGCTTTATGAATGCCGATGACCACGCTTTTTTACGCACCATCGCAAGTAAAATTGGGGTGCGCTACGCAAGGCCGGGCTGCGGCATCTGCCACCAGGTACACCTGGAGCGCTTTGCCGCCCCCGGCAAAACCCTCATTGGCAGCGATAGCCACACCCCCACAGCCGGGGGCATTGGAATGCTGGCCATGGGCTCGGGCGGGCTGGATGTAGCCGTTGCCATGGGCGGCGGGGCCTATTACATCCCCTACCCAAAGGCTGTCAACATCCAGTTAAGCGGGGCGCTGCCCGCCCATGTAAGCGCCAAAGACGTCATTTTGGAGGTGCTGCGCCGCCTGAGCGTGAAGGGCGGGGTGGGCCGCATCATAGAGTATACCGGCGAAGGGGTGCAAAGCCTTACGGTGCCCCAGCGCGCCACCATCACCAACATGGGGGCCGAGCTTGGGGCCACCACCTCCCTCTTCCCCGCCGATGAAGCCACCCGGCAGTTTTTGGCCGCCCAGGGGCGCGAGGCCGATTATACCGAGCTCTCGCCAGACCCGGACGCTGAATATGACGAGACATACACCCTGAACCTTTCAGAACTGGTTCCCCTGGCCGCCTGCCCCCATAGCCCCGACGCCGTAAAAGAGCTAAGCGCCCTCGGTGATATCTCCGTAGACCAGGTCTGCATCGGCAGCTGCACCAACTCCTCTTTGGCAGACCTGATGGCTGTGGCCGCCATTTTAAAGGGCCGCACCGTGGCCCCCACCGTCAGCCTCACCATCTCGCCCGGCAGCCGCCAGGTGCTGGAGATGCTCAGCGAAAACGGCGCGCTTGCCGATATTCTGGCCGCCGGGGCCCGTTTGCTGGAGTGCGCCTGCGGCCCCTGCATCGGCATGGGGCAAAGCCCGCCCTCTGGGGGCGTATCCCTGCGCACCTTCAACCGCAACTTTGAGGGCCGCAGCGGCACGGCCGACGGCCAGGTTTACCTCGTAAGCCCCGAAACCGCCGCCGCCAGCGCCCTGTGCGGCAAGATATGCGACCCGCGCACCCTGCCCCCCATCCCCAGTTTCCCCCTGCCCCAGCACTTTGCCATCAACGATAATATGATAGACCTTCCCGCGGGCGAAGCCGACTATGAGAGTGTACAAATTGTGCGCGGGCCCAACATAAAGCCCCTGCCCGTGGCAAAACCCCTGCCGGATGAGCTCTGCCTGCCCGTGCTGTTAAAGGTGGGCGATAACATCACCACCGACCATATCATGCCCGCCGGGGCCAAAATACTGCCCTACCGCAGCAACATCCCCCACCTCTCGCAGTACTGTTTTGAAGTGGTGGACCCCGCCTTCCCCGCCCGCGCCAAGGCCAGCGCCGAGGGCGGTTTCATTGTGGGCGGCGCAAACTACGGCCAGGGCTCCAGCCGCGAACATGCCGCCCTGGTGCCGCTGTACCTCGGGGTACGGGCCGTCATCACCCAAAGTTTTGCCCGCATCCACAAGGCAAACCTGGTAAACGCCGGGCTGTTGCCGCTGGAGTTTCAAAACCCCGCCGACGCCGAAAAAATCTGCCAGGGAGAAGCCCTCTGCCTCACCGGCATACACGAGGGGCTGCAAAGCGGCGTCCTTAGCGCCACGAACAAAAAAACCGGCGAAAGTTTCCCCCTCGTCTGCGATATTTCAAAGCGGCAGGCGGCCATCATCAAGGCCGGCGGGCTGCTCAACTACACCCGCGAGGCCGCCCGCTAAGGCCCTTTCGGCCACATCTCATTTACAGGTAAAAACGCACATCCGTTATATATAGAGGAGGAACTGAATGCTGAACCGTGAACAAGCGCACCAAAAGCTGGACGAAGTACTGGCCCTGCAAGAGGCCCGCGTGGCCCGCATGTTGGAACAAAAAGACTTTATAAACTACGCCTCACTCGATAAGCTCATCATCGGCATCTGCGGGGGAGACGGCATTGGCCCGGTGATTACCAAAGCCAGCGAGGACGTGCTGCGCTTTCTCTTAAAAGAGGAAGCCGAGGCGGGCCAGGTAGAGTTCCGGGAGATTGCGGGCCTCACCATTGAAAACCGCATCGCCGCGGGCAAGGCCATCCCCGAGGATGTGCTGGCCGAACTCAAAGCCTGCCACGTCATTTTAAAGGGCCCCACCACCACGCCCGACGCCTCGTACAAGGGCCCCAACATTGAAAGCGCCAACGTGGCCATGCGCCGCGAGCTGGATCTTTTCGCCAATGTGCGCCCCGTAAAAGTGCCCGCCCAGGGCATCGACTGGATCTTCTTCCGCGAGAACACCGAGGGCGGCTACGCCGTGGGCAGCCGTGGTTTTGAGGCCGGGGGCGGCATCAGCGTCGATTTTACCATCACCACCACCGAAGGGGCCCGCCGCATTGCCATTTTGGCCTTTGAGCACGCCAAAAACAACGGCAAAACCAAGGTGGCTGTTGTAACAAAAGCCAACGTCATCAAGGAGACCGACGGCAAGTTCCTGCGCATCTGCCAGGAGGTGGCCCAAAACTACCCCGGCATCGCCTGCGAGAGTTGGTACGCCGACATCATGACGGCCAAACTTGTGGACGAAAAGCGCCGGAGGGACTTCCAGGTGATGGTGCTGCCAAACCTCTACGGCGATATCATCACCGACGAAGCCGCCGAGTTCCAGGGCGGGGTAGGCACCGCGGGCAGCATGAACCTCGGCAAACGCTACGCCATGTTCGAGGCCATCCACGGCTCGGCCCCGCGCATGGTAACCGAAGGGCGCGATATGTATGCCGACCCCGGTAGTATGCTGCGCGCCACCGTTCTTTTGCTGCGGCACATCGGCAAGGCCCAGGCCGCCCAAAAGCTGGAACGCGCCCTCGATATCTGCATGTTTGAAGAAAAGACCTTGTCCATCACAGGTAGGGCGGACGGCGCCACCACGGCCGATTTCAGCCGCTATGTGATGGAGACCGTCTCAAAATTGTAGGGGGTGCGCCAAATGGCAAGCAAAGTACCCCTGCCCGTTATCAAGCGCCTGCCCCGCTACTACCGCTATATGTGCGATTTACGCCGCGAAGGGGTGGGCACGGTATCCTCCAGCGAACTGGCCGAGATGCTGGGCACCACGGCCAGCCAGGTACGGCAGGATTTCAACTGTTTTGGCGGTTTTGGCCAGCAGGGCATAGGCTACAATGTGGATATGCTGTGCGAGGAGCTGGAAAACCTGCTGATAGGCGGCAGCGAGCTCTCGGTGATTCTGATTGGTACGGGGCGCTTGGGCCGCACCATGAGCCATTTTTTGGCCACCGAGGCCCCCGGCTACAAACTTACGGCCTTTTTTGATAAAAACCCCGCCGAGATAGGCCAAAAGCTGGAGGGCCTGACCATACTGGATGTGGATGGCCTGCCCGCCTTTTGTGAAAAAAACACCGTGGATGTGGCCGTCCTGTGCATCCCCGAAGAGGACGCGGCCGTGCTGGCCCCAAACCTCACCCACCTTGGGGTGCGCGGGTTTTGGAACTTCAGCCAGTACGACCTGGCCTTTGAAAGCGAGGTGGCCGTGGAGAATGTTCACCTGGGCGACAGCCTGATGAGCCTGGGCTTCCGCGTGCGTCACAGCCAGTAGCGCGGCACTGCAAACCAAACCGGCAAATACAACTATAAAACAAACAATATTTGGAGGAAGACTTATGGCAGAGTTTAAATACGAGATTACCGAGCGGGTGGCCGTACTGAGCGAAAACCCCAACGGTTGGAGCCGCCAGCTAAACCTGGTAAGCTGGAACGACCGCGAGCCCAAATACGACATCCGCGATTGGGCCCCCGACGGCAAAAAAATGGGCAAGGGCATCAGCCTCACCCACGATGAGCTCACCGTGCTCAAGGGCATTTTGGAAGAGTTGGAACTGTAATGGACTATAAAGAGCGCTATATTGCCGCTTTCGAGCAGGACATTCACCGCGAAGGGGCCGCCGAATTGCTGGCCTGGATGCAGGGCACCGACTTTTTCACCGCCCCTGCCTCCACCCGTTTTCACGGCGCGTGTGAAGCGGGCCTTGTGATGCACAGTTTAAATGTGTACGATGTGCTAAAAGCCCGTTTTGGCAGCGAGGGCCAAAACCCCGAAAGCCTTGCCATCTGCGGCCTTTTGCACGATTTATGCAAGGCAAACTTCTATAAGCCCGGCTTTCGCAATGTCAAAGATGACGAGACCGGCGTTTGGAACAAGGTGCCCAGCTACAGCGTGCAAGACGCCTTCCCCTACGGCCACGGCGAAAAAAGCGTCTTTCTCATCGAACGTTTTTTGCGCCTAAAACCCGCCGAGGCCGTGGCCATACGCTGGCACATGGGCGGCTTTGACGACGCCGTGCGCGGCGGCAGCTACGCCATTAGCGACGCTTGGCGCAACTACCCCCTTGGCGCCATGCTGCACATTGCCGATTTAGAGGCAACCTACCTGCTGGAGCGCGGTACAAGCGCCGTAAACAAGTAAGCCGCCCGCGTAGCCCGCTAAAAGGTACAAAAAGGCCCATCGCAAACGCGATGGGCCTTTTTATCTCTCGGCGCTGTTCTACTCCTCGTCCACTACATCCTCGCGGTGGTTCAAAAGGTTCAAAATATCGTTGTAGTAGTCGTCGTCATTGTGGGCGGGCTCGGGCGCGGGGGCGGCATTTTCGGCCGCGAACGAGACGTTCATGCCATAGCCCTTGGGCTGGGCGGCAGTGGTATTTTGCCCCACAACCCCGGTGTCAAAGCCCGTGGCCACCACCGTAATCCGCATCGAGTCGCTCATCGCCTCGTCAAAGGCCGCGCCCCAAATGATGTTGGCGTCGGGGTGGGCGGCGCTGGTAATGCTGGTAGCGGCGGTCTCCACGTCCTCCAGCGCCACATCGGGCGAGGCCGTAATGTTGATGATAACCCCGCGCGCACCGGCAATGCTGGTCTCCAATAGGGGGCTGGTAACGGCGGCGGTAGCGGCATCCACAGCCATATTGCCGCCGTGGGCCTCGCCCACGCCCATGTGGGCATAACCCGCATCGCGCATAATATTGCGCACATCGGCAAAATCCAGGTTGATAAAACTGGGGATGTTGACGAGCGAGGAGATACTCTCCACGCCCTGGCGCAGCACGTTATCAGCCGCGGCAAAGGCGTTTGCCAAGGTGATTTTCTCCTGGCTAATCAGCTTCAGCCGCTCGTTCGGAATCACAATCAGGCTGTCCACCCGTTCCAAAAGGGCGCGAATGCCCTCCTCGGCCTTGTTCATCTTCATGCGGCCTTCAAACGCGAAGGGCTTGGTAACAATGCCCACCGTCAGTATGCCCATCTCTTTGGCAATTTCGGCCACAACCGGGGCCGCGCCCGTGCCGGTGCCGCCGCCCATGCCCGCCGTAACAAAGGCCATCTGGCTGCCCTTTAGGGCGCTGGCCACCTCGTCCCGGCTCTCTTCGGCGCTGCGCTGGCCAATCTCGGGGTCTCCGCCCGCGCCGCGGCCTCGGGTAAGTTTGGCGCCCAGTTGCACCTTTTGGGTAGATTTAGACGTAAACAAAACCTGCTGGTCGGTGTTCATGGTAATAAACTCCACACCCTGCAAGCCATATTCTATCATCCGGTTTACAGCGTTCCCGCCGCCGCCGCCAATACCCACTACCTTGATATTGGTAACATTTTGCATTTCTTCGTCGAGAACAAAGGCCATACTGTTTCCTCCCCGGTACAATTACTCTTTTATACAATAGCAGAATCATGGGTTTAATTCAAGGGTTTTCCCCAGTAAAGCACAAAATATTTTGCCTCTACACACGGATGCTACTAAATGTTGTGGTTTTGCAAAACATGCACCCCCCGCTTTTCTATGGCCCAGCCAGGTCTTAGTTTGGTCTTCACTGGGCTTTCTCTGGGCTTTCTCTGGGCTCGGCCGGGTCTTCACTGTTTCCTCGCTCGGTCTTCACTGGGCCCACTCTGGCGTTTCACTGGGGGCTTAGAACCTGTATTCACAACGGAGCATGGACCAGCGCCGTTGTGAATACAGGTTCTTAGCCAGGCCTTAACCAGGCGCGGTCGGTGGTATCGGGGTAACCGCTCACATCCAGCACCCCTTTGTCCCCGGCTGTAATTTGGCTTTTTTCGGGGTCGGTCAACAACATCGCCACAAATTTCAGTTTTTCGGCCAGTTTACTATTGGCCCCAAGTTCTGCAGTGATGCGCCCCTCCCAGCAAAAACGCAGTTCCAAAGGGTCGCTCACGTCAATCCAGCTCAGGTTTGTAAGCCCGCTTTTGGCAAGTTCGGCCAAAAGGTTTTCCAAAAGGGCCAGGTCGGTCGTCTGTGGCGCAGCCGCCGCTCCATCGGCCTCCCCTTCGGCGGGCGGGGCCTCGCCCTCTGGCGGTATACCGCCCGCCTCCGGGGCAGCGTCGCTGCCTTCCTCCCCCGTTGCGGGCGCGTCTGTGCCTCCGGCAGCCTCTCCCTCGGCGGGGGGGCCGCCCTCGGTAAGGGCCGCCTCCCCTTCTGCGGGCGGGGCAGTTCCTTCTCCTTCTGCGGGCGGGGCTTCCCCTTCGGGCAGGGTAGTCCCCTCCCCCTCAGGCGGGGCAGCGCCCTCTCCCTCTACAGGCGGAGCGGCTTCCCCTTCGGGGGGTGGAGCCGCCTCCGGCGGGGGGGCCGCTTCAGGCGGTGGGGCTATACTGGCCTGATACTCCTCGTACGAATAGGCAGAGCCCGTGCCCGCCTCACCTTTACTCAGCAGATAACCGGGCGCGGCCTGTATGCCGCTAACGCCGTAGATAGCCGTCAGTCCCTCGGGCTGGGCGTCGGCCAGGCGCAGCACCTTGCGGCCGCTGCTCAGCACGGCCCAGCCCCCCTCCCAGGGGATGGCATAGGCCTCTGCGGCGGGTGTCACCCGGAACACCACCGTGCCCGGCAGACGGCGGCGCACCTCCACTTTTTCAATATAGGGCAGTTGCTGCTCTAGCTTCTGGGCCGCCCCACCGGCCGAAAACCCAAACATATTGTCGCCCGGCCCCTGCCCAAACACCTGCAAAATTTCCTCCTGGGTGTAGGGGCTCTCGCCCTGCAAAGTAAAGCGTTCTATCTTAAATAGCACGCTAAACGAGAAAAAAAGCCCTGCGGCAATCAGCACCGCCACTGCCACAATCGCGGTTATCCTACGGCGGCGGCGGCGGCGGGCCGGGCTTACGCTCTCTCTTCGGCGGCGCTTACGGGCCTTTTTTTCCTCGGCTTTACGCGCGGCCTCTTCCTCTTTGGGGCTGCGGGGCCGGGGGGCAGCGTCCTGCCCGCCGTGTTTAGGCCGGGGGCTTCCCCCGGGCCCACCGGGCTTAGGCCTTGGGCCCGGGCCCTGCGTTTGCGGCAACGGCAGGGGCTGCTGGCCGGCTGAACGCGGGCCAGATGTTCCCACAGCCCCGCCCCGGCCCCCTATGGCGGTGGCGGCCTGGCCGGTGGGGGGCAGGTTTTCCCGCCCAGGCAGGTGGCTGGGCGGTTTGCGTTTTGGCAGGTTATCAAAGGCGGCCTGGCCGGGCACCCCCGCAAGGCCTGGGGCGCGGCGGCTTTGTGGGCCCCCGCCCCCACGGGCGCTGGCCCCGCCTTTTTGTTGGGCTGCAGGGTGGGGCGGCGGGGTGCTGCGCCTGGGCCGCTGGGGCGCTGCATCGTGTCGCGCCGCGTTTTTTTCAGGCTGTTTCTTTGCCACCGTCACCACCTCCGTCCTCAATTCATTTTGGCCGGTGCTTCCCGGTGTTTATGCCCGCCCTCATCATACGCGGCGGCGTGCCTCTTGGGCCCCGCTCCCCCGTCGGGGGCACTCCACTTCCCACGAGAGACACTTCGCCCCCATCGGGAACGCTGCACTTCCATCGGAGGGCGCTCTACTTCCAGCAAGTGGCACTCCGTCCCCCTCGGAGATGCTGTTCCCCCGCAATTTCACTACCCTTCCAGCAAAGCCGCCAAATCCTCCACAATCTGGCTTAGCGCCTCGGGGTGGGCCAGGGCCCGGGCAGCCTCCCCCATCTTTTGCAGGGCGTCCCGCTCACCCGTCAGGGCGTCCACGGCTCGTATCAGCCCTTGCCCCGTCAGGTTTTTTTCCTCAAATACCTTGGCCGCCCCAGCCTCTTCCAGTTCCATGGCGTTATGGTATTGGTGGTTTTCGGCCACATTGGGCGAGGGGATTAACACCGAGGCGCGCCCCACGGCGCACAGTTCGGCCAAGGTGAGGGCCCCTGCACGGCATATCACCAGGTCGGCCGCGGCCAATAAAGCGGGCATATCGCTTATATACTCCCGTATGATAAAATTGCCCTTGCCCGCAATGCCCAGCTTTGCCGCTAGGGCCGCAAAATCATTCTTTTCAATGCCCCCGGTGGCATGGATATGCAAAAAATCTCGGTTTTGCAGATGCCAGGCGGCAAGTTCGGCCACCACTTCATTCACACGCTGGGCCCCAAGGCTGCCCCCAAAACTCACCAACACCGGTCTTTCCCCCGCGCCAAGGGCCTCGCGGGCGGCGCCCCGGTTTTGGCAAAACAGCGCGGGGGGCACGGGGTTACCTGTAACCAGGCTTTTTTGTGGCTGGCCCAAACGCTGCACCGCAGCGGCCGAGGGCGCGTATACCCGGTCCACCTCGCCCGCCAGCAGGCGGTTGGTAATACCTGGGTAGGCGTTTTGTTCATGCAGGGCGGTTTTAATGCCCTTTTTGGCCGCCATGCGCACCACCGGGCCGCTAACATAGCCCCCGGTGCCCAGCACAAGGTCAGGCTTTACCTCGGCCAATATTTTACGGCTGGCACTGCCCGAGCGCGCCAAGTACCAGGCGGCCTGCGCGTTGCGCACCATATTTTGGGGTTTTAGGCTGCGCTGTATGCCGCGCACCTCAATGGGGTGAAAGGGGTAGCCCGCGTTTGCCACAAGGCCGCACTCCATGCCGCCCTGCCGCCCCGCAAAATGAATTTCGGCCCCAGGCCAGCGCTCTTTTATCCCCCCGGCAATGGCAAGGGCGGGGTTCACATGCCCAGCGGTGCCTCCGGCGGCAATCAACACCCGCATCTAACCCACCTCCGCCGTTTTTATTTCTTCCTCACGGATGGGCGGCGGCCCAGCCGCCTCTTCCTCTGTGGTTTTTTGCCGCGCCTCGGCCAGGTTTTTGTAGCCCTGGCGCGATACGCTAAGCATAACCCCCACCTGCCCCATCAGCATAACCAGCGAGGTGCCCCCCGAGGAGAAGAAGGGCAGGCTGATGCCCGTGGAGGGAATGGCGTTGGTGTTCACCGCGATGTGTAAAAAGGTTTGCAGCGCAATCTGCACCGATACCCCCACGCAAATCATCCCGCCAAATTTATCCTTGGCGCAAACGGCAATGTACAGCCCCCGCAACAGCAACAGCAAAAACAGTACAACCACGCACAGGGCCCCAATAAAGCCCAGTTCCTCGCACACAATGGCAAAAATGTAGTCGTTATACATCTCGGGCAGGTACAAAAACTTTTGCACACTGCCGCCAATGCCGTGCCCGGTAAGCCCGCCAGAGCCCACCGCTATCAGGCTTTGCACCGTTTGGTGGGCCAGCTCGGGCGGGGCGTCCAGGGGGTGCAGCCAGGTATTGATGCGGCCCATGGCATAGGGCACCAGCTGGTCTACCCGGGTAACCAAAAAATACAGCGCAGCCGCCACCAAAAGGGCTGTAAAGGCAAACCAGCGTATGCTGGTTCCCCCTGCAAACATCATGGTTACGCCTATGCCCATAATCAAAATGGTGCAGGAGAGATGGGGCTGCTGTAATAGCAAAGCCGCCACACTGCCCAGCAACACCACAAACGGCAAAAAGCCGTAGCTAAAGCTTTTAATTCTTTTTTGGTTGGCCGATATCAGAGCCGCAAACAGCAAAATAACCGCAAATTTTACCAGTTCGCTGGGCTGTATGCTCTGGGTGTGGGAACTGTTCAGCCATATCCAGCGCTGTGCGCCGTTTTTGGCGGGCATAAACAACACAACCACCAAAAGCACATAGGTAACAAACATCAGCGGCCAGGCAAATTTGCGCAGAATATGGTAGTCCACCACCGTGGCGCCCACCATAACCACAAGGCCCAGTACGGCGTACTGAATTTGGGGCAAAATAAAGGCGTAGCTGTCTCCAAAACGCATGTGCCCCGCCGGGTAAGAGGCCGAAAACAGCATCACCAGCCCAAACACCAAAAGCAGCAGCACCAAAATTAAAAAGGGGATGTCAATGCGGCCCAGCCGTTTTAAATTCAGCCCCTTGCGGCGGGGTTTTGCCCCGGTTTTTTGGGGGGGAGCCACCCGTAGCCGTGCGGTATCCCGCGGTTTTGGCGTCTGTATTCTTGGCACGGCCATCAGCAGCGCCTCCCTTCTTTTGGGCGGTTAAACCCGAATCAAAAATCAAAGCCATTCGTTTTGGCCGCCTAACCCAGCAGATAGGCGTAAATATAGGCCACCACCACACAGGCCAGGCTTACAAAGCTAAATACCACGTCAATTTTCACTTCGCTCCAGCCTGTCATCTCAAAATGGTGGTGAATGGGCGTCATTTTAAAAATGCGGCGGCCCTTGCCATACTTCTTTTTGGTGAATTTAAACCAGCCCACCTGCAACATTACGCTTAAGGCTTCGGCGATATACAAAAGCGATACAATCACCAAAATGTCTGGCCGGCCCATACAGTAACCCAGCGCCACCACGGCCCCGCCCAAAAACATACTGCCGGTATCGCCCATAAACACCTTGGCGGGGTAAAAGTTCCAAAGCAAAAAGCCTACGCAGCCCCCGGCCAGCGCCGCCGCCCATATGGAAAGCTGAAACTTCCCAAATAAGGTTAACAGCAAAAAGTAGCCGCACATCACCCAAAGGGTAACCAGGGTGGCCAGGCCGTCAATACCGTCCGTCAGGTTTACGGCGTTCACAATGCCCACCATCAGCACAACGCTAAGGGGGTAAAAAAACAGGCCAAAATCCACAACGCCCGCAAAGGGCAGCCGCACCAGGGTGCTCAGCCGGCCCATCATCTGCAAAGTTACCAAAAAGCTGGTGGCAATCAGCACCTGTAACACCAGCTTAGACCAAGCCCTTAGCCCCAGGTTTTGCTTGCGCACCACCTTCAAAAAATCATCCAAAAAGCCCACGGCCCCAAAGGCCAGCGCCGTAAACATGCCCAGCAGCATCAGGCCGGTGGCCATGGGGTCGGCGTCGGCGCTTACCCCCGCCAAAAGCGGAAAAGCCACCGCCACCCCAATGCTGCTGCCCAGCACAAACAAAATGCCGCCCATGGTGGGGGTGCCCTGTTTGCCCTTGTGCCAGGTGGGGCCCAGTTCATTGATGGTTTGCCCAAATTTAAGCCGGTGCAGCAGGGGCACAAGCACAATGCCCGCAAGCGCCGTTACCAGCAAAGCCGCCGCCGCGGCAACTACAACCGCAAATCTCGCCATAAACACTTCTCTCCTGCGCCACCCAGCGCCTCGGTATTTCTTTATCCCGTTACAGGCCCAGCGCCTCGGCAATCTCCTCAAAGCGCATACCCCGGCTGGCCTTTAGCAGAACCAGGTCCCCCTCGCGCAGTTCCCCGCGCAAAAAGGCTGCGGCGTCTTCGTTGCTATCAAAGGCGCGCACCTCCACACCCTGTTTTGCGGCCTCGCCCGCAGCCAGGGCCGCCAGCTTCCCAACGCTTACCAGCATCTCCACCCCAAGGGCTGCGGCGCGCGCGCCCAGTTCCTGGTGGGCGCTCTCGGTTATGGCCCCAAGTTCCAGCATGTCCCCCAGCACCGCCAGGCGGCGCCCCCCCTCCATGCCGCTCAGCAAGCTCAAAGCGGCCTTCATGGAGTCAGGGTTCGCGTTGTAATAATCCTCCACCAGGGTGATGCCCTTCACGGTTTTTATCCGCTGGCGCATCCCCGCCGGCTGAAAGGCCGAAAGCCCCCCCGCCGCCGTTTCGGCGCTAAGCCCCAGGCGGGTGGCCGCCGTATAGGCCAAAAGGGCATTGGCCACCATGTGCCCGCCCATGGCCGGGATATAGGTTTCAAAGCGGCCAAATTGCCTGTCCGCTATGGTAAAGCGTTGGCCCGCCCCTTCACTTCTCAGGTTTTCGGCGTGTACCTCACAGCTTTCGTCCTCCACGGCGGCATATACGGCGTGCAGTTCTTCGGGTATGGCGGCGCCGCGCAAAAGGGGGTCGTCCCCGTTCAGTATCAGCGGCGCGCCTGCGGGCAGCCCGGCGCACACCTCCATCTTGGCGGCCATAATGGCCTCCATGCTCCCCAGGCGGTCCATATGGGCCCTGCCAATTTTGGTAATAATCGCGCCGTCCGGCCTTGCGGCCAGGGCCAGCTTCCGTATCTCCCCCGGCCCCTGCATCCCCATCTCAATTACGGCGTAGCGGGTCTCTTCGTCCAGGCGGAACAAGGTATTGGGCATCCCAATCTCATTGTTTTGGTTGCCCTCGGTTTTTAGGGTTTCGCCAAAGGCCGCAAACACCGCCGCGCAAAACTCCTTGGTGGTGGTTTTGCCCACACTGCCCGTAACCCCAAGCGTCAGGGGGGAAAACCCCGCCCGGTAGTTGGCCCCCATAGTAATCATCGCGTCCAGCACATCCCCCACCAGTACCGTGCGGTCGGGGGGGATATCCGCCACGGTGTGCTGGGCCACCACCAGCACGGCGCCGTTTTCCAGGGCCATGCGGGCAAAGTCGTGCCCGTCCACCCGCTCGCCCTTTATGGCCACAAACACACAGCCCGGCGTAACCTTGCGGCTGTCCGTCACCACCGATTGTATTAGGATGCCCGCCGGTGCGCCAGGCCAGAGGTCTTTAAACAGTGCTTTTGCGGTTATTGGCTGCATTGGGGCCTCCCTTTTTTGTATTTTACTGCAAAGATCACTTGCCACAGCCTACTGTGGGTGGCCTGCCAGCCATTCCCCCACCCACTGCTTTTCATCTAAAAACACCGTGCGGCCGTTCAGTACCTGGTAATCCTCATGCCCTTTGCCGCAAAGGGCCAACAAATCCCCTTCGCCCAGGGCCTCCATGGCGGCGGCAAGGGCCTCCTCCCTGTTCGGCAAAACCCGGTAGGGGGTTTTGCCAGCTTTTAAGGGCGGCAGGGCGTCCTCCAAAATCTGCTGTTCGGGTTCGTGGCGGGGGTTGTCGCTCGTCAGGTATAACACATCCCCATAGCGCAGGGCGGCCTCGCTCATCTCGGCGCGTTTGCTGGCGTCGCGCTCTCCGGCGCAGCCATACAGCACGGCCAGCCTGCCCTTTACAAAGGGCCTTAGCGCGGCCAACAGTTTTTCCAGCCCATCCCCGGTGTGGGCAAAATCCCGTATCACCGTAAAACGCCCGCTATATAGCACCTCGCAGCGGCCCGGCACACTTTTTACCTGTCCCAGGGCTTTTATCACAGCCTCTGGGGCCAGGCCCAGCATCAGCGCAGCCCCCCCGGCGGCCAAAGCGTTATACACGCTGTATTCGCCCGGCATGGGGAAGGTTACGGGGTGCAAAAGGTTCCCCGCCAAAAAGCCAAACCGCGCCGCGCCCGCCTGCAGCACCACACCATGGGCCACAAACTCCGCCGCGTCACTTTGCAGGGAAAACCTTTCTTTCTCCGCAACATCCAACTCTTCAAAAAGCCGTTTACCATAGGGGTCGTCCCAATTTATCAGCATGGCGTCACTTTGGCAAAACAGGCTTTTTTTGGCCGCATAATAGGCCTCCATGTCGCCGTGCCAATCCAGATGATCCCGCGTCAGGTTGGTAAAAACCGAAAGGGCAAAGCGCAACCCCAAAAGGCGGCCCTGGTCCAAAGCCTGGCTGCTGGCCTCCATCACCACATGGGTGCAGCCCGCCTTTACCATGCGGTGCATCAGGGCGGCCAAATCCCAGGCCTCGGGGGTGGTGTATTTGGCGGGCGCCTGCAAATCGCCAATCTCACTTTGGATGCTGCCAATCAGCCCGGTGCCCACGCCGTTTTGGCATAATATCTGCTTTAAAATACTGGAAACCGTCGTCTTGCCGTTTGTGCCGGTTACGGCCACAAGGCACAATTTTTTGGCGGGCTCATCAAAAAAGCGCTGGCACAGCCCCGCGTATACGGCGCGGGTATCGGCCACCGTCACCTCGTTGGCAAGGCCCAAAGGGCGCTGGCTCACAATCAGGCCCGCCCCGGCCTCCTGGGCTTTTTTTGCGTAGCTGTGCCCGTCGCTGCTTCGCCCATCAATACAAACAAAAACACAGCCGGGCCCGGCCTTCCGGCTGTCCTGCGTCACCAAATTCGCCCTGCCGGTGGGCAGCGTACCCGTGTGGGCCACACCGGCAAATAGTTCTGCGTATTCCATACAGGGCACCACCTTTCGCCGCGCGCAGCGCGTTTCTTTTTTGCAGGGAATTTTTGCAGAGCAATCTGCCCGGAGTAAAACGAATAAGGGAAAAGAAGAGAAGCCGGGGAGGGCAGGAGCCGGGGCGCAAGGGGGTGTTTGGCCCAGGCAATTCCCCGGCCTCTCTTCCATAGGTCTGTTTCACACATCACTCGGTCGTCATGGTTGGGTCGTGCATGGTCAGGGTTATCACACTGCCCTTGGCTACCTCGCTGTCGGGCGGGGTATCCTGCTGGCTCACCTGTACACCTGCCCCATCGTCGGGCACGCCGGTGGTCAGTACGTTCAGGCCCATGCCTTTCAGGGTTTCTATGGCGCTTTTGGCCGCTTTCCCCGTCATATCCGGCACCCGCACCAGTTCTAAGGGCAGGGCGGGGTCTGTATACAATATCACCTGCCCGCCTTCGGGTATCTGGCGGTAGGCCTCGGGTATCTGGCTCACCACCGTGCTGCCGCCGCCCACCACAACGCCCGTCAGGCCCTGCTGGTTCAGTTCGGCATTGGCCGTGTTGATCTCTTTTTCCACCATGCTGGGGCAGGAGACGGTCGTCCGCGCCTCCCCCTCGCCCTCGGCATAGTCGGGCTCTACGCCCATAATCTCCATGGTGTCGCGTATAATGTTACCCACTGCGGGCCCTGCCAGGCGGCTGCCAAACCAGGTGCGCTCCACCGGGGCGTGCGGGTCGCTGGATTCATCCAGCACCACCAGCACGGCCACCTTGGGGTCGTTTGCCGGGGCAAAGCCTAAAAAGGAGGATATATAGGCTTCGCGTCCCTCCTGCGCGCTAACCTCCAGCTTTTGCGAGGTGCCGCTTTTGCCCCCCACATGGTAGCCCGCCACATAGGCGTTGCGGCCCGATGTGGTGGAGACGAGGCGCTCCAGGGTGCTGGCTATGAAAGAACTTGTCTCGCCCGAGATGACCTGGCGCTTCACGGGAGGGTCTATGTTTTCCACCACGTTGCCCTCGGCGTCTAAAATCTGGCCCACGATGTGGGGCTGCACCAGGTTGCCGCCGTTTACCGCGGCCGAAACGGCCGTTATCATCTGCAAAGCCGTAAACTTGTTGCTCTGCCCAAACGAGGAGCTGGCCAATTCCACCGGGCCAAGCTGCTCCTCTTTGTACAACAGGCTGCTGATGGCCCGCTCGCTGGGCTCACCGGGCAAATCCACGCCGGTGGGCTCGGTAAGGCCAAAGGCGTTCAGGTAGTTGTACCAAACGCCCGCGCCCATGGCGGCGCTCATCTGCACACAGGCCACGTTGCAGCTGTTAACCAGTACGTCGCCCAAGCTTTCCTGCCCATGGGCGGTGTTTTGCGCACAGTGGAACTCGCGGTCGGCCACATTGATTACACTGCCGCAGTAAAAGCCGCTGTCCGGCGTGAATGTGCCCGAATCGGCCGCGGCCGAAACCGTCACCACCTTCAGTACCGAGCCGGGCTCGTAGGTGTCGGCCAGGGCCTTGTTCCGCCACTGCAGGGTGCGCGCCTTGCCCTGTATCTGGGTGCGCTCTTCCCCCTCGGGCAGGGCCTCAATGGCGGTACGCAGTTCCTCGTTGTAAATTTCATAGGGCTGGTTTGGGTTGTACGCGGGCGAGGTGGCCATGGCCAAGATGGCGCCGGTGTTCACATCCATCACCACCACCATGCCGCGCTCCTTGGCGTCATTATACACAACAGCCTCGGTCAGGTATTTTTCGGCGGCTTGCTGTACATCCACATCCACCGTCAGCACAATGCTCTGGCCGTCCTCGGCGGGGTAGGTATCCTCCGCTTCCCCTGTGGGTATCTCGCCCCCCCAGGCGTTACGCACGGCCATGGTGCGGCCGGGGGTGCCAGCCAGTTGCTCGTTATAGTAACTCTCCAGCCCCTCTATGCCGTTGCCATCGGCATTGGTAAAACCCAGCACGGTGGCGGCCAGTTCCTCATAGGGGTAATAGCGCTTTGTATCCTGCCTCAGGTAGATGCCGCCAATATCGTTGTCCTCACAGATCTTCCGCACCTGGTCTGCCAGGGGCTTTTCAATTTTCGCCTTTAATTTGTAGTATTTGCTCTCCTCATTGCTCAGGTTTTCATACAGTTCGGCCTCGTCCAGCCCCAGCAAACCCGCCAGCTCGCGCGATGCCAGCACGGCGGGCTCTCCCCCCTCGGTTTTGCTCTGGGCCAGCACGTTGGGGGCTGCCTCCACCGTCCAAACGGTAGCGCTTTGGGCCATAACGCGCATGTTGCTATCGTAAATAATACCGCGTGTGGGCGCTATGGGCAGGTTTGCCAATTGCTGCTGGGTGGCGCGGGCCTGCCATTCGTCGGTCTCCTCCACCTGCAGCTGGAATAACTTGGCCGAAAGGGCCGCCGCCGCCACCACAAACACCGTGGCCACAGCCGCGCAGCGCAGCAGCATGGGCTTTTGTTCATTTTTGGGTTTGCTATTTTGCTGTCTCTCTCTCATGCCGCCTCCACAGGGTATTTATCCCAAGTTCTGTAACCCTTCTATAGTGCGTTTTGCCGTTTTTTTATGATGCATCCTATAATCCGTTCTGTCGTCGGTTTTGTAAGGGATTTTGCAACAGTTTCGTAACGTTCCTTCACAACTTCCAAAGGCCGCTTTTCATTCGTTATTTGGGGTTTATGTGGTCTGCCAACAGTTTCAGGCTGTTTTCCAGCCTATTGCGCAGGCCGGCCAGCGGCCCCTCGCTCACCTCTATCTCATCCCCCTCGTTCACCTGCACATAGGTAATCTGGTTGCCGTTTAAGGGCACAAGCCCCATCTCCGAGGCCCGCTGCTCTATGGCGCGGGGGGTGGTTTTGCTCTCCAGTTCAAAGTTCAGGTAGGCGTACATGGCCTCCTGGTTCACCAGTTCCTGGTTCATATCCGAAATTTGGCTTTGCAGTTCGGTCACCTTGGTTTGGGTAAACAGTACCCCGCACACCAGCGCCACCAAAAACCCCACCGCAAAAAAAGTGCGCAGAATTTTAAAAACCTTTTTGGCCGATCCACGTGTTTTTTTAACCACCTTTACCCGCGGGGCCTTTTCGGGCTTTTCCTCACGGGGGGCAAAGCGGCTCAGTTCATAGGCGGCTTCGGCCATGGGTTTCCTCCTTTCTGCGTGCTAGGCGGTAAAATGCTACAGCTTTTCAATACAGCGCAGCTTGGCGCTGCGGCTGCGGCGGTTTTGGGCCTGTTCTTCCTCGCTGGGCGGCAGGGGGTTTTTTCCCACCAGCTTTGCCCTTGCCCTGCCTTTGCACACACAAACGGGAAAGTCCGGCGGGCAGGTGCAGGCCGTGGCCCAGGCCCTAAAGCGCTGCTTTACCATCCTGTCCTCCAGCGAGTGAAAGGTGAGCACCGCCAGCCGCCCACCTGGGCGCAGCAGGGCAAAAATCCCGTCCAGCCCCACGTCCAGCGCATCCAGTTCCCCATTCACCGCAATGCGTATGGCCTGAAAACTCTTCCGCGCGGGGTTTTTCGCCTTGCGGCGCACCGCGGCGGGCAGGGCGGCAAATATGGTATCGGCCAGTTGGTTTGTCGTCTCAATCGGGGCTTTTTGCCGCTGCTGCACTATCTTGCCCGCCACAGCCCAGGCGTGGCTCTCCTCGCCATACTCCCGCAAAATGCGGGCCAACTCCTCACGGCTCAGGGTATTCACCAGTTCGGCGGCCGCAGGGCCACTCTGGCTCATCCGCATATCCAGCGGCGCATCGGCATGGTACGAAAATCCTCGCCCGGCGCTATCCAACTGGTGGGAGGAGACACCGAGGTCCAGCAGCGCCCCGTCCAGATCCCTTGCGCCGTTTTCGGCCAGCACCCGCCCCGCCTCGCAAAAATTGGCGCAATGCACGCTGGCGTTTAAGCCCGCCAGTGCAGCGCTGGCCGCGGCAACGGCGTCGGGGTCCCTATCCAGCGCATATAGGTGGCCGGTGGTAAGGCGCTGGGCAATGGCCCTGCTGTGCCCGCCGCCCCCTGCCGTACCGTCCAAATACACTCCATCCCCCCGCACCGCAAGCGCCGCAAGGCACTCGGGCAGCATCACCGGGGTGTGCTCAAAGCCCTCCGTCATCAAAAGCCCAGTTCCTCCATGGCCGCCTCCATACTCTCGCTGTCAAAGCTGCCGCTCTCCTCTTCCCAGGCCCTCGCGTCCCAAATTTCCGCGTAGCGGCCAACGCCAATTACCACGGCGTCTTTGCCAAGGCCAATGGCCGTGCGCAGCGTAGGGGGAATCAGCACCCGGCCCTGTTTATCGGGGGTCACTTCCCCCGCGCCGGAATACATCTGCCGCTTCAGTTTACGGCTTTTTACCAGGCTTTTCTCTTCAAAAATGGCGGCTACATTCTCCCACTCTCTGTTTGGAAAGGCCACCAGGCAACCATCCAGCCAGCGGGTAATCCAAAATGTCTCGCCCATCTCCTCACGCAGCTTCGCCGGGAAATTCAGGCGGCCTTTTTCATCCAGTGCACAGCCATACTCGCCATACAACATTGCAGCCACCCCCCCTTCCCCTGCTCATCGCGTTTTGGCAGGGGGTAGGTTTATTCCCCACTTTTACCCACTTTTCCCCACTTGGGTTCTATTATACAGCTTAAGCCAAAAAAATCAAGCAAAAACCACCCAATACCCCCACCCTATTTTTGCCACAGCCAAGCGCTTTTAAATCGATTTATCGTCTTTTTTATTGTTTTATGCCAAAACGGCGCCTAAAGTGGGTAAATTTCACATAATTTTATGGCAATACATTTGAAACCCTTTTGCAAAACTTTTGTCACCCCTTAAGGCAGTGCTTATGGTATGATATACGCATAGAAAATTTGGCGCAGATACAAAATCTGCGCCGTCATCCTCTTTTCCGCCCAAAACAGGCCCTCAATTCCCCTACAGCATTTTCACAAATAACTTACACACCGCACCGGCAAAAACAGTTTTATGCTTCGCCTGAAAATTTTGCAATGCCAAAAGCATTCCTACCATTTTGCGCCTTGCCTATTACAGTTTCTCAAAAGGTTGCGTAGCAAGCTTTTGTTATTAGAGTTTCTCAAAAAGCTGTGCAGCAGCTTTTTGTAAGAAACTCTTATACAGAGTAGAAACTGTTATGCAGCGCCTGATTTTTCCCGTATTTATGCGCTACAGCTTGTTCATTTGCTGTAAACCTGTTTTTGCTCGGCGCTTGTTGTGTAAAACATTTGTTCAAATGCTGCAAAAGGCACTTTTTGTTCGTATTTGTGAAGGAGGCATTTCCATGAAAAAAAGACTTTGGCAGAGCTTCGCCCTCATTTTGGCCTCGGTATTTCTGTTAAGTGGCTGCGGCGCCGCGGCAAGCTCTGCCGCGGCGTATTCACCAGAGGCGCCGGCGGCGGCCCCCGAGGCGGGTTTTGGCGGCGCCGACAAAGCGGCAACCGGCGCAGAGGAGGGAAGCCAAGCCACTGCCGATACCCTGCTGGGGGCCAGCCAAACCGGTGCAGAACAGCCCGAGGGCGGGCGAATGGTGGTGCTGAACGCCAATATCAGCCTGGAGACAGAAAATTTTGACACCACCCTGAAAGCGATAGATGAGGCCCTTAAAAACCTGGACGGCTACCGCGACGCCTCCAGCTACAACACCGCTGCGCTTGCCCCCCGCAATGAGCGCAGCATCTACATCGTTGCCCGTGTACCCGCGCAAAACTACCCGGAATTTTTGGCGGCACTGGGCGGCCTTGCCCAGGTTACCAGCCAAAATGAGAGCAGCGAGGACATCACCGCCGGTTACATAGACGTGCAGGCGCGGCTGGGCAGCCTGCGCGCGCAGGAACAGCGCCTTTTGCAGCTGATGGAAAGCGCAGGCGACCTTGCCGACCTCGTCACACTGGAGGATAAGCTGGCCGAGGTTCAGTATGAGATTGACAGCTACACCGCCCAAAGCGATGCCTACGCCCAGCGGGCGGCCTATTCTACGGTGGAGATAAACCTGTATGAAGTGGTAGAGTTGAGCCCCGTGGATACCGAAACCTACGGCAGCCGCGTTCAGCGCGCCTTTGCCGAAAGCTGGGCCGCCTTCGGCAAATTTTGGCAGGAGTGTGGTATCCGGCTGGTATACGCCCTGCCGGTATTTTTGGTCTTGCTGGTGGTGGCCGCCGCCGTATTAATCCCCCTGCTTTGCATCAGCCGCAAAAAGAAAAAAGCCGCCTACGCGGCGGCGCAGCCACCCACAGCCCCCAGCGGCACACCGCAGGGCAGCCAGCAGCCAACCACGGCTGCAAACAGCACACCGCTAAACAGCCAAGCCTCAGCCACATCAAACCACACCGCCCAACCCCCGCAGACCCCATGCGGCACAGCCCCTGGCAGCACACCTGCGGGCGGCACGGCGCAAAGCGGCCCAAGCGGCCCCCTGCCCACACCCCCAGCGGGGCAAACCGGGGGCCAACCGCCCGCCCAGGGCTAACGAACACAAAAGCAATACCATGCAAACAAAAACCCCCCGAAGGGCGCAGCAAGGTGCATACCCTTCGGGGGGTTTTTACTATAATCCAGCAGTTATTTCTGTAGCCGACCATTACAGCAAATTAACTTAACATAGATAATCTGCTCTAAACGCCAAACAACTACCCCGGCCATTTCTCTCGTGGCTTACTGGTGTTTTGTCCGGGTTAGAAATTAGAGTTACAGTACGTTTAGGCAAGGCAAGAGAAAGGCGAATAGCCGTAGCTATTCAACTGGCGCGCAACGCAGCATAAATGTGCTTGCAGTAGAGGCGTACACTAAAAGATAACTTGGCAAGGCACTAGTAGCCCCCCAAGCCTAAACTGTGTCATGCAATGCTGCGTCTTATTCCGCCC
>CAZKBM010000010.1:0-59748 GCA_964550985.1 uncultured Oscillospiraceae bacterium
TTTTCCGGCGGCTGCAAATTGGGAATGCTCGACTGAACAGCAGGATGGTAAACCAGTAATTCTTCACCAACAGATAGCAGCCGTACATCAAATAGCCCAGTGGCAGGCCAATAGCGTTCATGATGGCGTTCAAAATGGGTATTCTCCTTTTACGAGCCTGGGGGCAATGGCTTTGAGGGGTGAAAAGCTAAAAAACCCTTGTATTAGCTCTTTCCCAGGGCGCCAGTGAAAAGTTTTCCCCTTGGGAAGATGCGACTGCTGAAATACCAAGCTATTGCAGGGTATTAGGATTCAGCCTCAGATTGAATTTCGCTGTCAACACGGTGCAGGCCGTTTCCATCCATAACATAATGCCGTTCAGTGGATATCATAGCTGTATTTTGCGAGTCCTCATAGATGTATAAAAACAGGGTATAGTTGCCATTTTTAAATGGCAGAGAGGAAAACTCGCAGCTAAAGCCATAGTCCCGCCCGGCACCGGCTTTTTGGTCGGGGTGTAGGCGGTTTATATCCCGCCTTGTTTCCAGTGTTGTGGGTACTCGGTAAGAGGCGGCATCAGAGAAGAAAATAAGGTCAACCTGACGCATTTCCTCGGCGGCGTTAGCCGGCGCGCTTCTGCCGCGAGTATCAATGAGGGCCCAACCTGTGATCAAATGATCCAGCGTAAGGTTTTTGGTGGCCTCATCGCGGTCAAAAAAATAGGCGATGCTCTCATCTTCTTCTGAAAGGGCGGCAGGCAAGGCTTGTAAACCCTCAACATTTTGGCCTACATTTGTGGCCTTTATCACCACTTTGCTTGAAAAAACCAGATAGACCACCAGCATAAACATAAACAAAGCATACAAAATACGCGCATATAAACGCTTAAAAATCCAAGGCGAAGCCTTAGGTTTGTCCGGGTAATTCATAAATATGTACCTCCACAGGGGGTAAGTTAGCCCCCATCGCTTTGCTTAGCACGGCGCGCAGGGTGTTTATGCCAGTCAGCCCCTCAATGTCAAATTTTTCTCCCTGATAATAAACGGTGTTCAGTATTTTGATGCGGTCTTCGCCGGGAATAATGGCGCCGGTTTCCGCATCTGTAACCAGTGTCCGTGCGCCGTGGTCTGACTGGATGATGATGATGGAGTTTGGATCGTTTGCCAAAATACCGTCCACCATCTCTTTCATAATTTCCGTGGTGTAAATGAGTTGCCCGCGGTAGTAGGCGGGGTCTTTCCAGTTGCTCCAATTTGAGGGGTCATTAAAAGCGCCGGTTTCGGTGAAGGTGAAAGGTTCGTGTGGGAAGGAGAGGTAGGATAGGGTGAAGCGGTTATGTAAGGTGGGGTAATTATTTGCATTTTGGAAATAATCGCGCACATCAAAAAGTGATCTGGCCCGGTCGGTGGCCGAGTCTACCTTTAAAAAGGGTTCAAGCGGGGTTTTTTGCAGCAGAAGGTCAGAAAAACTGGTGCCCTCCACGGTGGCCGCCTCATCCCCGGCAGCTTGATAGGTTTGGCTTGGTATTCCGAAATAATCCGATTGCCCCACCCCAAATTCTTCGTATCCAAAATTGGCCAACAGGCTGTGTAGGGTGCCATTTTGCCTGTAATCCTGCAGTTGGTTTTCTGGGGCAAAAGTACGGGCTACATTGTCCAGCATCATCAGGTTGGCTGTTACGTGTGTGGTGCTGGCGCGCTCATTCACCGAAGAGTAGGAGGTGTTGAACCCACGCTCATTTAAAAAATCAATCAGGGTGGTGTTGTCGTAGTTAAAGTATTTTTCCAACATGTCAAAACGGGAGTATTCATCGAAAATAAAGTAATAAATATTGGGGTGTTCCCCAGCGTATTGTGCTGTTTGTAGGGAGGCTTCAGCGGTAGATTCCACCTTCATTTTGGCGGCAATAGTGGGTATGGCCGTAGCTGTGGTAACCAAAAAAACTGCCCCAAAACCAATACACAGAAGTTGCACCGCCCGGAATGCGGCTATTTTTGGCAATTTACGGTGTATAAGATAAAACAGGTGAAGCAACAAAATGATCAGTACCGGCAATATCTGATAATATTTGGCGCCCGAAAACACAGCCTGTACCAGCCCCTGTATAGGCATGTAATTTTGAAACACCAGCATGGCTATGGCAGTGCAAACGGCCGCAACCGGCATGCTGTGGGTAAACAACAGCATAAGTAAAAATAATAGGCATGCTATGCCCGTAAACAAACCCAGCACGGGGGCCGCCGTGGCAAAATCCACCTCACTGATATTGCGCAGGTATAAAAAAAACACCGGAAATGTGCTGATTAGCAGCACGAATAGGACAGAAAAAATGCCCCTAGCCACCCTTGAAGGGGGCGGGGCCTCCGCGGCTGCTTCCCCCTTGCTTGGCGGAGGTAAGTGGCTTGGGGCCTGCTCGGTGATAGCAGCCAAATGTTCGGTTGATTCGGCCTGCTGCGGGCCATTTGCGTCTTGCTTCATCTATGCCTCCAAAAGAGTGAACGACATCAGCCTTCACTCTTTCCATTATAATATCCTATTTATATAGTATACAGAAAATACGGTGTTTGTAAAGTTTATCCCTTTCCCTGATGGTAAAACCTTAAACGGTGGATTTGCAGGGCGCCCAGCCAAGCCCAAGCCCGGCAATTGACAAACGGAATGTGTTCATATATTATAAAATAATATATTTTGTGAACGTGCTGTAGGAGGCATTCCAATGGATAACTATTCGACCGTTTTACTCATTCGGGAACTGGTGCATCACCCGGGGCTTTCCCAGCGGGCCTTATCTCAGCGCAGCGGGCTTTCTCTGGGGAAGGTAAACAAAACGGTGCGCCAGGCCCTTTTAGAGGGGCTGATTAGCCAAACGGCGGGCAAATATTTTGTAAATGGGGCCGGAGAAGCCTTTTTAAAACCCTATGCCGTAAAAAATGCGGTAATTCTTGCGGCGGGTTTTGGCAGCCGCTGTGTGCCACTTACTTATGAGACCCCCAAGGGCTTGCTGCCTGTAAATGGCCGCCCCATGATTGAGACACAGATAGAACAGCTTTTAGAGCGGGGTATTACCGACATCACGCTGGTGGTGGGCTATATGAAAGAGCGTTTTGACTACCTGATAGACCGCTACGGCGTGGAACTGGTTTATAACCCCGAGTACGCCACAAAGAATAATATTGCAAGCCTGCTGCGTGTAAAAGAGCGCCTGGGCGCCAGCTACCTTTTGTGCGCCGACCATTACATGGAGAAGAACCTGTTTCACGAGTATGAGCCCGATAGCTGGCTTACCTGCTTATATATGGAAGGGGATACCGCTGAGTGGTGTGTGACCCAGAAAAACAAAGGGCGCATTTTAGATCTTACGGTGGGTGGGCACGACGAGTGGGCCATTGTGGGCCCGGCCTACTTTTCACAGGCCTTTTCGGCAAAATTTGGGGCGCTATTGGGCGTGTATGCGGCAAAGCCCGGCACACAGGATTTTTACTGGGAGGACGTGCTGCGGGAAAAGCTTTCGGAGTTGCCCATCTACATGAACTGCCAAAACGCCGCCGAGGTGCATGAATTTGAGAGTATGGAGGAGCTGCGCCGGTACGATACCAGCTATTTGGATAACACGAATAACCGGTGTATGCAAATTATTGCCGAGGTGTTTCGGGTAAACCAAAGTGAAGTGACAGATTTTTTTCCGGTGAAGGACGGGATGACAAACAAGTCGTTCGTTTTTACCGTACAGGGCAAGCGCTATGTTTTCCGCATACCGGGCGAAGGCACCGAAAAGCTGATTGACCGTAAAAATGAAAAGGCGGCCTATGAGGCGGTGGCGCCCCTGGATATTGCCGATGAGATTTTGTATTTCGACGCGGAATCCGGCGTGAAGATTGCAAAGTACTACGAGGGTTCTCGCACGGCGGGGCGGCTTTCGATGGAGGACGCGAAGCTGGCTATGGAACGGCTGCATGTTCTGCATAAATGTAAGGCCACCCTGCCCAGCGGCCTGGATGTGAAAGGGATGATGGAACGCTATGACGCGCTGGTGCAAAAATATAACGCCATTCGGTTTGATAAGGCAGATTATGAACAGACAAAAGAAAAAATGTGGCGGTTAATTGCATTTGAAAAGGCCTTGGGGGTAACCAAAACCCTTTGCCATGGAGACTATAATTATGCCAATGTGCTTTTTTTAGAGGATGGCAATTTGCGTATTATTGACTGGGAGTATGCCGCAATGGGCGACCCCCTTATGGATGTTGCACTGTATGGCAATTATTCGTATATGAGCCGAGAACAGATTG
Source organism: uncultured Oscillospiraceae bacterium (assembly GCA_964550985.1). Classification (GTDB taxonomy): domain Bacteria; phylum Bacillota; class Clostridia; order Oscillospirales; family Ruminococcaceae; genus JAAYCI01. The sequence goes on from CAZKBM010000010.1 coordinate 4,269, forward strand.
ACGAATGCCTTTTGTATTATTGTAAGCGTAAGCCCACCCGGCAGCAGCAGGCCCGCTGCTACATGTACGTGGCCCTAACGGGTTTTTTGTGGTGTATGTGGTGCGAGTATAAGCAAGAGGTGGGTGTGGAGTTTGGGGATTACCCCTTAAAAATGTACCGCTATGCCAAAGAGTACTACAAAATATTGCAGGAAGAAGGCTTTTTGGAAGAACTGTAGTGCGGGAGAATGGCGGCTTTACAGCCCTGCCCCCTTTACAAAAAGGCGGTGCAAGAGTATGATACTACTATTCTTTTTAAACCGATTGGGCGGCAGGCAAAGCTGCCCGCGCAGGTATAGACGAAAGGCAGAGTGTACAGGATGAAAACATGGAAAAAAGCGGCCCTGGCCGCGATGGTATTCAGTGGCTTGATGGTGGCGGGGGCGCTGCACACCTCGGCCTATCTCGACCCTTCCATTATAACCTATATTATATCGGTGGCGGCGGGGCTTGTGGTGGCTGGCGGCGCGGGGGTTGCCCTGTACTGGAAGCGTATCAAACTGTTTTTTAAAAAGCGCAAAGAGCAAAAGCCCCAAAACCAGATGAATGCCGCCGCTGGGCAAAACCCTGCCCCCAAAAACGGCGAAGAGGCCCCCGCTCCCCAAAATGAGAATTTGGCCGACTGATAAGGGGCAAACAGGGTGTGTGTAAAGCGGGCGGCCCCAACAGGGGCCGCCCGCTTTGTATGCAGACCTTGCAAAACAAAAAGTGCATAGAAGAAAATGTTTTATCAGTGAAAGTGCAGAGAGGAGGACACCCATGGGCGAGTGCCCCGGCAAAACCCAAAAAACCAACCGTAAAAAGCACCGCCCCTGGCCCTTGGCGGCCTGGCTGGCAGCCGCGGCTGCATTGGCAGTGCTTCTCTCGCTGTTTGTGCTGCGCGTGGGCTTTGTAAACGGCCTCAGTATGGAGGATAGCCTGCGCCACGGCCAGCTCATTCTGATTTGGCGTTTGGGTTACCGCCCGGTAGCGGGTGATGTGGTGGCAACCAGTGCCCAAAACGCCTTTGGGCGCAGCCTTACAAAGCGCGTGGTTGCCACCGAAGGGCAAACCGTGGAGATAAGCGGCGGCAGGGTTTGGGTGGATGGGGCCCTTTTGGAAGAACCCTACCTGAAAGAGGAGGGGCTTACCCAGCCCGATATGCGGCTGACCCTGCCCGCCGGCACCTGCTTTTTGATGGGGGACAACCGCAGCGCCAGCCGGGATAGCCGGGAGATAGGCCCTATTGCCTACGGGGAGGTTTTGGGCAGGGTGATTTGGCCGGCTTTGCCGCCGGGCTGAACCGGGCCAGGAGCCTTTTCACCGGCTGCCGGCACCGGGGTGCGGCGTAGCTCCCTAAAAAAGCCTATGACGATGATGAGCATGATGAGAGACAGGGGGAAAGCCGCCACAATGGATACCGTTTGCAGCATACCAACGGTACTATCGGCCGAGATGAGGGCGATGGGAAGCAGGATAAACACCAGTGACCAAAAAGCCCGCAGATTTTTTTTGGGCATACCGTCCAGCAGGATGGACTTTTGGCAGAACCCGGCTACCACCAGGGTGATGGCGTCAAAGGTGGTGGCATAAAAAGCCACCATGGTCACCACCAGTAGCACCAGCACAAAGGAGGTGCCGGGCAGTTGGCTGAACAGTTTTGGAATCACCGCGGCGGGCGCTTCGCCTGCCGCAAGCATGGCCACGGCGTCTACCCGGCCGGTGGCCTGCTGATATAGGCCAAAGTTGCCAAATACAATAAACGAGGTAAATGTGCCCGATAGGCCGTAAAAAAAGGCTCCTAGCACCAATTGGCGAATGGTGCGCCCGCGGGAGATTTTGGCGATGAAGAAGGGGGTTGCCACAAACCAGGCAATCCAGTAAGCCCAGTAAAAGATGGTTTGCGCCTGCGGAAAGCCCAGGGTGCCGTCGCCGGTCAGGCGTAGGGGGTCCGTCCAGGTGGACATCTGCAAAAAGTTTTGGGCCATGTACCCGATGCCGGAGATGCCGCTTTCAATAATAAAACCCGTGGGCCCGGCAAAAAACACATACAGGGCCAGCGCGCCAAACAGGTAGACGCATACCACCGAGAGTTTGGATACCGCCTTCATGCCGGACATGACCACAACCGTGAACAAAAGCCCAATGCACAGCAGAATGGCAATGGTAAGGCCCTTGCTTGCCTGAAAACCAAATGCCGTGCCAAACGCCTCGGCCATCATGGGGGTGGCCAGGGAAAAGGTGGTGGCCGTGCCGCACAGCAGCCCCAATATGGCAAAAATATCAATGGCATTGCCCAAAGGGCCATCCACTTTTTTCTTTAGCAGGGGGCGGCAGGCCTCAGACATGGTTTGCCGCTGGCGCATTTTAACATAAAACAGGTAGGCGTAAGCCACGCTGGGCAGAATGTAAAAAGCCCAGGGGATGGCCCCCCAGTGGAATAAGGTATAAGAGGAGGCATACTGGAGCTGCTGCGCCTTAGAGACCTCGCTTAGGCCTAAGGGGTTGGCCGGGTAATATACCGACCATTCAATGAGCGACCAATATAGGATATCGGCCGCCATGGTGGAGGTGAAAATCATGGTGCCCCACTGAAAGCCTGAATAGGCGGGCTTTTCACCCTCCTTGCCCAGGCGGATGCGCCCGTATTTGGAAAAGGCCAAAAACAGGCAGCCCCCCAGTATGAACAACCCCACCAAAATATAAAATACCCCCAGGCGGTTGACGAAGATATCACTTAGTAGCGCAATGGTGGCCCGCGCGCGTTCGGGGAACAAAAAGATGAGAACAGCAAGGCCTGTTATCAGCACCACCGGGCAGGCCAGCACCGAAAACCGAATAGTACGTTCTTTTGTTCTCATGGCAAAGGCCTCCCGCCCATTTGGTACTGATGGATTTTAAATAGTGTTCACAAAATAATATAATACACAATTCGTGAACATTGTCAACCTTTTTATTTTGGAATTCAGGGGAAAAAGGCAGAAAAAGGGCGCCTTGCTTTACGCAAAGCGCCCTTATTACAGTTTCTCAAAAAGCTGCGTAGCAGGTTTTTGTAAGAAACTCTAATGCAGAGTAGAAACTGTTATGCAGCGCCTGATTTTTCTCGCATTTATGCGCTACAGTTTGTTCATTTACTGTAAAAACTGCCGCTACAGAAAGTTTATTCCTTTTGGTATAAAAGAACTTCATCCCCCACGCAGCAGTAGGTTTTGTCCTGCATCTGTTCAGTCATGCGCACGGCCTGCGCGCCAACGTCCTCCTCTTTTAGGGGGGCAATTTTGGCGTGGCAGCGGCGGCGGCCTAATACCAGTACTTCGTCGCCCCACTTAACGTGTAAAGCGTCACGCGCGGCTTCGTCTACATAAACGGTGTCGTCAACACAGCTTCCATCGCTATAGGGCTTCATGATGCGTACATTTCTTGGGTCCATGGTATGCTCCCTCCTCTATACAAAGTCGTATCGGCGGTCATAATCCAGCTTTTTGCGGCTAAAGTGGAAGATGAGTATCACAGCGCCGGCCAGCAGATAGCCCAAGATAAGCATGGGCTCGCCTGTGTAAAAACCAAGCCTGCCGGTGTGGATAACACCAAAGAAGGTGAACACCGCCCCAATCAGGCAGGCGACGGCGGCCTTTACAAGGTTACGGTCCACAATAAAGCACACCATAGCCGCCCACAGCATACCGGTGATGATGGCGCCGTTTTTCAGTACGCCTACGCCATACCACATGGCCCCGCTGTTCACGGCCAGGGTCATGTTTTCCAAGGTGAGTTCCAGGCCCATGGCGGTGAAGATGGAGGAGGTTTGGGTGTAAAGTAAATCGGCAATGTGGGGGATAAGGCCAATAACAATGGCCGGGCCGTAGCGGCGGGGGGTATCCACAAAGCTTTGGCCCACAATAACCTGGGCACACCACAAAAACACAATGGCCACCACCGTAACGGGCACAAGGTAGTACAGGAAGTTAAAGAAGCCAAACCAACCGGATAGTGCGAATAGCAATGCGCTAACCCAGGCAAAGCCCACGCCGCAGCCCGCGTTTTTCAGGCCGGGGTGGCCAATCCACACGGTGTTGGGCATAACGCCACCAAACAGTGCGCCAATGCTTGTGGCCACACCGTCCATAATTTGGGCCTCTTTAACATTGTAGCTATCGCCGGCGGCAATGGCGCTCTCCACGTTATCCATGGTCTCAATAAAATTGTAAATTTCTACCGGTATAATGGCAACCAGCACCGGCAATATCATTTTAAAGCCATTTGCCAGTGCCGCAAAGGCGGGGGTGGGTGGGTTGAATTGGCCCAGGCCGTCCAGCACCACGCGCGCCTCGCCAAACAGAAGCGACATGACAATGCCGAATACCAGCGCCACCAGCATGGGGGGAATCTTCTTTGGCAGTTTGTAGCCGCCAATAAGCCCCAAAATGGCAACCAGCAGCACGGGCAGGCCAATTTGGGGGGCGCTGTAAACGTTGAATAGCCCCCGCGTACCCATCCACATCAGGGCAATGCCGCCCACTGTGGCCAGCATGGCGGCGCGGGGAATCATCTTGCGGATAAGCGGGCCAACAAAACCGCCGACAGCCTCGATAATACCGCCAATAAAGCAGGCGGCAACACCGGCCGTCCAGGTCTCCTCGGGGCTGAGGCCCATGCCGAACTGCAAGGGTAGGATGACGCCGAAAAGATAGACGACCGCAACAGGTGTTGAAAGCCCGAAGGGAAGGGCCGTGACGTTGGTGCGGTGCTCTTTACGGGCCAACTTTATGGCCATAAAGGTATAGTAGAGCCCGCTTACCAGCATGCCGGTGCAAATGCCCGGAATCACCCTGCCGAAAACAAGCTCATCGGACCAGCCAAAACCTTTAAGCGTGGATATGACAAGCACAAAGGTGGCCAGATTGCCGGCGAATACATATACAACGCCGTTGAAGTCTCCCATTTGGAAGAGTGGTACCCCTAGTTTTTTGTTTAATGATGACATGTCTCCATAATCCTCCCGTGTTAACGCATAAGTTTTTCACTTTCGTTTACGGTCTGCCTAAGTGGGTAAGCAAGCCTCTACTCTGCTAACTTAGGCTAAATCCCCCTTTCCTGTTGCAACCTCCTTTCTGTGAAATGTAAGCTAAGGTGCCCGGGCCAAAAAGCAAGGCACCAAGCCAAAAGCCAAGGTGCCAAGTTTGCCGCAAATAGATGCTATGGGGGGCGGGTATATAATATCTGGCAGTATTCGGTTTTAAAGTTTCGTTTCCAGCATGGTGGCGAATATGGCAACAACCCCATAATACCATAGCTAACAGAATTTTTGCAAGAATAAAATAAATTCTGTTGAATGCTTTTGGTGCAAAATGCCAAAAGAAATACGCTTGCCGACCAAACTGGATAGATGTGCAAGAGGACAAAAAAGAGAGCGACCTTTGAAATTGCCTTGAAAATTGCCGGAAATGGCCAAGTGGATAAATTGCTTTACATCTAAGCGGATATTTGATACTATATTTGAGTGGCAACTGCTGAAGATTGGCTAGTTTTACTTGAGAATTTTAAGCAGTTGCATGGGGAAGACCAGTTGCACAGAGGTAATATTGTAATGTGACCTAAAGTTTTTTGCTGGTGTAGCTCAGTTGGTAGAGCAGCTGATTTGTAATCAGCAGGTCGGGGGTTCAAATCCGTCCACCAGCTCCAGCCGTGTTAATCCTTGGGTTAACGCGGTTTTTCTTTTATTTGAAAAAAAGTTGACCATCTGGTTGTTTGGCAGTTTTGGCCAAAATCAGATGGTCTGTTTTTTGTCTTTGAGAACAACAGTGTGAAGGATGTTAGCAGTGCCAGGATGAACAGCTTTATCCAAATACAATAGCAAGAGGGGGTGCGGCATACCTCAATCAATCATTATTTGCGTGATATCCGTGCCTTTTTGTATTGGTGTAGGCGGCGTTTTGTGTGTAGGTTGGCACTCTGTTTTCGGTTTTATATTTACAGCATTTTCACAAATAACTTACACACCGCACCGGCAAAAACAGTTTTATGCTTCGCCTGAAAATTTTGCAATGCCAAAAGCATTCCTACCATTTTGCGCCTTGCCTATTACAGTTTCTCAAAAGGTTACGCAGCAAGCTTTTGTAAGAAACTCTAATGTAGAGTAGAAACTGTTAGGCAGCGCCTGCTTTTTCCCATATTTATGCGCTACAGTTTGTTTATTTGCTATAAAAACAGCAGCCCCGCACGTTTTGCAAAGCGGCGCTGCTGTTTTTGTACCGGGTTTTCTGTATAGTTCTCTAATTGCATAGGCCTAAAAGAGAGGGTCTGGCGCAGAAAATGGGGGTATAGGGCCATGAAGAGGCGTGCAGGAGGGGCCAGTGACCATAGGGCAGCTTGCGCTTAACAAAACGGGTTTATTGCCGTTCGGCAAAGTAGAGTGTGGCGGCTTGTAAAATGTTTTCGCGCGTCTCTTCCAAACTGGCTTTCCCCTCATAAAAGGGTTTTACCTGTGCATATACCATGTTTTGTAAAACAATATCGGTGCTGCCGGGGGTGTCCAAACTCTCAATAAGTTCCTCCATAGTAAAGTCCTCAGGGTTTGGGAAGCCGATTGCCTGGCTGGCATCGGCGGTGGCCTCCCGGTAACTGGCCATACCCGCCTCGTGCTCCACCCCCCTTTTAACCAAAAAACCGGGCATGGGGGTGTACCGGGTGTTTTCCAGTGTCTGGCATTCCAGCAGGGCTTTTACAAAGGCCTTTCCGGCCTCTTCCTGCTTTGCACCAACGGGTACGCCAGCCACCGTCCGCGGGATAAACAGATTTCCGGGCTGTGGCGCAAAGCGTGCCGTATTCCCAGATGTAAAATCATAGGAGGAAATAATCGGGGTGATATAGTCATAAAAAATACTTACGGCATATTCACGCTTTTGGGGTACTGTAAAACTTACTACAGATAAACTGGGGTCTATCCGCAGCACAAAGCCGTTCGCCCCGCCGTCCATGGCAAGCTCGGTGGGTAAAAATTGCTCGTCATACTCGGTTTTTTCAAGGCCATGGGCATCCACCGCCTCTTTGGTAAGGGTTAAAAACTTTTGCAGGGCCTCCTCCTCTACGCGGCTTCCACCGGGGAAGATGGAGGGGGCAAAGCTGGTAAATAGGGTGTTAAAAAGATAATAATACCCGCCAAAGGTGACAAGAGCGGGGTCGCACAGCAAGGGGCGCATGTCGTCCAGGGTTTTTATATTCTCAATGTCCGGCCCGTTGGCAACCGAGGTTTGCACAAGTGCCGGGGCCCAAAACAGGGCCGGGTAGGCATAGGTTTTGCCCTCTTTTGTATAGCAATTTAGAATGTTTTCGTAATATCCGCCGGGGTTCACAAGGCCCGAAAGGTCACAGAGCAACCCTTTCTCAATCATACTTTCAACGGGCAAACCGTCTAAAATCAAAACATCAGGCAGGTCCCCGCTCAGTATTTGGGTGTTCAGCGCCCGAATGATATCCTCATCGGTCTGTGCCGTATCATCGGCTCCCCGCCCGGTTTGCACCACCACTTCATATTCGGGGTTTTGCTGCGAAAAACTGGACACCGCAAGCTTTAACAGCGCGTTATCCTCCATCGTCCAAATGCTTAAGCGCTCAGCAGAGGCCGAAGGTGCCGCAGCGTCATATACATAGCGGTAAAGCTTTGTGTTTGGCATGGCAAGGCCTGCCACCCAAAAGCTGCTGTCACGGGCGGCGCAAAGTTTTTGCAGGCGGAAGTTGGCGTCTGCAAAAGCGTAAGAGCGGCTGCTGGCGGCGGTTTGCAAAAAGCTTCCGCCCAGGGCCATTTTAAAAATACCGTTTTGGTCAATATAATTCAGGGATGCATCGGCCGATATATCCGCCACCAAAAAATTTTGTGGGTTGGCTCCCTCGGGCAAAGGATACGCGGCCTCCTGCTTTTTGGCAACGGCGTCAAACGCATAGAGTGTGCCTGTGCCGCCGGGGTCAAACCCGTATATTTTCCCGTTTCGATAGCCGGTGTAGGTGGGGTAAAAGTTCGGCTTGAAAGAGGCCGCTGCCTCGCCGGTATTTCCATCCACCAGCGTCCACTCCATTTGGTCGCCCGGCAAGGCGCTGCACAGCAGAATACGGTTGTCGTCGCCGCAGTATATTTCGGTAGGGGTAGCTTCCTGCCCGCCCGAAAATACCGCCAGGGGCACTTCTTCTTTTAAGCCGTTCGGAAAGCGAAGCAACTGGAATGCGCTGCCCTCTGGGCCCGTAACAACAAACCACCAAGTGCCGGTATTATCTACGGTGTAAAGCAGTGCAGAAGCGTCATAGGCGCTCGGCACGTTGGCTTGCAGGGGGGCAAAGGCCTCCCAGGTTTGGCCGTCCACACTGGTAAAAGCTTTTGGCGGTTCCCCCTCCTCCGGGCGGCCCAGCACCAGCATCTTTCCGTCCGGCAACTGGCGTATTTGGGTAATTTCCCCGTCGGCCAGTTGCGGTGGCGTCACATCCTGCTGGATATACCTTCCGGTCACCTCACCGGCCCCACCCGGCGGGCCGCCCCCGGGCAAAGGGCTGCCGCTGTTTTTGCCCCCGCTACAGGCGGTAAATAGCAGCAAAATACAAAGGAATACCGTAAAACTGACAAGAACCCGTTTTTTCATGGGCAGTGTTGACCCCTTTCTGTTTTGAGATTATTCTGTAAAGGGAAGAGGATTTGGGCGAGAGGGCGTCGGCGCCCTCTACAAAGAGGATACAACCTGAAAACCAAATTTAACCTGAATGGGTGATAGCATGTGGGAGAAAGCCAATGAAAATTCTTTTAATTGAAGACGATGAGGCCCTGCGCGGGAATATCCAAACCATTTTGGAAAAGGAGGGCTATGCCGTACTGTGCTGCGGGGATGGCGAGGAGGGCCTGTATTATTTAAAGGAAAATGCCTGTGGCCTGGCTGTTTTAGATAGGATGCTGCCCGGCATGGACGGTTTAACCGTACTAAAAAAAGCGCGTGAATGCAATGTGTGTACCCCGGTTTTGCTGCTTACCGCCCTGAATGCGGTGGGAGACCGCGTAGATGGCCTGGATGCGGGGGCCGATGACTATCTGGTAAAACCCTTTGACATGCGTGAACTTTTGGCCCGAATACGTGCACTGGTACGGCGGCCCTATGCCATTGAAAGCGCAGAGCTGCTGCAATATGGAGATTTACTTTACACCACCAGCGGGCATTTGCTAAAAGGGCCCTGTGGCGAGACGCACCTGTCCAACCGCTTGGCGGCTTTGCTGGAACTTTTTATGCAGAATACGGCCCCCGGCCTTTCCCGCCACACGGTTTTTAGCCGCGTTTGGGGCCCGGACGCAGATGTGGAGGAGGGTATTTTAGACACCTATGTCTCCCTTTTACGCCGCAGGCTAAAAACCATCGGTTCGTGCGTACAGGTGGTTACAAACCGCGGGGTGGGCTATAGCTTAAAGCAAATGAACAAAATGTAGCGTAAATTTTTGAAGAACTGTAATAACAAAACCTGCTACAACCTGCTACGCAAGCTTTTACAAAATGGGAATAAAACGGGGCCAAGGGGGGCCGGATATGCTGCGAAAAATGAGACGCAAATTCCTGCTTCTTTCGGCTGGGCTAACGGGTTTGGTGCTTTTGGTGGCCTGCCTTTTTGCCTACTTTTTTGCCACGGCACAGGCGGAAAATGCAGAGGCCGAAAATTTTGAGCGCCAAAGCCAGTTGTTCAGCGTTCTTTTGGCGGGGACAAACCGGCTGGAGTACAGCAAAATTACACGCATGGAGAATGAAAATGACCTACTTCTTTTTTTATACGACAATGGGAATCCCATAAAAATTCCCGGGAAGGCGAGCGAGGCCTTCCGCTCCGAGCTGTTTGCGGCCGCCATGGAGGAGTTAAAGAAATCCGGGCCAAGCGGCGCGGCAAGCTTGGCGCAGTACCCGGCCGAGCCCCTAAACGTCACAGCGCCTTTTATGTGGAAAATGGGGGAGTACCGTGCCAAATGGATATCGGTGCCAACCGGCCCGCGCCAGTGGTATAGCATCGTTTTGGTAAAACCCTGGGCCGCGTTCAACCAAAAAAACCATGGCCTTATTTGGTTGTATGGCGGTGTATTTTTGGGGGGCTTTAGCCTTTTGCTGCTGGTTAGCTGGATGCTGGCAAGGCGCGCCGTGCAGCCGGTAGAGGAGGCGCAGCAAAGGCAAAAAGAGTTTATTGCGGCGGCCAGCCATGAACTAAAAAGCCCGCTTGCCGTCATTTCCTCTGCGGCCGATCTGCTGGGGTATGGTATGCCGGCAGGGCAAAAAGAGATACATACCCTGCGCGATGAAACAAGGCGGATGGCACGGCTGGTGGACGATTTACTCTTGCTGGCGGGGGCCGATTCCGGCCGGTGGACCGTTCGGCGGGCAAACACGAACATAGAGGATGTACTTGTGAGCCTCTATGAACAATTTTTGCCAATTGCACAGAGGAAGGGACAAACAATTGTGTTAAAACTGCCGCAGGAGAGCCTGCCGGAAGTTTTGGCGGATGAAGACCGCCTGCTGCAGCTTTTGGCCATATTGCTCTCTAACGCTGTGGCCTATTCGCCAGAAGGGGAGACAATCACGCTTTCGGGCTCTTTTCAACGGGGCAAGGTTTGCCTAAGGGTGCAAGACCACGGCTGCGGCATTGCAGAAGGTGATAAGCCCTATATTTTTGACCGCTTTTATAGGGCGGAGCAAAGCCGAACGGACAGGTCTCACTTTGGCCTGGGCCTGGCGGTGGCGAAGGAACTGGCCTTGCAGCACGGCGGGGAACTTACGGTTTTTGATACACCCGGCGGCGGCGCCACTTTTGTGTTTGTCCTTCCCCTCTAGCAAGGTGTTGTATAACGCAAAAAAATGCTATAATAAACAAAGCCTCCGGCCCCAGCCCAGGTAGGGCCCAGGGGCTTTGGCGCACAGCGAAAAGAAATGTAAGGCGAGATGATAGACAGCGAGATGGCAAACAACGGGAGAGTTCTTCGGCTATTACATGGGGGTTTGGCCTGTACCGTATTTTTGGCGGTACTGCTGGTTTTGGTACGTGCTTTTAGCCAGGGCAATGGAGGCGTGGCCTCGGCGCAGGCTTTGGCCATTTGGAATTTACCGGCCTTCCTCTCGGCCACCGCGGTGCTGATGATTGGCTTGCTGCTTTTGGGGGCGGCGGCGGTTTTTGCTGCGGCGCGGGTGGCGGGGGCGGCAAACCTATTGCTTTTTGCGGGTTTTGTACTGGCCTGTGGGCTGTGGTTTTTGGTGGATTTCGATTTTATGGTGTTGTTCACACAAAACCAAGGGATTATAGACGCGCTGGATGACCTTTCGCTAGGGTTTATTCCGCTTTTTACCACGGCCTATCTGCTTACGGTGCTACAGAGCCCAAAAGCCAGGCGGCTGATAACCCTGAACTATGGGGTGCTGCTGGTGGCGCAACTGGCCAGTATTGGCATGTTGTTCGGGCAGGTGCAAGCCAGAGAGAGCATGGGCGTATTTTTATTTTCGCTGTTGTTTCTGGCCACAACCATGTTTTTGGGGGTGTGCTGCCTGTTTTACGAGGCTTTTATACAAAAAAACCGCCGGGCAAAAACGGTGTTTTGGCTGGTGGCCATGGTGTTTTTGGGCATTGGGGTGGATACGCTTGACTATTATTTAAATGTGTCCGAGCACGGCTACCTTTTTCATGCGGCGTTTTTGGTGGCTTTATTGGTTACCCTGGTGTGGATGCTGCGATATATTTTGGAAAACGTGCGCGGGGCCCAGCGCGCCGCTGAACTGGAAAATGAGCTTCTGCACAGCCGTATTTCGGTGATGTTAAGCCAGATTAAACCCCATTTCATCTTTAATACCCTAAATGCCATCAGCGCCCTTTGCCTTACAGACCCGCTAAAGGCCGACGAGACGGTTGTCACCTTTTCGGAATATCTGCGCGAAAACATTAACGCGCTGGAAACCGCCGCTCCCGTGCCATTTTTGGAAGAATTGCACCATGTGGAAAATTATGCAAAAATTGAAAAAATGCGCTTTGGAGATAAATTGCAGATGGAGTACGACATCGGCTTTACAGATTTCTGCATCCCCACCCTCACCCTGCAGCCCATTGTGGAAAATGCCATCCGGCACGGGATAGGCAAAAAGCAGGAAGGCGGTACGGTGTGGGTTACGGCCCGCAAAGAGGGGGAAGAGGCTGTTGTGTGTGTGCGGGACGATGGCGTGGGCTTTGACATGACGGGGGAGTATGGGCGCAAAGATTCCATAGGGATGAAGAACGTAAAAACCCGTTTGGAGGGGCTGGTACATGCGGTTATCCGGGTGGAGAGCCAGGAGGGGCAGGGCACCCAAACGGTGATACGTATTCCGCTAATAAAGGAGGGAGAGCTTGGTGCGCCTACTGTACGTGGATGATGAGGAACTGGCCATTACCCGTTTTACCCTGATGGCCCAAAAGCTGGAGGGGGTTGACAGCCTTGTGACCTTCCAAAACCCACTGGAAGCGCTGGAATATGCCAAACAGAACCCCGTGGATGTGGCTTTTTTGGATGTGGAGATGCCACAGATGGAGGGGATAGAACTGGCGCGGGAGTTAAAAGCGCAGGATGCGGATATCCGCGTTATTTTTGTTACCGCCTTTAACCAATATGCGCTGGACGCCTTTGAGGTGGACGCCGTGGGCTACCTGATGAAGCCCTATAGCCCTGAAAAACTGGAAAAGGAACTGGAAAAGGCGCGGCGGGTAAAGCGGGCCGCCCAGCACAAGGTGTACATACAAACCATGCCCAGCTTTGAGGTTTTTGTAGATGGGGAAGTGTTGATGATTGGCCGCCAAAAGGTAAAAGAGCTGCTGGCGCTGCTGGTGGATAAAAACGGAAGTACCCTGACTGCGGGGCAGGCCATTTGTGCGTTATGGGAGGATAGGCCCGACGACGACGCGACCAAGGCCCTGTACCGCATGACGATGAAACGGCTGAAAGACCTTTTGGTAGAAAACAAAATTGATTATATTTTGGAGGATGGCAGCAGCCAAAAAACCCTAAAGCCCGAAGAGGTGGTGTGCGATTACTATGAGGTGCTGAGCGGGAATGAGGAATACTGCAAAAAATACCACGGGGAATATATGAGCGAATACGCCTGGGCCGAGGATACAAACGCCAAACTGGCGGATATGCTGGATGTGTACTGAGGCGGAACAGGTAAACAGAATACAGGCAGCCGCCCAAGTAAGGGCCGCTGCCTGTATTCTATTTGGGGCAAACGCAGGTTTTATACTGTATCCTACTTGAATCTATATTCTCTTTACCTGCCCGGTTTTCCAGGCCTCGGTGGTGGCAAAGGCGATGCGGGTGGATTTTGTGCCGTCGTATACCGTCACGTCGGGCTTGCGGTTTTCCAAAACGCAGTTTACAAACTCCTCCATCTCCAGGCGGTAGGCCTCGGCAAAGCGCACCTGAAAGTTTTCCACACACTCGGTAACCACCCCTTGGGCATTATAAAGCACCGCCATGTTTTTGGCGGGCACCGGGCTTACCCGTATTGAGCCCTCGGTGCCCACCACTTCGGTTTCTACATGGTAGCCATGGGCGGCGGTGCGCCCCACATGTATCACGCCAATTCCCCCATTATCAAACCGGTAGGTGGCAATGGCTGTTTCGTCGTCGTTCGTCTCTTTAAAGCCGGGGTGTTTAAAGGTGGCGCCCAGGGCATACACCTCGCTGGCCTCCGCGCCCAAAAACCAGCGCATCAGGTCAATGTCGTGCACAGCCATATCAATAAAGATGCCGCCCGAGGTTTTGGCAAACCGCAAACTCCCCTCGGCGGTGGCCTCGGGGTCAATGCCAGTGGCCTTCACCAGGTAGGGCCTGCCAATAGCGCCGGCGTCTATTTTGGCCTTGGCATAGGCGTACGAGGGGTCAAACCGGCGCATAAAGCCCAACATAAACACAAGCTCTGGGTGCCGCTCCACGGCTTTTTCGGCAAGTTCGCACTCGGCTACGGTTACGCCCAGGGGCTTATCGCAAAACACGTGCTTGCCCGCGCCCAGTGCCGCGGCTATCTGCCCGCAGTGCTGTGACGAAGTGGTAACGATGGCCACAGCATCTATCGCCGGGTTTTGGATCATTTCAGCATAATCGCCATACACCTGTGTTACGCCCAGCACGTTTTGGGCGTAGTGTAACTCTTCGGGCACAATGGAACAGGCGGCAATAAGTTCGGCGTTGGGGATGGCATTTGCAATGTGGCCGGCATGTACCTTGCCAAGCCGCCCAAGGCCTGCAATGCCCATACGTAGTTTTTTCAAATCTATTCCTCCCGTTGTTTTGTGATATGCTTTCGCAAAGTGCGCCGCGGCCCAAAGGGGGCGCGGCGCCAGGCTTTCTAGTAAAGTTACAAGCAAAAACTATTTTACCGTGGCCAACCGGCGGCGCTTTGCCTCCATTTGGGCGCGAATCACGTCCATGAGCACGGCCAAAATAATCACAGCGCCCAGCACGATGTTCTGCACGGCGGAATCGATAGAGAGCAGGCTGAACCCATTGCGCAAAACCGAGATGATGAGGCAGCCAATCATGGTGCCCACCATGGTGCCCTTGCCGCCGGTAAAGGAAGCCCCGCCTATGATACAGGCTGCAATGGCGTCGGTGTCGTAGGGCTGGGTAGCGTTGGCCCCGTTGGATATGCCCGAGCGGCCCACCGAGACAATACCGGCCAAAGCAGCCATTACGCCCGAAAGAGTGTAGCAAAAGGTGAGCACATTGGCCGTGTTGATGCCAGACAGGCGTGTGGCCTCAATATTGCCCCCCGCACAGTAGATGGAACGGCCCAGCCCGGTTTTGCTTAAAAAGATATGCATGAAAATGTACAAAACAATAACCACTACAAAGCTAACCGGGAAACCCTTGAGGGTGGTTTTGCCCAGCCATTGCACCGAAGGGGGGAAGGTGTTGATCATCTGGTTGCCCGTAACCACAAGGGCCAGGCCCCAAAGCACGTTTTTCATGCCCAAGGTGGAGACAAAGGGGTGGGGCAGGTGCAGGCGCGTCAACATCAGGCCGTTGATGCAGCCAATGGCCCCGCCCGCCAGTATGCCAATCAGCATAATCAGCAGGCCGTTCGTCATGCCGGCTTTGGCAAGGGCGCCCATTAAACAGGCGCAAAACACGGCGTTGGCCCCCACCGAAAGGTCGATGCCTGCCGTGATTAAACAGAGAAGCATACCCACCGAGACAAAGGCGTTAAAGGCCGTTTGTTTCAGTATGCTCATCAGGTTATCGTAGTTGTAAAAGTTTTTGTTTGCAATGGACAAAACAACGCACATCAGCACCAAAGCCAATATGGTGCCAAGTTGCAGGCCCGAAACCTGCTTTAACTTCTTTGCCTTAACCATCTATCGCACCTCCCCAAGCTGCCTTCATAATATCCTCTTGGTTAAAATGTTCACTTTCACGGTCAATGGTTGCCATAACCTTTCCCTCTCGCATCACAACCACACGGTCGGATATTCGTAAAATTTCGGGCATTTCAGAGGAGACCATAATCACACATTTTCCGGCCAAAACCAGGTTGTTGATGACATTGTATACCTCCACCTTCGCCCCCACATCTATGCCACGGGTGGGTTCGTCAAAAATAAAGATATCCGCGTCGGTGTTCAGCCATTTGCCTATAACCACCTTTTGCTGGTTGCCGCCCGAAAGCTGGCCCACCACTTCAAACGCGTTGGGCGTTTTGATGCGCAGGGTTTTGATGTTGTCTTCCCCCGCTTCTTCTATCCGTGTCTCATCCAAAAATACACCCCGGCTGTAACGCTTAAAGCTGGAAAGGATGAGGTTGGTACGCACCGATTCCTGCAAAACCAGGCCCTGGCCCTTGCGGTCCTCGGTTAAAAAGGCAATGCCCGCTTTTATGGCCTGGGCGGGGGTGCAAATTTTTTGCTCCTTGCCGTTCACCCAAATCTTGCCGCTGTCTATGGGGTCGGCCCCAAAAATGGCGCGCATAGTCTCGGTGCGCCCGGCGCCCACAAGCCCCGCAAAGCCCAGCACCTGCCCGCCGTAGGCTTCAAAAGTCACATTCGATAACACGCCGCCCACACACAGGTTTTCCACCTTCAGGCGGCACTCCCCTTTGGTTCCATACTCCTTGGGAAACTGGTTTTCCACCGCGCGGCCCACCATCGCCGTAATCAGTGAATCGTTGTTCCACTCTTCGATATCACGCGTATCAATGTATTCTCCGTCGCGAATCACCGTCACCCTGTCGCACAGTTCAAACAGCTCCTCCAGCTTGTGGGAGACAAATAGGATGGCGATGCCACGGTTTTTTAGTTCCCGGCAGGTTTTCATCAGCTGTTCTACTTCTTTTTCCCCCAGCGAGGAGGTGGGCTCATCCATAATAATCAGCTTTGCGTCAATTAAAACCGCCTTTGCAATCTCAATCATCTGCTGTACGCCCATGCCCAGTGTGCCCGCCGGTTTACGGGGGTCCACCTTCTGCCCCAGCGAGGCCATCAGTTCCGCCACCTTCTGGTGCATGGCGTGGTAATCCAAAAGGATGCCCTTTTTTAGCCATTTGTTAATAAAAACATTATCGGTAACACTGAGCAGCCGCTCAATATTCAGCTCCTGATATACGCAGGCTATGCCCGCTGCAACGGCATCGTTGGGGTTGCGAAAATTTCGTTTTTCTCCGTCAATCCGAATTTCTCCCTCGTCAGCTATATATACACCGGTAAGAATTTTGATAAGGGTAGACTTACCCGCTCCGTTTTCGCCAATCAAGCCGTGAATTTCCCCCGGCCTAACGGCAAGATGCATGTCTTTTAAGGCCACAACACCCGGAAAGCGCTTTGTTACGTGGTCCACCTCAAGTATATATTCGCCCACCCGGATACCACCTCCACTTCTTCCCAAATCCTGGGTCGCCCTTTCTTGCAAAAAGGGGTATTTGCCTTTGTTTCCTCATTCCAAATCATAAACAGGAACTGTGATAGTATTAACAGGAGGGGCGTTTTGGGGCCGTCTGCCTCGGCCAAAACCGCCCTTTTTACACATTTTAAAACGAATGGTTTTACAAGAAAGTGGGCTCCGCCACTGTTTGCCGGGGCGGAGCCCACAAGGGTATCAAGGCGTAAGCTTCCGGGTATTGCGCCCGTAAGTTGGCTTAGCCCAAATAACCCTGTAGTTCATCCAAACGGGCCTGTGCGGTGGAAGCATCCACTACGGTGGCGCCCGCGTCAATAAATTCATCCAGCTTTTCGCCCTGCAGGGCCTTTACCACGGCCGCAACAGACTCATAGCCCATGTTGTAGCCCTGCTGGCAAACCGAAAGGGTCAATTCATTATCCAAGATGGATTTACAGGCCGATTGAATCCCATCAAAGCCCAAAAATACGGTATTTTCATAGGCGGCGTTCCCCTTGGCGGCGCGGGCGGCGGCCATGGCCATATCGTCGTTGTTGGCGCAGATGATGGCAATGCCCTCGGGGTGGTTTTGCATAATGGCTTCCATGGCGGTAACGGCTTGGTCGGCCACGGCATTGGCGTACTGCGTCTCGTCGGCTAAAAAGGTGCCGCCGGCATCCTCAATACCCTTTTGGTAGCCCTTCATACGCGCTTCGTTTGTGCTGTCTCCCTGTACGCCGGCAATTTCAATGGCCTGAATCTCTTCCCAGCCGGCGGCTTTTGCGGCCTCTACAGCGGCTTTTCCGCCCAGTGCGCCAGCGGCTTCATTGCCGGTGCCCACAAAAGAGAGTACCTCGGGCGCGTCAATATCGGTATCCACGGCCACAATGGGCTTGGTTTGGCCGGCAATCATGTTTACCACCATATCCGCTTGCAGGGGGGCAATTACATAGCCGTCGATATCGGCGTTGTTCATGTCGGTTTCAATCATGTTTTGCTGTTCATCGTAGGCGGTTTCAGAGGGCGGGCCTTTTACGGTGACGGTTACGTTGGGGTTTTCCTTGCCGTAGGCCTCGGCCCCGGCCACCACATAGCCCCAGTACTCAGACGAGGTGGTTTTTAAAATAACAGAGATATTGTAACTATCCCCTTCGGTGCCTGTGGCGGAAGCCGCCGGCGCAGAGGACGCTTTGCTGCTGGCCGCAGGCGCCGCGCTGGCCGAGGAAGCCTGTGACGCGGGCTGGCTGCAAGCCGCCAGGGAAGCCGCCATTAACAGCGTCGTGGCAAATGCAAAAAACTTTTTCATACCTTCTATTCTCCTTTATTCCTATATTTCCCGGGGCTATCACAGTTAACTGCCTAACTGCGTTTCCCCGATAATGAATGAGGCCATTCTAACACATTTGAAAGTTTGTGGTCAATAGAATTCATAATTTATAGTGAATTGTGAAAAATTATTTGTATATTTTTGTGCATTATTTTGATAAAACTATAACATTGAAACAGTAAAATTGTTATGTTTCCACTTTCTTGCCATATATGCGCCACGTAAAAAATAAACGATTTGGTAAATAAACAATGATATAAAGTTAATTGTGCAAATTAGCTTGTCTCGTGCCCCTGTATGCAGGCTTTGTACATGGTGTGTGGAAAGCAAAAAAGGGGAAGGTAACTTACTAAAATATTTGTTGCATTTTTAGTAAAATGATGGTACTTTTTTACTAATGAAGGTGGCGGCCGTGCAGAGCGGGCGGCATGACCTTTGGCCTAGAGGGTGTCGACACACTCTAAAACAAAATTGGGAATGAAAACTTTTGTATGGGAATAAACTAAGTGGAGGTTTATGGATGTTTGATGCAAAAAATGTTTTTTTAGGGATTGCACCTATTGGCTGGTGTAACGATGATATGCCCGAACTGGGCGGGGAAAATACCTTCCAGCAAATTGTAAGTGAAATGGCTCTTGCGGGTTTTACCGGCTGCGAGATAGGCAACAAATTCCCCAGCGACCCAGGCGAACTCAAAAAGGCCCTGGATTTGCGCAATTTGAGGATTGCCAGCCGCTGGTATTCCTCCTTCCTCATCACCCGCCCTTATGAGGAGGAGGAAAAAGACTTCCTGCGCAATTTGGATTTTTTGGCGGCCCTTGGGGCAAACCGCATCAATGTAAGCGAGCAAAGCCACTCTATCCAGGGCAAAACCGATACGCCGGTGCTTACCGGAAACCATAAATATGTAATGAATGAAGAGGAGTGGAAGCTTTTTTGCGAGGGCCTGAATAAGCTGGGGAAGCTGGCGGCCGAGCGCGGGTTTAAACTGTGCTTCCACCACCACATGGGCACGGTGGTGCAAACCAGTGAAGAGACTGACCGCATGATGCAAAATACCGACCCCGCCTACGTCTTCCTCTGCTACGACACCGGGCATTTCACCTTTGCCGGGGAGGACCCCCTTGTGATGCTGAAAAAATATGTGTCCAGGGTGGGGCATGTGCACCTGAAAGACATGCGTTTGCCCGTTGTGGAAGAGGCCAGAAAGGGCAATTGGTCCTTCTTGCAGGCCGTGCGCAGCGGTGCTTTTACCGTGCCGGGGGATGGAGATGTGGATTTTGACCCCGTGTTCCGCCTTTTGGCAGACGCCGGATATACCGGCTGGCTGCTGGTGGAGGCCGAGCAGGACCCCGCCAAGGCGAATCCACTGGAATACGCCATAAAGGCCCGCAAATTTATTGCGCAGCACACCGGGCTATAAGGCCGGCGCTTGGCCGGGCCAAAAAACCAGAAAAAATCCCCGGTACATAGGAGAGAAAAATGACCTATTTTACAAAAAATGCCGAGCTTGTGAGTGGCTACAACGCCTATATTGAGGTGGCGCAGGATGACCTTGGCACGCAGATGGATGTGGGCCTGCTGCTGCTGGAGGAAGGCGACAGCTTTATTTTGGAAGAGGCCGAGAAAGAGACGGCCATTTTGCTGTTTTGTGGCCAGGTGTGCTATGAGTGGAACGGGAAGAACTGTGAGGCCAGCCGCCCCGACTGCTTCCACCACGAGGCGTACTGCCTGCTTACCGGGTGTGGCACAAGGGTGAAGGTGACCGCACGGGCACACAGCGAGCTGTATATTCAAAAAACAGTGAATACAACCGCATTTAAGGCGGTGATGTACACGCCCGAAACCGTGCAAACCCAACATGCGGGCGCAAATGGAGAGCTGATGGGCTGCATGGAGCGGGAGATTAAAACCTTTTTTGATTGGGATAACGCGCCCTTTTCCAACATGGTGCTGGGGGAGGTGCTGAACCATCCTGGCAAATGGTCCTCTTACCCGCCCCACCACCACCCCCAACCTGAGGTGTATTTCTACCGTTTTGACCATCCCCAGGGCTTTGGGGCGGGTTTTGCAAATGGGGAGATTTACAAAACCGGCCAAAATGGCCTGGCGGTTATCACAAGCGGCTTCCACTCCCAGGTGGCTGCGCCCGGCTACGCCATGTGCTACGCCTGGGGCATTCGTCATTTGCAGGGCAACCCCTGGAAAAAGACCCGCATTGACGATGAGGAACATGCCTGGCTTTGGAAGCCGGACGCGAACGAGCATATATACAGGGCTTACAGCATTTGAACAAATGTTTTACACAGCAAGCGCCGAGCAAAAACAGGTTTAGGCAAGGCGTAAAATTGTAGGAATGCTTGGTGCATTGCAAAATTTTGCAACGAAGCGTAAAATTGTTTTTGCCGGTACGGTGTGTAAGTTATTTGTGAAAATGCTGTGGGGCGGCAGTGAAAACAGGGCCCATGCCAAACCCCGGCAGGAAGAGCCCGCGCTTTTTGAATTGGCCCCCTTGGGCAAAACCCGAAAGGAGAACGCTATGCAAACCATACGTCTTACCATGGCGCAGGCGCTTGTGCGCTTTTTGGAAAACCAGTATATGGAGGTGGACGGCGCAGAGCATCGTTTTGTGCGCGGGCTGTTCATGATACCGGGGCATGGCAATGTGGTGGGCTTGGGCCAGGCCCTAAGCCAAGAGGCCCAAAACCTGGAAATTTACCAGGGTAAGAACGAACAGGGGATGGCGCAGGCCGCCATTGCCTTTGCAAAACAGATGAAGCGCAAGCAGATTTTTGCCGTAACCTCCTCGGTGGGGCCGGGCGCGGCCAATATGGTTACGGCTGCCGGCACCGCAACGTCCAACAACATCCCGGTGCTTTTGCTGCCGGGCGATGTATACGCCTGCCGCCAGCCCGACCCCGTGCTGCAACAGGTGGAGCAAACCCATAACCTCTCTATCTCCACAAACGATGCCTTTAAGGCGGTTTGCCGCTATTGGGACAGGGTTACCCGCCCCGAACAGCTTATGAGCGCCTTGCTACAGGCCTTCCGGGTGCTTACAAGCCCCGCCGATACCGGCGCGGTATGCCTGGCCCTGCCGCAGGATGTGGAGGGGGAGGCCTATGATTACCCCGCGGCCTTTTTTGCAAAGCGGGTGTGGCGGCTGCAGCGCCGCCCCGCCACAGAGGCCGCTTTGCAAGACGCGGCCGAGGCGGTGCGCAGCGCCAAACGCCCCTTGCTCATCTGCGGCGGCGGGGTGCGCTATGCCGAGGCGCACGGCGAATTTTTGCAGTTTGCCGAAGAATTGGGCATCCCCTTTGGGGAGACGCAGGCCGGGAAATCGGCCATTGTGTGGAACCACCCTTTGAACCTTGGGGGGCTGGGTGTGACGGGCTGCGCCGCCGCCAATGAAATTGCCCAAAAGGCCGACCTTGTGATTGGGGTGGGCACCCGCTATACCGATTTTACAACGGCTTCTAAATCTCTGTTTGCCGAGGACTGCCGCTTTATTAACCTCAATGTCTCGGAATTTCAGGCGATGAAGCTGGAGGCCGTGCCCCTGGTGGCCGACGCCAAAGAGGCCCTGCCCCGCCTGCTGAAGCTGCTGCAGGGCTACCGCCCCGCCTATACGGATGAGATTACCCGCGCCAAAGAAGCCTGGGAGCTGGAATTAAAGGCGCTGGACGGGATGCGCTTTGAGGACAGCGAGGACTGGCGGCCTCTTATCGACGACGCAAACGCGGCTTCGGCCCGGCGCTTTGCCCACGATTTAGACGCCCAGCTTACCCAAACGGCGGCCCTTGGTGCCTTGAATGCGCTGATGGAGCCCGAGGATGTGGCCATAGGCGCGGCGGGCTCTTTGCCCGGCGACATGCAGCGCATGTGGCGGCCCCGCGCGGCCGATACCTACAACATGGAATACGGCTACTCCACCATGGGCTACGAGATAGCGGGCGCGCTGGGCGTAAAGCTGGCCATTGGAGAGGGGCGGGAGGTATACGCCTTTTGCGGGGACGGCAGCTTTAACATGCTGCACAGCGAGCTGATTACCGCCGTGCAGGAGGGGCAGAAAATCACTGTCTGCCTGTTTGACAACGCCAGCTATGGCTGCATCAACAACCTGCAGGTGGGGCATGGCAACAAAACGCTTTGTACCGAACTGCGCTACCGCAACGGGGAGGGCCTGTTTGGTGATTTTATGGATATCGACTACGCCAAGGTGGCCGAGGCCTACGGCTGCAAGGCCTATTCTATACGCACCATGCAGCAGCTGGAACAGGCCTTTATAGAGGCAAAGCAGATTAAAAACCGGCCGGTGCTGTTCGATATCAAGGTGCTGCCCAAAACCATGACGGACGGCTATGGCGCTTGGTGGCGTGTGGGTGACACCGAAGTTTCAGAGCGCAGCGAAAACCTGGAGGCTTACCGGGAGCACCTGGCCCATTTACAAGATGCCCGAAAGTACTAATAAGTGGAAGTATTAAAGTAGAAATACAGAAGAAGGATAAAAGGGTGTAAATACCTGCTGGCCCCATGGCGGCCTGCGTGAGGGCCGGAAAGCGAAAGAATACTACAAATTGTATATTATGAAAGGGAAACTACAGATGGATAAAGTGTTAAAAGTTGGAATTGTGGGCTGTGGCGCGATTGGGCGCGACCACTGCCGCCGCATACAGAACACCGTGCCCGGTGCAAAGGTTGTGGCCGTGTGCGACTATGCCGCTGCCGCAGCCGACGAGACGGCGGCCCTGTACGGCGCGCGCTCGTTTGGCGGCGACTGTGACGGAATGATAAAAGACCCCGAGGTGGAGGCGGTGGTGATTGCCTCGATTGACCCCACCCACCACGAGTATGTGATGAAAACCCTGGCGGAAGGAAAGTGGTGCTTTTGCGAAAAACCCCTATCCCAAAACGCGCCGCACTGCGAGGAGATCATCGCCCGCGAACTGGAACTTGGCAAACGGCTGGTACAGGTGGGCTTCATGCGCCGGTATGACCGTGGCTATGCCGAGATGAAACGCATCATCGATTCGGGCGAAATTGGCAAACCCCTGCTGATAAAAGCCTGCCACCGCAATGTGGCGCAGGGGCCGGGTTTTAAAACCGAAAACGGCATCACCAACGTGGCCATACACGAATTGGACATCTGCCGCTGGCTGCTGGACGACGAGTACGAGGACGCCCAGGCCGTGCGGGTGCGCCAGTCCTCCTGTTCGGATAAAGGCTACGATAACCCCCAGGTGGTTCTGCTGCGCACCAAAAAGGGCTGTTTTATTGACGTGGAGGTACAGGTGGCCGATGGATACGGCTACGATATCCAGTGTGAGGTGGTGTGCGAAAACGGCATCGTAAAACTGCCCGACCCCTATGCGGTGGTGCGCCGCAGCCGCCCCAGCGTAACAGGTGGCCCCGCCGAGTGCATGCCCATTATGACCGACTGGAAGGAGCGCTTTATTGAGGCTTACGACATTGAGCTGTGCGAGTGGGTGCAGGCGGTTAACAACGGCGCTTTAAAGGGCCCTTCGGCCTGGGATGGCTATGTGGCCTGTGTTGCGGGCGACGCCCTCAACGCCTCCCGCGGCACCTCGCAGTTCTTGCGGGTGGATACCATGGAAAAACCTGCGCTGTATAAATAGCCGCAGAAACGCAAAAGAGTTTGGCGGCTGCTGAATAGGCTGGCCGTCAAACTCTTTTTGTTTTATAAACTACCATAAAATGCTATTGATACAGGTATATAACCATGTTGCCTCTTCTGCTGGGTTTACGTACCCTAGTCTATCTGCCACAGGGTTACGTGGTATTCCTTACAAAATTCAACGTAAACCGATGGAATGCTGTTGTTGGTAATCAGCCCATCCATATCGCGCAAATTCCCGTAACTCATCAGGTTCGATTCATCAAATTTATGGGCGTCCGCCAAAAGGTAGGTGTTCACGCATTGCTCCATGGCGGTGCGCTTTACCTCATACTCCAAATAGTTCGATACATTCAGCCGCCCGTCGGCCGTGATGCCCGTGGTGGCCATAAACGCCTTTGCCGGCTGATATTTGCGCAGTTCGCTGTAGGTGCTGGCGTCCTTTAAGCAGTTGGTGCGGCGGTCCAGCGTGCCGGGCAGAACAATTAAGTTGATGTTGGTTTTATCGTAGATGTTGGAAATGATGTACATGTTTGCGGTGATAATAGTGATATTGCTTTTGCCGCGCAGATATTCGGGCAGCAGCATGGTGGTTGTGCCGCTATCAATATAGATGATGTCATTGTCCGCCACAAGCTCCGCCGCCTTTTTGGCAATAGCCCGCTTTGCGTCCGATTGCTGTATCGAGCGGATGTCAAACAGCGCCACTTCCCTTGTTTTGCAGGTGCGCACCCCGCCGTACACCTTTTCTACGGCGCCAATATCCACCAGGTGCGCCACATCGGTGCGAATGGTATTGATGGACACATGAAATTCTTCGCAAAGTTCCTCCATGGTCATGCTCTGCCGTAGCGCAATCAGCTTTTCCATCTGCATCTGCCTGGATTCTTTCATCAGCTACCCTTTCTTTCCTGCCCAAACCTAAAATTAGGTAAAGTGAACCTACAGCAATTATAACATTTGTCATTTGTCTGTCAACTTGTAAAATCTGTTTGGTTAATTATGGTTAAGTAAACATTATTATACCAGTTTTATTAGTAGTTTTATTGACAATTTAACAAAAATATTTTATACTATGCCTATGAAATACTATCAAAGTAAGCAATGTTTCCCCTTTTCACGTCCGTATAAAACACCTGGGCAAAACGGCTAATTTCGGGTTTGAATAACGCCAAAAGGCGATTTTGCTCTTAAAAAACAGGAGGAGTTTCTATGCAGAAGATCAAAGTTGGCATCGCCGGTTACGGCACCATTGGCCAAAGGCTGGCCGATGGCGTTGCCATGCAGGGTGATATGGAACTGGTGGGCATTGCCGATTTGGCCCCCACCCTCTCCCTGCGCGCGCTGGGGGAAAAAAAGATGCTGGGTGTAAACGGGATACCCTACAACCTCTACCTGGTAGAGGGCGCCGATAAAGCCGCTTTTGACGCACTGGGCATTCCGGTGGCGGGTAGCTTTGAGGACCTGCTGGATAAGGTGGATGTGATGCTGGACTCGGCCCCGGCGGGCATAGGCGCCAAAAATAAGGAACTGTACGAAAAGCATGGGGTAAAAGCCATTTTCCAAGGCGGCGAAAAAAACAGTGTGGCAGACGTGTTCTTCCATGGTTACGCCAACTATGAGGCGGGCCTTGACCAAAACTACCTCAAACTCACTTCCTGCAACACCACGGGGCTCATCCGCTCGGTAGATTGTTTGGACCGCCTCTATGGCATAGAGCGGGTTGCCATTACCATTGTGCGCCGCGTGGCGGACCCCGGCGACTACCACCGCGGGCTGACCAACGCCCTGCAGATGGATAAGGCCCCCACCCACCAGGCGGTGGATTTGATGACCATTATGCCCCATGTGGCGGCCACCGGCATCTTGGTGCACACCCCCGTAACGCACGGGCATATCATCACCGTGTTGGCCACGGCCAAAAACGGGCAAAAACTCACCAAAGATATGGTACTAAAGGCTTTTAAAGCGCATCCCCGCATCCGCGTGGTCACCATTGCCGAGGGCTTCCAGGGCAACGCCTCCTTCTTTAAATATGCGCGCGACCTCGGCAACCGCCGGGGGGATATGTACGAGATTGGCCTGTGGGAGGATTCGATTGTGGAATCGGGCAACGATATCATGTATGCCATCAACATCCCGCAGGAATCCGTCACCATCCCCGAGACCATCGACGGCATTCGCGCCGTGATGAAAATGCAGCTTAGCCGCGAAGAGGGCACCGCAGAGACCAACAAATATTTGGAGATTGGCTGCCAGTAAAAGAACAGATGCGAGGGAACCGCTTTGGTTCCCTCGCCCTTTCCACTTTTGCTTTATTACGGAGGTAAGACCATGCGTTTTGGTATCAACACCATAGATGATTTTGAGATAGAGGGGAAAACCATACTCTGCCGGGTGGATATCAACCAGGCGGTTGACCGCGAGACGGACACCCTGAAGGGGATTGCCCGCATCAAAGCCTGCCTGCCCACCATACAGGAACTGGCCCAAAAGGGGGGGCGGGTGGTTTTGCTGGCCCACCAGGGCAGCGACATTGAATACCAAAACTTTTACTGTACCCGCCCCCACGCCAAGGTGTTAAGCGAGCTGCTGGCCATGCCGGTGGGCTGGGTGGACGATGTGTGCGGCCCTGCGGCGCGGCAAAAGATTGCCGAACTGCAAAACGGCGAGGTGCTTCTTTTAGACAATGTGCGTTTTGCCGCCGAGGAGCAGACACTGTTTGAACTGAAACTGAAACTGAGCCATGAGCAGATGGCAAAAACACAGGTGGTGGAAAAACTGGCCCCCCTGGCCGATTTGTACCTCTGCGACGCCTTTGCCGCCGCCCACCGGGACCAGCCCTCCCTCTGCGGCTTTGAAGAACTGCTGCCCACGGCCATGGGGCGGCTGTTTGAAAAAGAATACTGCGTCATCTCCGAGCTGATGGAAACGCCCGCCCACCCCTGCACTTTTGTGCTGGGTGGGGCCAAGATATCCGATGCCTTTTTGATGGCCGAAACCGTACTGAAAAGCGGTGTGGCCGACCATATTGTAACAGGGGGCCTTGTGGGGAACATCCTGCTGGCGGCCAAGGGCGAAGCCATTGGGCAGGCCAGCCTGGATTTCATCCACAGCTCAAATTATGGGGAGTATATCCCCCTGGCAAAAGCCCTGTACGAAAAATATGCCGATAAATTTGAACTACCCAGCGACCTTGGCTATGTGGAAGCGGGGCGGCGAAGGGAATGCAAAATTGGCGCGGTGCCCAAAGAAATTGGCGCGGTGGATATAGGTGAAGAGACGGCCCGCCGCTACCGCGAGAGGATTTTTGGCAGCAAAACCGTGTTTGTAAACGGCCCCATGGGGGTGTTTGAGCAGGCGGCCTCGGAATTTGGCACAAAAGCCGTGTGGGACGCGCTGGCCCAAACCGACGCCTACACCGTGGTGGGCGGGGGAGATTCGGTGGTGGCCACCACAAAGTACGGCCACACCGAGGACGTCTCCTACATCTGCACCGGGGGTGGGGCGCTCATCCGCTTTTTAACGGGCGAAGAACTGCCCGTGGTGAAGGCGCTGCGGCATGGCACCCAAAAATTTGGCAGGGAGAAGCGCCAATGAAACTGGAGTTTGGCTACGGTACGGGAACGCAGGTGGTAGAGCTGCCCGACAAAAATGTGATGGACGTGCTTTATGCGAACGAGATGACCCATGCTAGGCGTGGGGAAGAAGCCGTGCGCCATGCGCTTAAAAACCCCATAGGCGCGCCGGAGCTTAGAACACTTGTAAAACCTGGGCAAAAAATAGCCATCGTCACCAGCGATATCTCCCGCCCGCTGCCCAGTGCGGATATCCTGCCCAGCCTGCTGGACGAGCTGTACGCCGCGGGCTGCAAGGCCCAGGATATCACCCTTGTGTTTGGCCTGGGGGTGCACCGCAAACAAACGGAGGAAGAAAAGCGCAAGCTGGCGGGGGAGCGTGCCTACCGCGAGCTGCGCTGTGTGGACAGCGATTACGATGACTGCATCCACATGGGTACAACCCCGCACGGCACACCCGTGGATATCACACGCAGCGTGGCCGAGGCGGATTTTCGTATCTGCCTTGGCAATGTGGAGTTCCACTATTTTGCGGGATACTCCGGGGGGGCAAAAGCCATCATGCCGGGTGTCTCCACCTCGGCGGCCATACAGGCAAACCACAGCATGATGGTTTCAGAGGATGCCTGTGCCGGAAAATTGGAAGGCAACCCCATACGGGAGGACATTGAATGCGCAGGTGAGATTTGCGGCATCCACTATATTGTGAACGCCGTGCTGGACGAACACAAGCAGATTGTGTATGCGGTGGCGGGCGATGTGGTAAAAGCGCACCGCAGTGCCTGCGCCTATCTCGATAAAATGTACCGCAAGCTCATCCCCCACCGGGCGGATATTGTGCTGGTATCGCAGGGGGGCGCGCCCAAAGATGCAAACCTTTACCAGACGCAGAAAGCGCTGGACAATGCCAAATACGCCGTGCGC
Source organism: uncultured Oscillospiraceae bacterium (assembly GCA_964550985.1). Taxonomy (GTDB): domain Bacteria; phylum Bacillota; class Clostridia; order Oscillospirales; family Ruminococcaceae; genus JAAYCI01. The sequence goes on from CAZKBM010000010.1 coordinate 32,645, forward strand.
CCCGGCGGCACCATTATTGTAATTGGCGCTTGCAACGAGGGGCTGGGCAGTGTAAAATTTGAAGAATGGCTCACCACTGCCTCCACTTCGCATTCTATGGTGGAGCGCATTGGCCGAGATTTCGAGCTTGGGGGGCACAAGGCTGCGGCCATTGGCATGGTGCTGGAATATGCCGATATCGACCTTGTCTCTGAGATGGACGATGACTTTGTAAAAAGTATCTTTTTAAACCCCCGGCCTTCGGCCCAGGCGGCGCTGGACGCCGCATTCGCCAAATATGGGCCGGAAGCCAGCGTGCTTGCCATGCCCTATGGTGGGGCCACATTGCCCATTCCAAGCAGCACAAGCCTGTAATATTGAGTTTTACAATAGAGAGGAGCGTTTAGATGGATTACGCGAAAGAATCCCTGCGTTTGCATGAGGAATGGAAGGGCAAAATTGAGGTGCGGGCCACCGTGCCGGTATCTTCCAAGGAGGACTTATCCCTGGCCTACACACCGGGCGTGGCCCAGCCCTGCCTGGAAATTCAAAAGGACCTGGCCAGAAGCTATGACCTGACCCGCCGCCACAACCTGTGCGCGGTGATTACCGACGGCACCGCCGTTTTGGGCCTGGGCGACATAGGCCCCGAGGCGGGGATGCCCGTGATGGAGGGCAAATGTGTTCTGTTCAAGGCCTTTGGGGATGTAGACGCCTTCCCCCTGTGTGTAAAAACCCAGGATGTGGACGATTTTGTCAATGCCGTCTACCTCATTTCCGGCTCGTTTGGGGGTATTAACCTAGAGGATATCTCGGCCCCCCGCTGCTTTGAAATTGAAAAGAAGCTAAAAGAAAAATGCGATATTCCCATCTTCCACGACGACCAGCACGGCACGGCGGTGGTAACCCTGGCGGGCCTTACCAATGCCCTAAAGCTGGTGAACAAGAAAAAGGAGGATGTGCGGGTTGTGATGTCTGGCGCGGGGGCCGCCGCCGTTGCCATTACCAAGCTGATGCTGAGCGCGGGCTACCGCGATATCACCATCTGTGACCGGAAAGGCGCCATCTCCCCCGAGAGAGACGATTTAAACCCCGTGAAACGGGAGATGGCCGAAATAACCAACCTGGCGCACAAAAATGGTTCGCTGGCCGATATGCTGGTGGGCGCCGATGTTTTCATCGGGGTTTCAGCCCCCGGCACGGTTACCACCGAGATGGTGAAAAGCATGAACCCAGACCCCATTATTTTTGCCTGCGCCAACCCCACGCCCGAAATTTTCCCCGATGAGGCAAAAGCCGGGGGCGCGAAGGTAATTGCCACCGGCCGCAGCGATTTTAAAAACCAAATCAACAACGTGCTGGCCTTCCCCGGCATCTTCCGCGGCACCTTTGATGTGCGCGCGTCCGACATCAACGAGGAGATGAAGGTGGCCGCCGCCGAGGCGCTGGCAAACCTGATAGGGCCCGAGGAGCTGAGTGTAGACTATATCATACCCGCCGCCTTTGATGAGCGCGTATGCCCCGCCGTGGCGGCAGCCGTGGCCGAAGCCGCCCGGAAAACAGGAGTGGCGAGAATTTAAGGAGGGAAAGGCATTGGCTTTACAGCAGATGAGTGTAAAAGACCTGCAGAAGTTTGCCCAGCAAATTCGTATTGCCACCATGGAGTGTGTACAGTCGCGCGGGTTTGGGCACCTGGGGGGCAGCCTTTCGGTGGCGGATTTGCTGGCCGTTCTGTATGGTTCTGTGATGAAGGTGGACCCCGCAAGGCCCGAATGGCCCCAGCGGGATAAGCTGGTTTGTTCAAAGGGACATGCCGGGCCCGCCGTGTACGCCACCCTGGCGCTAAAAGGCTATTTCCCCTACGAGATGCTGCGCACCCTGAACCAGCCCGGCACCTCGCTGCCCAGCCACTGTGACCGCAACAAAACCCCCGGCGTGGATATGACGACGGGCTCGCTGGGGCAGGGTACATCGCTTGCGGTGGGCCTGGCCTTGGGCGACCGCCTGAAAGGGCGGGACAGCCGCACTTTTTTAATTGTGGGTGACGGCGAAATTGACGAGGGCCAGGTTTGGGAGGCCGCCATGTTCACTGCGGCCAAAAAACTGACCAACCTTGTGTGGCTGGTGGACTGGAACAAAAAGCAACTGGACGGCTACACCGCCGATGTGCTAAACACCCTGGATTTGGAAAAGAAATTTGGGGCTTTTGGTTTTGAGGCAGCCACCATAGAGGGCAACGATGTAGAACAAATACAAAAAGCGCTGGAACAAAAGCCGGCGGAAAAACCCCTTGCCATTATTTTAAACACAGTAAAGGGCAAGGGTGTAAAAGAGATTGAAGAGACCTTAAGCAACCATAGCCTGACGCCGAAACCTGAAAAGTTTGACGAGTGGCTGGCAGACCTGCGCAGTGAACTGCAAACCATGGAAGGGGGCGGCGCAGAATGAACCTTGTATATACGGGTGAAAAAGACGCACGGGCCTTTAAAGACGTGCTGGGCAAAACCATTGAAGCGCTGCTGCAAGAAGACGAGGACCTTGTGTACCTGGACGCCGACCTCATGAGCTGCATTGGCACCGCAAAGCTGCCTGGCCTTACAAACCGTGCCATCAACTGCGGCATTGCCGAGGCCAACATGATTGGCATTGGCTGCGGTTTAAGCGCCGCAGGCATGAAGCCGATTGTCCACACCTTTGGGCCCTTTGCCTCCCGCCGCTGTTTTGACCAAATCTTCCTCTCGGGCGGCTATGCCAAAAATTCCATCACCGTCATCGGCACCGACCCCGGCATTACGGCCAGCTTTAATGGCGGCACGCACATGCCATTTGAGGATGTGGCCCTCTACCGCGCCATACCCGGCGCCATCATCATAGATGTTACGGATATCACCATGCTAACCAGCTTTTTGCGGCAGGCCAAAGACCTGCCCGGTGTGAAATACCTGCGCGTACCCCGTAAGGATTCCTACCCGGTTTACGCCGAGGGCACACCGTTTGAGGTGGGTAAGGGCAAGGTGCTGCGCGAGGGGAAAGACCTTGTGCTGGTTGCCAGCGGCATTATGGTGCACGAGGCGCTGCAGGCCGCAGGCCAATTGGCGCAGCAGCAAATTGACGCCTCGGTGATAGATATTTGCACCATCAAGCCGCTGGATGCCGAGCTGGTGAAGCGCTATGCAGCCAACACCAAATGCGTTGTGGTGGCCGAAAACCACAACAAAATAGGGGGCCTGTATGCCGCCGTAAAAGAGGCCTTGGAAGATGAGGCCAAAACCGGCTATGTGGCCGTAGAGGATGAGTTTGGCGAGGTGGGCCCGCAGGACTACCTGCGCAAGCGTTTTGATTTGACCGATGAACACATTGTGCGGGTGGCCAAAGAAACCCTGGCGCGTGTGCGCGCTTAAACCACCTGACCACAGGGTTTTTTATACCGCTTGATAGCGGCGCAAAACCCCCTAAATCTTTCCAAAACTCCCGCAAAAACCCCGCAGAGGAAAAGAGTTCCCGATGCCCAATGTGAGAATCATGCGGCTTTTGCCAAAAACCGAGTGACCAAACCGTAGAAAAACAGCCACAGGCAATTATTGCTTGTGGCTGCTTTTTTGATGTGGCATAAAAACCTCCGTTTTATTACAGTTTCTCAAAAAGCTGTGCAGCAGGTTTTTGTAAGAAACTCTTATGCAGAGTAGAAACTGTTAGGCAGCGCCTGCTTTTTCCCGTGTTAATGCGCTGCAGTTTGTTCGTTTGCTGTAAGCCTTTGGTCACCTTACCCCATCTACGGCCAGGAAAAGTACAATCATGGGAAGGGCCTCCTTTCTTTTACTCGCTTACGCCGCTAGAAAAGCCGGTGGTTTTCCTGCTCGCTTTGGCGGGAAAACAGGTAGGTGGCCAGCAGGGCAAGCCCAGGCACCAGGCAAAAAACGAGCCTTGTTAAAAATTCTGGGTCCAGCAACAGGTTCATGGGTGTGTGTGCCTCCTTTGTGATTTGTTGTACCCAGTTTACCGCCCTTACCGTAACCAAAGCGTAACCGGTAAAAGGCAAAGGAGTAAGCACAAAAAAGCGGCAGGTAGCCAAAAGCTACCTGCCAATCTATGAGGAACTCTCTAAAAAACAATTACGAAAGTAAAAAGAAAAGATAAAAGTAAGTTAAACAGGAGGGCGCAGTTTTATACGGTAATACCGCTTAGCACCTCGCCAATGGCCGCGCGTATCACAAGGTCGGCGCCTGTGCCGCGGCCAGTTTCCCCTTTGTTTATCAGCACCAGGTGGCGGCCCGAAAAAGAGTCGATGAGGCCCGCCGCGGGGTACACGGCCAGTGAGGTGCCGCCAATTATCAGCAAATCGGCCTTTTGAATATGGCCGATGGCCCGCGCCATGTCCGTTCTATCCAGCCCCTCCTCATACAGCACAACACAGGGCTTTATATCTCCCCCGCAGCTACAGTGGGGCACGCCCTGGCTGCCCAACACCTCGGCAAGTGTATGGGCCCTGCCACAGTTTTCGCAGCGGTTGCGCAAAATGCTTCCATGTAGCTCAATTACCTCTTGCGAGGCGGCCTGCTGGTGTAGGCCATCTATGTTCTGCGTAATGACGGCCTTTAGCTTCCCGGCCCGTTCCAATTCGGCCAGTTTCAGGTGTGCTGCGTTGGGTTTTGCGGCGGGGTGCAGCACACTGTCGCGGTAAAAGCGGAAAAATTCCTCTTTGTTGTTCAGGTAAAAGCGGTGGCTTAAAATGGTTTCGGGCGGGTAGGCGTAGTGCTGGTGGTACAGCCCGTCCTGGCTGCGGAAATCGGGGATGCCGCTTTCGGTGGAGACCCCGGCTCCGCCGAAAAAAACGATGTACTGGCTTTCGTCAATCATCTGCTGTAAACGGGCTATTTCTGCCTCCATGGCAATGCCTTTCTTTTTGCCCTTCATCGGGTGCGGCCATTTTGGCCTAAAAGTAAATGCGGCAGGCAGGGAAATTCCCCTGCCTGCCAGCGCCCTGTATGTATGGTTCCATCGCCGGCAAGGCCCGGCTTATCTTTGGTTTATTTTAGCTGGTTGCGGCTTTAAAAAACGATGGCTATTTGGCTTTACCCTGGTTGGCAACCCCGGCCATCTTAGCCGCAACGGCGTCTTGGTCCCCCAGGTAGAATTTCTTTTGTACCTTCAGGTTATCGTCAAACTCGTATACCAGCGGTACCCCGGTGGGAATGTTCACCCCCACAATCTCTTCGTCGGAGATCCCGTCAAATTTCTTCACCAGCGCCCGCAGCGAGTTGCCGTGCGCCGCAATCAACACCCGTTTGCCGGCCTTCATCTGGGGCAGTATGGTCTCCTCAAAATAGGGCCAGGCGCGCTCAATGGTGATGGCCAGGCTTTCGGTAAGGGGCAGTTCGGCAGGGGTAACGCCGCGGTAAGGGGCCTGCTTGCGAGGGTTGCGCTCGTCGTCCTCCTCCAGCGCAGGGGGGGGCACGTCAAAGCTGCGGCGCCACACCAGCACCTGCTCTTCACCGTATTTGGCCGCTGTTTCGGCTTTGTTCAGGCCCTGCAAAGCGCCGTAGTGCCGCTCGTTCAGCTTCCAGCTTTTTTCCACGGGCAGCCACAGTCGGTCCATCTCCTCCAGCACCAGGTTTAAGGTGTGGATGGCGCGGCGCAGATAAGAGGTGTAGCACAGGTCAAAATCATATCCTTCGGCTTTTAACAGGCGGCCGCCCTCGGCGGCTTCCTCCCGCCCTTTGTCCGAGAGGGGCACGTCCGTCCACCCGGTAAACAGGTTCAGGCGGTTCCATTCACTTTCGCCGTGGCGCACAAGTACTAGCTTCATCATTCCAAAGCCCTTCTTTCCATGTGGTTTTGGTTATTACCATACAATAGGCAGTATAGCATTTTTGGGCTGTTATGGCAATTGTTGAGGGGGGGAGGGGGAGGGCGAAATTGAAGATGTGGCTTCTATTATGGCTTTTGGAAACTGCATGCACTCCATAAGAAGAAGGGCATTTTTTGTGCGGGAAGGGCCGTGGTGAAGTTTGTAATCGAAGTGTACGGTGTTGCCATGTACAGTTTCACGGAAATGATAATTGTCAAATTCTCCAAGTCGTTCTGTAAGTTCTAAATCGTGTGTGGCGGCCATGACAAAGCAGCTTTTTTTGCTTAAATATCGCAGCAGGGAAGTAGAAGCAATAATCCGTTCAGACGTGTTTGTGCCACGTAAAATTTCATCAATAAACACATAGAAAAACCCCCCGTTTTCGGCTTTGTCTGTTATACGCTTCATGGATTTAAGTTCGGCAATGAAATAACTGTTACCTTCCAGGATGTTGTCTTGTATGGCCATGGAACTGAGAATAGCCGCGGGCTGTAGGTGAAACTCTTTTGCAAAACAAGTATTTAGTGCTTGGGCGGTGATACAACTGATGGCGGTGGCCTTGATAAATGTGGATTTACCCGAGGCGTTGGAGCCGGTAAGTAAAATGTCCCGGCGGAAGGTAGCACTAGTAGGTACGGCACTACTCAGCATAGGGTGGTAAAGCTGCTGAAAGGAAATCCCTTTCGTATTTCCAAAAGATGGTGTGCAATAATAAGGGTATATCTTGCGGGTAGATAAAATACTGATAGAAAGGTCGATTTCGCCAATGAGTTCTGTAAGCTGTCGATACTCTCGACGTTTGCTACGTATCAGCCGTGCTAGATACGCGTGGCAAAAAACAGGGAGAAGGAAAAAAGAGAAAGGGTCGACGAGGCCCATAGAAGAGATAAGTTCTCCCCAGTACATGAACGCGGCGATTGGCTGTGCATATCGAAAGGAATGAAGCAAGCCACATATCTCTTCCGCAATCTCTGGAGTTGCTTTTTCCAGGGTTTTTGCAAGGTGTGAAGCATTCGCTAGGGTGGCGGCGAAACTATAGACGATGGAAAAACTGCTGTGGGGGCGGTTACGCAAATAGAGTGTGAGGACAGAGTTAACGGCGGCGGCCAGCAAACAAAGAACTACAGTTGCAGTAAAGTCAATCAGGGGGGAGAAAACAAGAGGAAGGAAAGGAAGAAACGCCAGCAAGATATAAATTGCAAGATGGTGTTTTTGCAGAACATCACCGCCAAACAAAGAGGTCGCCGTTTGTGTTTCTTCATTGCCGCCCAGCCTTGCAAGGTGATACTGCACCTTGCTTCTAACAGCGTCATGCTTCGCAAAAAAACCCATCAGTTTTTCCCTGTGCTGTGTTTCAGCAGGTGGTAAGCAGCATTTTCTTAGCTGTATATAAAGCCAGGCGGCTCCAAAAAGGCTTTGGCAACTGTTGAGATTTGCAAACAGCGCGTCCATGTTTAGGTCACGCCAGGTAATATCATCCAAAGAATCTTTGCAGGGCAGGTTGGCCTTGTACGCCTCCCAAAACAAGGATGCGTCGTGTAGCCTGATATTGTCAGATGGCTTTATGCCAAAGGTGGTTTCTATTTTGCTCCGTAGTTTTTTACGCTCCCAGTACCCCTTCACAGTAAACAGCAAAACCAAACAGAGAAAGAAGAGGGAGAGCATTGTAAGAAATGTGGTCATAGATAGAGTGAGCCTCCATAGAGTGTGGCGTTAAAGAAGTTACAGCATTTGAATAAATGTTTTACACAGCAAGCGCCGAGCAAAAACAGGTTTAGGCAAGGCGCAAAATTGTAGAAATGCTTGGTGCATTGCAAAATTTTGCAACGAAGCATAAAACTGTTTTTGCCGGTGCGGTGTGTAAGTTATTTGTGAAAATGCTGTAGATTTAGATTCATTATACAATAATAACCCACATATGAGAAATAGCTACCCTTGCACAAAGTGTATGGTGCTGTATGGCGTCATCCAAAACAGATAGCGCATATTGTACAAGAGTAAGCGGGGCAATGGGGCCTTCCATGTGCAGCTTTCCCTTTTTGTGCGCCCTACAAAAGTGAAAAACCCAACAAAGTGCGATGGCAGATGTATTTGAGGGCAAGGCCCCGCAGGGCATCACAAAATATATGGGTTAATTTCGTGATAATTGCCCTTGACGCACTATATCTTGTGTGATAAAGTTTTACTACACGGGGTATATTTGCGGGCGTAAACAAAATTTACACCTGCACGAAAATTTGGAGGTTTCATCGTTATGCAAAAATCCGGGGTGCGTACCATCACAAAAAGGGATGGGAGGGTGGTTTTATATGATGAGACCAAAATTGCCAGCGCAATTTTAAAAGCCCTTACCGCCGCCGGGGAAGAGGACGCCGCCGCTGCCGCCCGCATTGCCAACGAGGTGGGCGAGGCCATGGCCCAGCGGCGCAGCCAGGATAGTTACCGCATAGAGGACATTCAGGACGAGGCGGAAAAAGCCCTGATGCGCTGCGGCTATGAAGAGGCCGCCAAAAAGTTTATTTTGTACCGGGCCCGCCGCACCCGCGTGCGGGAGTCCAACACGGCGCTGATGCGCGCCTGCGATGAAATTACAAACGCAGACGCGAGAAAGTCTGACTTAAAGCGCGATAATGCCAATGTGGATGGCAACACCGCCATGGGCAGCATGTTACAAATTGGCTCGGCGGCGGCCAAGGCCTACAACACGGCCTATCTGCTAACGCCAGAGCAGGCCAAAGCCCACAGCGAGGGCTTTATCCACATCCACGACTTTGATTTTTACTCCCTCACCACCACCTGCTGCCAAATTGACATTATGCAGCTTTTTAACGGGGGTTTTTCCACCGGGCACGGCTACCTGCGCGAGCCGCAGGATATCCAAAGCTATGCGGCCCTGGCCTGCATCGCCATCCAGTCGAACCAAAACGACCACCACGGCGGGCAGAGCATTCCGAACTTTGATTACGGCCTGGCCAAGGGGGTAACCAAAACCTACCGCCGCTTGTATGGCGAAAATTTGCTGAAAGCCCTGCAGCTTTTGGCCCCCGAGGGGGAATATGACAAAGCCGCCGCCCAGGGCCTTTGTGAGGAGGCCGAGGGCGAGGCCGGCGTTGGGGCGCTGCTGGCGGGGGACGAGGCCTTTCGCAGTGCGCTGCAAACGAAGCTGGCAGCAGCGCATACCGAAGAACTTGCGGCGCGCATTGTGGCCTTTGCTGGGCAGTACGCCCAAAGCGAGACAGACCGGCGCTGCTTCCAGGCCATGGAGGCTTTGGTGCACAACCTAAACTCCATGCACTCACGCGCGGGGGCCCAAACGCCCTTCTCCTCCATCAACTACGGCACCGATACAAGCCCCGAGGGGCGGATGATTATACGCAATGTGCTGCTGGCCACCGAAAAGGGCCTGGGCCACGGCGAGACGCCCATCTTCCCCATTCAGATCTTCAAGCTGAAAGAGGGGGTAAACTATAACCCCGGAGACCCCAACTACGACCTGTTCGAGATGGCCTGCCGCTGCAGCGCCAAAAGGCTGTTCCCCAACTTTACCAACCTGGACGCGCCCTTTAATGCCCAGTATTACCAGCCCGGCAGGCCCGAAACAGAGGTGGCAACCATGGGCTGCCGTACCCGCGTGATGGGAAATGTGTACGACCCCAGCCGCCAAATTGCCTATGGGCGCGGCAATTTAAGCTTTACCTCCATCAATTTGCCGCGCATAGCCATTGAGGCCGAGGGCAGTGAAAAGCGCTTTTTCCAAAATCTGGACTCCATGATGGAACTGGTGGCCCGGCAACTGCTGGATAGGTATGAGGTGCAGGCCAAAAAGAAGGTGCGCAACTTTCCCTTCCTCATGGGCCAGGGCGTTTGGCTGGATTCCGACGGGCTGGGCCCGGACGATGAGGTGCGCGAGGTGCTGAAACACGGCACCCTGTCCATCGGTTTTATCGGCCTTGCCGAGACACTGGTGGCCCTGTACGGCCACCACCACGGCGAAAGCGATGAGATGCAGGAAAAAGGCCTTGCCATTGTGCAGTATATGCACAATTTCTGCCAAAAAATGAGCGGCGATACGGGGATGAACTTCACCCTGCTGGCCACCCCGGCCGAGGGGCTTTCGGGCCGCTTTATCAAAATGGACAAAAAGCGCTATGGGGAACTGCCCGGCGTTACCGACCACGACTATTATACCAATTCTTTTCACATACCTGTGTATTACCCCGTTGCCGCCTATGAAAAAATACAAAAGGAGGCGCCGTACCACGCGCTTACCCCGGCAGGGCACATCACCTATGTGGAACTGGACGGGGACACCGCCCAAAACTTGGAGGCCTTTATGGCCATTGTGCGCTGTATGCACGACGCCGGTGTGGGCTATGGCTCCATCAACCACCCGGTAGACCGTGACCCCGTTTGCGGCTATGTTGGCATCATTCACGATGTTTGCCCCCGCTGTGGCCGCCGGGACGGGGAGGAGATACCCATGGAGCGGCTGGAACAACTACAAAAACAATACCCTTGCATCACAGAGTTTTCGGGGATTCATTAGGGTGTGTTCGATAATTGTTCCAATTCGTGCTTTAGCCTAAAATTTTAGTGTATTTTGGGCGCGGAGGACGTAGGTGGGCTTTCGCCCGGCAAGGACAACAAGCACAAAAGACGCAAAATTTGGCAAAATGACGAGTTGGGTTAATTTTCGAACACACCCTAGTAAGCAGTTCTTTTGTTAGGCAGTTGTATCACCGCCCGGGCAGGGGCGGTGAAGCGAAAACCCGCTGGGGGAACCAAAGGCCCTGTTAGAAAGGCTATTGACAGGGGTTCAGATAGATGCGCGTTGCCAAAATGAGATGAACCATAGGGGCGCAAAAAACACTGCGGTGCAAAGGCCGCCAAAAGTGGCCGGGCACGGTTTTTTGCAAGCCCAAATTACACGCGGCTTTTGCCGAAGGAGGAGTACAGCCATGACCGAGATGGAGATGCAAAAACAACCGGGGAAGGGTGTGGGTTTTGAGCGCATCCGCCGGATTACGGGTTATCTGGTAGGGACGATGGACAAATGGAACGATGCCAAAAAGGCCGAGGAAAGCGAACGTGTAAAACACGATTTGCCGTCTTAACGCCCATGGCACCGGAAAAATGCGCCAATGGAGGCGCCCCGGCAGGGGCTGCCTCCCTTTTTTTGGCACAGCAGGGCTTTGTGGGCGATTCGATTGTGGACGGCCCAGGGCTGCGCTGTGCCCTGTTTTGCCAGGGCTGCCCCCATGCCTGCCCCGGCTGCCACAACCCCGAAACACACCCCTTTACAGGCGGTGTACAGGCAGATGTGGAGGCCTTGCTGCAAAAGATACACGGGCATCCGCTCTGCCGCGGGGTAACCTTTTCGGGTGGGGAGCCTTTTTGCCAGGCGCAGGCTTTGTTGCCCCTGGCCTTGCGCCTGCGGGCCGAAGGCTATGAACTGGCGGCCTACACGGGTTACACCTACGAATATTTGCTTGCCAGCGGAAGCGAAGCCCAAAAAAAGCTGCTGGCCTTGCTGGATACCTTGGTAGACGGCCCCTTTATTGAGGCCCAAAAAAATTTAACGCTGCGGTTTAGAGGAAGCGAAAACCAGCGCATTATTGATGTGAAAAAGAGTTTACAGGCGGGCAGGCCCCTGCCCGAAAAAGCTGTGCGCTGGACGGGCGAGGACGCTGTAGCGGGGGCGCTGTAGCCGGGGATGCGTTGAATCTTTGGCCTGGCTGTGGTATACTGAATACTGCCACATTCTCTTTGGGAGGAGGCCCCCGGATGAAAAAAGTGATGATTGTTGATGACTCGCGGTTTATGCGGGAGGAGATCAGCCATATACTGAGCGGCACTGAGTATGAGGTGTGCGCGGGTTGCCGCGACGCCGAGGAGGCCATGCAGGCCTATGCGGCCGAGCTGCCGGATTTGGTGCTGATGGATATTATACTGCCGGGAATTGATGGCATTGACGCCACAAAATGCATTATCGCCAAGTGGCCAGAGGCCCGCGTTGTCATGGTAAGTTCGCTTGCGTACGATGAGGACATGGAGCTTGCGCAGAAGATTGGAGCCAAAAGCTATTTGGTAAAACCCTTTAGCCAAGAGGACTTGCTGCGGGCTTTGCAAGAGGCGGAAATGTAACAGAATAGGGCCTTGAACAGCAGGCGCTACAAAAAAAGAAAAACATCTGCCATAGGGCCCGGTGAAGGGCTTTTACAGGGCAGATGTTTTTGTGTTTTTATACTTGCAAGCTCACAAAACCCTCACCCAGGCCGAGGCCTTTTGGTCGCTTTGCCAAATGGCCTCGCATACGGCGGCGTTTTTCCAGCCGTCATAAAATGTGGGCAAACCTGGGGGCGGGGGGCCGTCTTTTTGCAATGCGCCATACACGTCGGTAAAAAAGGCGGTAAAACTTTCGGGGAAGCCCCCCGCAAAGGCATTGCATTGGGTGCGTATCTCACCGCCCCGGCTCTGGTGCAGTTTATAGGGCTCCTCGCTGTTCCACCAAACCGAGCCATCCCGGCCATTTACCTCCAGGCGAAGTTCGTTCGAGTGCCCGTGCGAGACCTCCGAGAGCAAAAAACAGCCCAGCGCCCCGCCCGTAAAACGCAGCGAGAGCAGGGCTGCGTCCTCGCTTTCCACACCTACGGTCTTTTCGTCCGCCGCTTTTTTAGCCTCGGTAAAGGGGTACATCACCCCATCTTGCAAAAGGCGCTGCGGTTCAAAGCGGCCCAGTGTGGCCGAAACAGCCTCCACCTCCAGCCCTGTCCAGTAGCGGGCCAGGTCGATGAGGTGGGAGCCAATTTCGGTTACGGCCCGCATCTTGCCTGAAAGCGCAGGCTGGTAGCGCCAGCTATAGGCCGTAGGCAGGGTGTGGAACTGCTGCTTGTAACTGCCCGAGAGTAGGCGCAGCGGGCCAAACACGGGCTCTGCAACCAAAAGCCGTGCGCTGTGGCAGGCGGCATTGTAGCGCACGTTAAAGTTCACCGCCCCCAGCAGCTTTTGTTGTTCGGCCAGCTCGTACAGTTCCTTTGCCTCGGCGGGGTTTAGGCAGAGGGGTTTTTCGCACACCAGGTGCTTGCCCGCCAAAAGGGCGGCTTTTGCCATCTCATAGTGCAGGGTGGGGGGCGTACAGAGGTGGATACAGTCCACCTCAGCGCCCAGCGCCTCCTCAAAGGTATCGCTGGAATGCAAAAAACCATGGAGGCGTGCAAACTTTTCGGCGTTTTCGCGGCGGCGGTCCACACATAGGTACAGCCGCTGGCCCAGGCCGCGCAGGGCCAGCGCGTGGGTGGCGGCAATGTGGCCGCAGCCCACAATGGCAACATTCATAGGGGTAGGGCCTCCTTTAGCCGTGGCGTGTTTACTGCAGTGCTTTGGGCTTTGGCATTAAACTGCGCAAATACCCGGTATGGGTGAGTGTTTCCTTTTGGAGGCGAAATACCTTTGTTAACGCTTGCCCTTATCAAAAATTTCACCCACGGCGCGTGGCGCGCGGTTGTGTTTGGAAAAGAAGATGAGAAGCAACAGGGTGAGCACATAGGGCAGGATGAGGAATAGATCGGAAAAATTACTGGAGAGGCCAAGCTGTAGGCAGAGCTGATAGCCGAAACTTTTGGCAAAACCGAAAAACAGGCAGGCCAGCAGGGTAGAGGGGATATTCCAGTTGCCAAAGATGAGCGCCGCGATGGCCAAAAAGCCGTAGCCCATGTAGCTGCTGGGCGAGAAATTGGCCGAGATGGAGTAGGCGAAGGCAATGCCCCCAAGGCCCGACATAGCGCCGCAGATGAGCACGGCGGTGAAGCGCACCCGGTTCACGTCCCCGCCCGCGGCGTCCAGGCTGTGGGGGTTATCGCCACAGGCGCGCAGCCGCAGGCCATAGCGGGTTTTGTAAAGCAGATACCACATAAACACCGCCACCACGGCAATAACCACTTCAAAGGGGTACATGTTTTTGAAAAGCCCGCCGATGAAGGGAATGCTGGAGAGCCCCGGCACATTGAAGCGCGGGGAGACGCCAAGCTGGAATTTATTCGAGGCGTCGCCGGTGATGGCCGCGTTGATGATGCTGGTAAAAAAGGTGGTTAGGGCCACGGCCAATATGTTGATAACCACGCCGCTGATGGTTTGCTGGGCGCGGAATTTAACGCACATCAGCGCGTGGATGATGGCAAAAAGGGCGCCGCCCAACATAGCGCACACCATGGCAACGTAGATGAGAGAGGAGGAGTCTCCCATTGATTGGCGCAAAAGCACCACCGAAGCTGCGCCCACAAAAGCGCCAAAGCCCTGCAAGCCCTCCAGCGCCAGCATGGTAACGCCGCTACGCTCAGAATAAATGCCGCCAATGGCAATGATGAAAAGGGGAAGAGCAAAGGACAGGCCGTCAATCAAAATGGTGTCGAGGTTCATTATTTGCCCTCCTTTTCCGCTTTGGTTTCTGCTTCGGCTGCGGGGGCCGCCGTTTCAGCGGGGAAGAATTTATCGCGCTTGCGCACCGCCACATAGCGGATGTAACCGCCACAGGCGCTGAACAGCAGCAGGATGCCCGTCACCACCGAGGCAATCTCCTTGGGCACCCCCACGGTGGAGCTCATGTAAACGCTGCCCTTTTGGAAGATGGTGATGAGGATGGAGGCAAAGATGGAACCGATGGGGTTTACGTTACCCAATACCGAAACCGCAATCGAATCGTAGCCGAGGCTGGCAAGGTCTTTTGGCACAATGCCGTTAAAATAACCAAGATAGTAGGTTACGCCCGCAAGGCCGCCCATAATGCCCGAAAGCATCATGGCCAAAACGGTGTTGCCCCCTACCTTTATGCCCGCGTACTGCGCGCAGTTGGGGTTTAGGCCCACGGCCTTCAGGCGGAAGCCCGTTGTGGTGCGGTCCAAAACAAACTTTACCAAAATCACCGCCAAAATGGCCAAGAAGATGCCCAGCGGGAAACTCATTTTTACATCCCCCGCAGGGATATCCGTAAGGGTGAGGCGCGAGGCCGCACTGACCGGCCGGGACTGCCGGGTGACGATATCCACATAGTAAGAGTTGATGAAAAAGCCCGTTACATAGCTGATGATGTAGTTCAGCATGATAGAGGTAACCACCTCGTGGATGTTGAAGCGGTATTTGAGGAAACCCGTTAAAGCCCCAAGCAGGCCGCCCACAATAATGCCTATTATCACCACCAGCGGTTTTGCAATAACGGCCGAAAGGCCGCTGTAACCCACAAACACGCTGGCGGTAAAGCCGCTCAGCAGCATTTGGCCCGCAATACCAATGTTAAAAAGGCCCGCTTTCATGGCAATGATAACCCCAAGCGAGGCCAGCATCATGGGGGTTAGAATGCCCAAAAAGGACATGAAATCGGTAAGCATATTCTGCCCGCCTGCATAGCTGGGTTTTGCCCAAAGCCCACAGCCGCGCAAAAAGCCCAAAAAGGCCGTTATGGGGTTTTTACCCATGGCCAAAAGAATGATGGCGGCCACAATTAGGCTTAGCAGGATGGAGATGATGGGAATGGCAAAACGGCTGGAGCGGTCGTTCGATAAAAGGCGGATGACTTTATACCGTAGGCTGTTTTGTTCTGGCATTTTATCCCGGTTCATTCTGTCACCCCCATCATATATTTGCCCACCTCATTGGTGGTAAGGGTGGATGCCTCGGCAATTTTTAACATTTCGCCGCTGTACAAAACCCCAATGGTGTCGGCCAGGGCCATCACCTCATCCAACTCCAGCGATATAAGCAGAACGGCCTTGCCCGCATCGCGCTGGGCCAAAATGTGCCGGTGGATGTTATCGATGGCGCCAATATCCAGCCCGCGGGTGGGCTGCATAAAAATCATCAGGTCAGAGCCCAGGGAAATTTCACGCGCCACAATGGCTTTTTGCTGGTTACCGCCGCTCATGCTGCGGGTGAGTGTGGCGGCGCCTTGGCCGCTGCGGATATTGTACTGGTCAATCAGTTCCTCGGCGTAATGGCCAAAGGCCTCGCTGTGCAAAATGCCCTTAGAAGAAAAAGGCGGGCGGTAAAAGGTTTTGATGGCGAGGTTGTCACGCAGGGAAAAATCCATTACCAAGCCGTACTTTTGCCGGTCTTCGGGGATGTAGGAGATACCCTTTTGGGTGCGCTGCAAAATGGGCATATGGGTAATCTCCTCGCCGCTAAGGCTGATGGACCCCCCGGAGGCCCTTTGCAGCCCGGCAATGGCGTCGGCTATCTCCACCTGCCCGTTGCCCGATACCCCTGCAATGGCAAAAATTTCGCCCCCACGGATGGAGAAAGAGACTTTTTTTACCACCTCAAACTTATCGGCGTTTTGCACGCTAAGTTCTTTAACGTCCAGCACCACAGGGCGGAAGTTGGGTGGCTGTTTATCCAGGTCAAAATTAATCTCCTTGCCCACCATCAGGTTTGCCATCTCGCGGGTGGTGGTGCTTGCCACATCCAAGGTTGCTACCAGCTTGCCCCGGCGCAGTATGGCGCAGCGGTCGGCAATTTTTTTAATTTCTTCCAGCTTGTGGGTAATTAGAATAATGGTTTTGCCGCCCTCGCGCAGCCCGCGCATAATGTCCAGTAAAAACTCAATCTCCTGCGGGGTTAATACGGCTGTGGGTTCGTCAAAAATTAAAATTTCCGCCTCGCGGTACAGCATCTTTAAAATCTCTACCCGCTGCTGGGTAGAAACCGGTATATCCTCAATTTTCTTTTCGGGGTCCACTTCCAGGCCATAATCCTTGGAAAGCTTGCGTATTTTGGCGTTTGCGCCCTTGATATCCACATAGGGCAAAACGCCAAGCGCCCGTTTCATAGGCTCGGCCCCCAGCACAATGTTTTGCGCAATGGTGTAGTTTTGCACCAGTTTAAAGTGCTGGTGCACCATGCCTATATTCAGGGCCGCCGCATCGCTGGAAGAGCTGAGGTGTACCTGCTGGCCCCGTACATAAATTTCCCCTTCGTCTGGTTCATACATGCCAAACAACATGCTCATCAGCGTGGATTTACCGGCGCCGTTTTCGCCCAGTAGCGCAAAAATTTCCCCTTTTTGAATCTCCAGGGAAATATCGCTGTTGGCCACAATGCCGGGAAAACGCTTGGTGAGGTGCCTCATTTCAACAATGGTCTCGCTCATGCTATCCTCCCCCAATATGGGTTTATCGGTCAGCGTTTTGCCTAGCAGTTCGAGGGGAAAAGCCGCTATTTGGTGCAAAACCCCTCGGTTGCTGGGCAAAAGGCTGAACACAGCCTTACAAAATTTGGCTTTAAGGCAGGGTACTGTAAGCGGTTTCCAGGGCAATTTCCATCATCTCGTGGAAGGACTCCTGCCGCTCTTGTGCGGTGAGTTCGGCCCCGGTGAAAACATGGTCGGAGATGGTTAGGATGCTGAGGGCTTTTTTGCCCGCGCGCTGGGCGGTAACATACAGCCCGGCTGTCTCCATCTCTACGGCCAAATGCCCAAGCCGGCGGTATTCCATGTTGGCCTCGGGCAGTTCGTTATAAAAAGAATCAGAGGTAAATACCGGCCCCACCTGGGTACGGGCGCCTTTTTCTTCGGCAATTGCGGCCGCGCGGCTAAGCATGCCAAAGTTTGCGCAGGGGGCAAGCGTACCGGGAAAATCGTGCGGGTGCGCCAAGCTGGAATTGGTAGATGCCGTCATGGCAATCACAATATCGCGCAGCTGGATATCATCGGTAAGCCCCCCGGCCGAGCCGATACGGATGATGGCGTCCACCTCAAAAAAATGATACAGCTCGTAGGCGTACAGGTTCATAGAGGGGATGCCCATGCCGCTGCCCATTACCGAGATGCTTTTGCCCTTATACATGCCGGTAAAACCCAACATCCCGCGCACCTCGTTAAACAGCACGGGGTTTGTAAGGTAGGTTTCGGCCACATATTTGGCGCGCAGCGGGTCGCCGGGCATCAGCACGGCCTTGGCAATATCGCCCCTGTTCGCCGCGTTACAGGCGGAAGGTACAATCATGGTGTTTTGCTCCTTCAAAAATGCACGAAAATACTGTGCGGAAATGAGGTACAGGAGATTTTGTAAATAAGGAATACCCCCGCCCGAGTGAAGGGCCAATACCATTCAGTTGGACGGGGGTAGAACCTATTTGTTATGCAGCGCCTGATTTTGCCCGTTTCTTTGCGCTACAGTTTGTTGATATGCTGTAAGTGGCCCCAAAAGCCAAAAGCTTACAGGCCTTTGAACTCGGTGAGGGTGGTGTCGCTGAAGTTATCGGGCGGAACGATGGTGCCGTCGGTTACCAGGGCCACCACTTTTTCCAGTTCGGCAATGGTTTCAGCGCTCAGTTGTTGGCGGCCGTCTTCCAGCACAATGCCGGTGGCGCCTTCGGCAGCGCCCAGCAGGGCGTTTTGGCCTTTAAAGGTGCCGTCTTGAATGGCCTGCAACTGGGCGGCCACCTGGGGACGCATCACCTTGAGGGCGCTGGTGAGGATGATGTTGCGCCCGCCGGCCTCGCCGTCGTCGTACTGGTCCACGTCGCAGCCAATGACGAATACGTCTTTGGCCTCTTTGGCGGCGGCAAATACGCCGTTGCCACTATCGCCCGCGGCCACAAACATGATGTCAACGCCTTCTTTGATGAGGGCTTCGCCCACAACCTTGCCGGTGGCTTGGTCGGCAAAGGCGCCAATGTAGTTGCCGCCCACGTTTTGGTTGTTTACATCAGTGCCGGCGTAGCTGGGCAGTTCCACATATTCGGCTTTTGTACCAAGGGCTTTGTTGGCGTAGTTTACACCGGCCATAAAGCCGTACTGGTAGTTTACGTTAGAGGGGAAAGCAATGCCGTTTACCACGGCCACCTTGCCGGTTTTGGTCTCCATGGCGGCGGCAACGCCGGCATAGAAGCCGCTTTCCTGCTCTTTAAACATCATAGCGTACATGTTGTCCAGTTCAATCTCGTTGCCCTCGGCATCCTGGGGGTAAGCGTCTACCAGAATAAAGTATTTGCCCGTGTTTTCCTGGGCAATGGGGCCGGCGGAAGTGAACTGGAAGCCGGGCATAACCATGGCGTCATAGTCGGCAATGATGTCGGCCACAGCCTGTACAACCTTGCCCACATCGGGTTCTTTTACGTGGTTTTCGGTGGCGCCGGGGTTTGCTTTGATGTAGTCAAGAATGCCATTGTAGCAGTCCTGCCCAAACGAGCCGTCATCAACGCCCGAAGAGGTGACGATGCCCACCTTCAGAACGCTGCCATCGGTGCCCATGGCACTGCCCGAGGCGCTCTCAGGCGTGGGGGCTTTTTCAGAAGCGGCGGCCGAACCCGAAGCGGAGGGGGCGGGGGCGCTGCTGGAGGTGCTGCCACATGCGGCCAGGGCCATGGTTAGTACCAGTGACAGGGCAAGTGCCAGAACAGATTTCATTTTCATTTTTGCGGTCACTCCTTTTTTTTATATGTATGCCGGGCCATTCGCTTAGGCAAATAACGCGGCGATACTATCGGTGTAGGGCGGGCGGCAGATGCCTTTTTCGGTTACAATGCCGGCAATCAGCTCGTGGTCGGTCACGTCAAAGGCGGGGTTGTAGCACTTGGTCTCGGGCAGGGCCATGGGTTCTGCGTACCATTTTTCCTTAATTTCGGCGCCGTCACGCAGTTCAATTTCAATGTCGCTGCCGGTTTTGCAGTTTCTGTCTATGGTGGAGGTGGGGCCCAAAACATAGAAGGGGATGCCATAGTATTTGGCCAGGATGGCGACGCCCGAAGTGCCAATTTTGTTGGCGGCGTCGCCGTTTGCGGCCACCCGGTCACAGCCCACAAAGCAGGCCTGTACCCAGCCATTTTTCATCACAATAGAGGCCATATTATCACAGATGAGGGTGACGTCTACCCCGGCTTTTTCCAGTTCATAGCTGGTAAGGCGCGCCCCCTGTAAAAGCGGGCGGGTTTCATCGGCAAAAACGGTAAAATTCAGCCCGCGTTCCTTGCCCAGCAAAATGGGCCCAAGGGCCGTGCCATAGCGCGAGGTGGCCAGCGGCCCGGCATTGCAGTGGGTCAAGATGCCGTCGCCATCTTTTACAAGGCTGAGGCCGTGCTCCGAGATGGCCTTGCACATGGCGATGTCCTCTTCGTGAATGGCGCGGGCCTCCTCTTCCAAAAGGCGCACAATCTCCGCAGTGGGCTTTTGGGCGTTTGCCTTCACAATCCCCTCCATGCGGTTTAGCGCCCAGGAGAGGTTTACGGCGGTGGGGCGGGAGGAATTTAAATACTCTTTCTGCTGTGCAAAGGTGGCGGCAAAGGCGGCGTAGTCGGTGGCCTCAATTTGCCGGGCCAGGCAGTAGATGCTGTAGGCGGCGCAGATGCCAATGGCGGGCGCGCCGCGCACCTGTAAATGGTAGATGGCGTCATACATCTGCTTTGCGGTTGCAAGGCGTAAAAACTCGGTGTGGCCGGGCAGGCGGCTTTGGTCCAATATAATGACGGCGTTTTTGTCCTCGGCCAGTTCTACGTTATTTGCGTGGGTAACATGGGTGATATCGCGGCTCATGCAAATGTTTCCTTTCGTATAGTATAGCTGTTTATTGCCCCAAAATATAGGGTTTTACAGGCAAAATTTTTGTGGTGCTCCTTTTTTAAACGGGGCAGCTGCGGCAAAAGCCCAAGGCGGGAAAAAATTGCTAGTAAGACGCTCAAACAGGGGGCCTTGCCTCTCAGGATGTTTCGTCCGGCATCCAAAAATCTTCATAGCTGAACGCCGGGGAAACGATGCAGGATACAAGCGCAAAGCTGCCGCTTACCAGTTTTGTGGTTTGCCATTGCCCGGCGGGTACAAGTAAGCCAAAGGCCCCGCCGGCGGCTTTATCTTCGCCCAAAAGCAGCTTTGCCTCGGGTAGGGGGGCGCCCTCCAGGCCGCCCAGGGTGGTTTCGGTAAGGCCGCCGCAGTGCCACAGCCAGCGCTCATCACTTTTCAGCTTGTGCCAGCGGCTCTCTTCGCCCTGGCGCAGCAGGTAGTAAATGGCGCTGGCGCTGTGGCGCTTACCGTTAAACACCTCGGGCAGGGCCCCTTTGGGTATCTCTACCCCAAAGCCGCCCAGGGCGCTGTACCAGCCGCCCTCCTGATGGGGCTGCATGCCCAGGGTTTCAATCAGTTCTTCGGCTGTCCACTCCATGGAAAAAGCCTCCGTGTATTCTTTTTGGCCCTTACAGGCGGCCCACAACGGCGCGCAAAAGGGAGATGAACTTCTGGCTGGCTTCGCCCGCGGCCTCAATCACCTCTTCGCCGGAAAGGGGCACGTCCAAAATGCCTGCAGCCAGGTTGGTAATGCAGGATATGGCCAAAAGCTGCATACCACAGTGTGAGGCCACAATGGCCTCTGGCACGGTGGACATACCCACAGCCTGGCCGCCAAACTGCTGGAAAAGGCGAATTTCGGCAGGGGTTTCAAAACTGGGGCCGGTGTAGGAGATATAGGTGCCATCCCGTAGGGGAATGTCTAACTCCTCGGCGCAGCTATGCGCCAGTTTTACCAGGTTTTTGGTGTAGGTACGGGTCATATCGGGGAAGCGGGTGCCAAAGCGTTCCTCGTTGGGGCCAATTAAAGGGTTTGTGCCCATAAAGTTGATGTGGTCGTTTATCACCATGAGGTCGCCCGGCAAAAAGCTGGGGTCCAAACCGCCGCAGGCATTGGTTAAAATAAGCGTTTTAATGCCAAAAGCGCTCATCACCCGCACGGGGTAGGTAATCTCCTGCATGGAGTAGCCCTCGTAAAAATGCAGGCGGCCCTGCATACACAAGATGGTTTTGCCATGCAGTTTACCCAAAATGATGCGCCCATTGTGGCCGGGAGCCGTGGAGGTTTTAAAGTGTGGAATTTCGCTGTAGGGAAGGAAAACCGGCTCCTCCAGCTCCTCCCCCAAAGGGCCCAGCCCGCTGCCCAGCACCAGGGCAATTTCGGGGCGCAGTGCGGTTTTGCTGTGTAAAAAGGCTAAGGTCTCGTCCACCATCTGGTTAAGGCTTGGCATAAGGGGGCACTCCTTTCAAAGTTGGGGCTGCGGGTTTGTAGGGCCTACAGTTCGCCTGCCAGCACGCTTACAGCGGCGCTGGTGCCAAGGCGCTGGCATCCGGCGTTTAAAAAGTTTTCAAAATCCTGCCGGGTGCGCAGCCCGCCCGAGGCTTTTATTTTCACCTCGGGGCCAATGTGCTGGCGGAAGAGCGCGATATCGCTCAGTTCAGCCCCAGCTGTGCCAAAACCCGTAGAGGTCTTGATATAATCGGCCCCGCCGTCGGTTACGCAGCGGCAAAGGGTAATTTTTTCCTCCTCGGTAAGGAAGCAGGTCTCCACAATCACCTTTAAAATGGCGTTGCCTGCGGCATTTTTTAGCTTGGCAATCTCTTTGGTAACGGCGTTAAAGCGGCCGTCTTTTACATCGCCCAGGTTCACCACCATGTCCACTTCGTCGGCACCCTCCACCAAAGCGCGCTGTACCTCAAAGCATTTTACCTCGGGTATGCTGTACCCAAGGGGAAAGCCAATGACGGTGCACAAAGGCACTTGGTTTTTAAAAGTATCGGCTGCGCGTTTGATAAATGAGGGTGGTATGCAGACGGAGGCCACCTGGTAACGCACCCCCTCCTCGCACAAAACCCGAATTTGTTCCCAACTGGCGGTGGGTTTTAATAGCGTGTGGTCAACGTGCTTTAAAATCTCTTGTGCCTGCATGTTCTTCCTCCCTGTCACTTGTGCCCGCATCCGGCGGGCGGGGTTTACAGCTTGTTGTGGGCTTTGCGCTGTAGGGGCTTAGCCAGCAAAGGCGGCGCCCAGCGCCACTTCCATCATCTGGGTAAAGCCCCGTTCGCGCTCCTCGGGGCTGGTTTCCTGGTGGTCTGTCAACGTGTCGGAAACGGTGAGCAAACAGGCGGCCTGTTTGCCAGTGATGCGGGCATTGTGGAAAAGGGCAAAGCTTTCCATTTCGGCGCCCAGGCAGTTTTTGGTCTCGTGAACCACCTGCCAGTAAGGTTTTTCGCCCGGCTGCACAGGGCTGTAATAGAAGATGTCGCTAGAGTGGATGCGCCCCTCCACCAGGGGGATGCTTTGCAGGCCTGCGCTTTCGCGCAGCTTTTGCAGCAGCGCCTCGCTGGCGGGGATGATATCGCCGGTAAAACCGCCTTGGGTACGCGCAAAGCTGGATTCACTGTAGGCCTCGTTTATCAGCAGTACGTCAAACAGTTTCAGTCCGAGGTCATAGCCCCCGCAGGAGCCTACCCGGATGATGTTCTCCACATCATACTCTGTAAAAAGCTCGTAAGAATAGATGCCGATGGAGGGCATACCCATGCCGCTGCCCATTACCGAAACGGGCTTACCCTTGTAAAGGCCGGTAAAACCCAGCATCCCACGCACTTCGTTAAACTGAATGGGGTTTGTAAGGTAGGTTTCGGCAATAAATTTGGCGCGCCTTGGGTCGCCGGGCATCAGTACGGTTTTGGCAATATCACCTTTTTTGGCTTGGTTATGGGGGGTGGGCATAAGCTATACACTCCTTTGTTTTTTGGTTTACTTACAGCATTCGTTCAAATGCTGTAGGCTCGTTTATTCCACGTTTCGGAAGGCGGCGGCATCGTGCACCAGGGTTTCGCTCTCATCGCACTGGGTTAAAAACTGTTTTTGCTGCTTGGTAAAGGGCATGCTTTTATCCACAATGATGTGGTCAATCTTTTCCAGCGGGCAGACAAGGCAAAAGGCCGTGGTGCCAAGCTTTGTATGGTCGAACAAAAAATAGCTTTGCTTGGCCGAGGCCATCAGCGCCTGTTTTGTGCGCGATTCGGGTGCCGAAGAATCCGACGCGCCGTGCTCAAAATCTACCGCTTTAGAGGAGAGAAAGGCCTTGTCTACAAAATACCGGCGGCTCATGGCGGCCATATCCGGCCCCTGCAAAGACATGATGGGCTTGCACAGGGTGCCGCCCAGCAAAATCACCTGTGCTTTATCGTTTTGTTCCAGCGCGGTTGCCACGGTTATATTGTTGGTAATCACCGTCACCTCCACCTGTATGTGGGGCAGCATAGCATAGGTGGTACTGCTGGAGTCTATCGCAATGGCGTCTCCCGCCTCGATGAGAGAGGCGGCGTACTGTCCAAGTATCCGCTTCTCGGTATTTTGCTCGCGCAGCCGCTCGTCGCGCGGACGCTCGTACATCTTTTGGCTGGCCAGCTTTGCCCCGCCGTGTACCCGCAAAAGAATATTGCGGCGTTCCAGCGCGTCCAAATCCCGGCGTATCGTCATTTCAGAGACATCTAGCATCTCGCTCAAATGGTTTACATTGGCGTAACCATGGCGCTTTAAATGGTTGATGATGGCGCTGGAACGTTCCTTGGCATCCAAAGTTTCGTCCCCCTTTTGTGTGGGTGGCGGCAAGTACGGTAAAGCGGCCTGGGCTCTTCCCCAAAGGGTGCTGGCGCGCGTTAATGTTGCTGGCGCTGGCCATAGCTGCCAAACTTTTCCATGGCGGCCAGCAGTTCCTCTTCGCTCAGGGTTTCCACACGGCCCAAAGCCTTCATTTTATAGTAAATTTCGGCCACAAACTCGGTTTCCTCGGCCACGGCAAAGGCCATGGCCGGGGTGGGCCCCACGCACAAAAGGCCGTGGTGCCCCAGCAGCACGGCATTGCGTTTTGCAAGGTAGGGGGCGGCGTTTTTGGCAAGTTCTTCGCTGCCGTAAAGGTAATAGGGGGTGCAGGCCACACTGCCACCGGCAAAGCCAATCAGGTAGTGCACTGGCGGTATGCCCTCCATCACGCTGGCAAGTACCGCGCAGTAAGTGGAGTGTGTGTGTACCACGCTGGTGCAATCAGGCCGTACTTTATAGCACTCGGCATGCATCATCCACTCGCTGGAAGGGGAAAAATGCCCCTCGCGTATGCCGCCGTCCAGTTCCATTACCACCACGTCTTTGGCTTCCATCTCGTCATAATCCATCCCGCTGGGGCTAATGGCCATCAGGCCGCTTTGGGGCTCGTACACGCTTATGTTGCCCCCGGTTCCCTTGGTAAGCCCCCGGGGTATGAGCAGGCGGCAATGCTGTACCACCTGTTTGCGCTGGTTTTCTAGTAGCATACGCTGGCCTCCTGTGGTGCTTGGTTACAATATATAGCCGATGTTTTCTATGCGGGCCCCCAAAGCAAAGCTTCAGGCGCCAAAATGCCAATTTACAGCCGAAACAAAAAGGTCTTTATGTTCGGATTCTAACACAAGGTGTTATTTATTGCAACAAAATTCACGATTTTTGTTTGATTCTAACAAAATGGCACGAAAATTTTGGCAGCGCTGCCACATCCTGTTGTACAGCAGGTGAAAAATGGGAAGAATATGTGCAGCCTTGCTGGGACGGCAGGGGAATACAGGGGGACCAAAAAAGCGGCCTTTTGCCGCCGCCCCGCACAAAAAACCGGGGGCCAAGTGTACTTTAGTGTAGCCTTGGCCCCCGGCGTTTTCAAGGGGAAATTTGTCTTTATTCAGTTTATTTTACCCGCCGTCCCTCCACATATTTTGCCCGGATGTCAGAATTTTCGGCCAGGTAGATCAATCTTTCCAACCGGCTTTGCAAATCCAGCGGGGAGAGCGCCAAAAGCCTGCTGTCGTCCAGCACCAGCGCATCAAAGGCGTAGCCGGGTTCAAAAGCGCCCACCCTGCCAAAAAAGGCGCCGCCGCCGCGGGTGGCCAGCCAAAAGGCCTCTGGCATGGTAAGGGGGGCGCCGCTGCCTTCCACAAGGCGCCAGCGCAGTTTGGAGTGCTGGATGGCGTCGGCCATCACCCGGAAGAGGGAGAGAGCCGCTCCGCCAGAAATATCACTGCCAAGCCCAATATTTACGCCTGCATTCAGATATTGCCGCACCGGCGCAATGCCCGAGGAGAGGTTGGCGTTGGAGTTGGGGCAGTGCGCCACAAAAACGCCGCGTTCCCGCAGCAGGGGTATCTCCCCCTCTGCGGGCCAAACGCAGTGCGCCATAATGGTTTGTGCGTCCAAAAGGCCCAGGCGGTCGTACGCGTCGGCATAACTTTTTGCCTCGGGGCACAGTTCATTAACCAGGGCCACCTCGCTGGGGTTTTCGGCCAGGTGGCTTTGCAAGGGCAGGCCGGTTTGCTGTTTTAACGCGGCAAGCCCCTGCAAAAGGGCATTGCTGCAACTGGGGATGAACCGTGGGGTGAGGATGGGGCGGGTGCGCTGGTAACGGCCATGGCAGCTTTCCAGCCATTCCTCTGTGGCGGCAAGCGAGGTATCGGCGCATTCTTCGCAAAGGTTTTCGGGGCTGTTGCGGTCCATATTCACCTTGCCCACATAACAGGCAAGGCCGCTTTTTTCCAGCAGATCCATCAGCAAAAGGGTGGCGGGCAGATGAATGGTGGCAAACACGCAGGCCCGGGTGGTGGGGCCCTCTACCAGGGCCGCTGTAAAGCGCTGATAGGCGGCCTTGGCATACCCAAGGTCCTCAAAGCGCGCCTCGTAGGGGAAGGTGACCTGTTGCAGCCAGTCCAGCAGTTCCAGGTCCATACCAAGGCCCAAAAAGGGGTACTGTGGGGCGTGCAGGTGCAAATCCACAAGGCCGGGTACAATCAAGCTTCCGCTGTGGTTTTGCAGGGGCAAATGTTGGTACTTTTGGGGCAGGGTTTCAAAGGCGCCAGCCACCCGGCCCTCCTCACAAACCAGCCAGCCGCCGGGCAGGCAGCTTAAAACATGGGGGCTTTGGCTGTATACAATATCGCCGTGCAAAACAAAGTTTTGGCTTTCGTGCATAATCTGCCTCCTAGTGGAACCATTCTGTAAGCCTGTGGGAAGGGGGGACACCCCCTATCAGGCTACGCGCCTTTAGGGGCTCTGGTAACATTCTACCAAGAAAAGGCGCAAAGGACAAATCAAGGGCAATACGCTTCTTTGTGCGGTGTTGCCCAAGGGCTTTTTGTGCATGGAAAGCGGCAATTTGCCCAGATGGCCGCCCCTCACCTTCAGCCATCCGCAGATAAACTGGTGACGAGCGGGGCGAAAGACTGAAAACAGAAAACACAGGGTGAAAAAAGCGTCTTGTGTGGCGTCCAAAATTGACTGAATCCTCTGACGAAGTGCCACGGAAAACGTGAATAGCCCAGGCTGGTATGTACAATGTGGCAAAAATTGTGACGGACAGAAAGCCGCTTTTGTGCGGCTGGGGCAGGGCCCCTTGTAAACAGGGCTGTGATGTGCTATGTTGATAGAATAAACCTACAGCATTTTCACAAATAACTTACACACCGCACCGGCAAAAACAGTTTTAT
>CAZKBM010000011.1:0-57739 GCA_964550985.1 uncultured Oscillospiraceae bacterium
GGCGCGGAGGACGTAGGCGGGCTTTCGCCCGGCAAGGACAACAAGCACAAAAGACACAAAATTTGGCATAATGACGAGTTGGGTTACTTATCGAACACACCCTAGTATTATACGCGGTTTTACGGGCCGTCATTCCAGTGCCATGGGGTGGCGGCTTTTGTTATACTGCCTGTAAGTATGCGGCGTCTCCCCACCACTGGAAAGGATAGTTAACACCATGAAGCGGATTTTACTGGTAGAAGATGATGTGATGATTGCCTCTGGGCTGATGTACGCCTTTGAACAAGAGGGCTATGCGGCGGTGCACTGCGGGGAGGTGCGCACGGCCCGCCACGCCATACAGGAGGGCCTTTTTGATTTGGCCATACTGGATATGCAACTGCCCGATGGCACGGGTTTTGCCCTGCGAGACGCGCTAAAAAACACAAACACGAGCATTATTTTTTTAACCGCCTTGGATGATGAGCAAAGCATTGTAAGCGCTTTTGAAAACGGAGCCGCTGATTATATTACAAAGCCCTTTCGCCTGCGGGAGTTGCTAGCGCGCGTAAAGCGCAGCTTAAACACGGCTGGCGGCGCAGAAAAACCACAAATATTAACCCTGGGAAAGGCCAGCGTTGACCCCGCCGCCGGAAAGGTTTTTATAGCCAGAGCGCCGCTTGAGCTGACCGCGCTGGAATACCGTTTGCTTCTCATTTTTGCAAACAACCCTGCCAAGCTTTTAACCCGCGCACAGATTTTAGAAAGCATTTGGGACTGCGGCGGCAATTTTGTGGAGGACAATACGCTTACCGTTTATATCAAGCGGCTGCGTGAAAAACTGGGGGACGCCGTACACATAGAAACGGTGAGGGGGATGGGTTACCGTGCTGATTAGAAAAAGGGAGATAATGGCCTTGTCCGAAGATATCCGAAAGGCCGTAGACGGGCAGGTGGTGGATTTTAGAGACAACCGGGAAAACCCGCTCAGCATCCTGAAAAATGACATCCACACCCTGGTGAATTTAAAAAAAGAGCAGGCCGATTCCGCCCAGCAGGAGCATAAACTTTTGGCAGAATCCCTCTCGAACATCTCGCACCAGCTAAAAACACCCATCACCTCCCTGCTGATTATGGCCGACCTACTGGAGGCCGCGCCGCCCGAAAAACAGGCGGAGTTTCTCACGAACATCAAAATAGGCCTGAGCCGTATGGAGTGGCTTACCGCCGCCCTGCTGAAGATGGCGCGGCTGGATTCGGGCACAATTGAATTTTCGATAAAGACCACTGCGGTAAAAAAACTGCTGCAAACGGCGTTAGAGCCGCTGGGCATACTGCTGGACGTGAAGAACCAACAAGTGGAGTTGCTGCACGAGATGGATTTGCCCTGTGACGCGCAGTGGATGGCCGAAGCCCTGACAAACCTGCTGAAAAACGCCTCGGAGTATTCGCCCGAGGGCAGCACCATTTTGGTGGACTGCGGAGAAAACCCCATTTACCGGTGGATTTCCGTCACCGATGCCGGCAGGGGGATCCCGCGGGAGGATCTATCCGGGCTTTGGGGCCGTTTCACGGGCTCCCGCAGCAAAAACGGTTACGGCATTGGCTTGCCGCTTGCACTTGGCATAGTGCGTGGCCAAAACGGTGATATTGACGTGGACGGCGGGGGCGGCGGCAGGGGCGCAAGCTTTACCATAAAACTGTTTCGGCAGCAGTAATCAGGTGAATAAACTGTCACTTTCGCCCTTCCCTTTTGTCACCCAGCAGTCATTTTCGCCTGTTATACTAAGCGCATCAAGTACACGGGAGGTATGACCATGGCTGTTTTACAGGTGGAAGGGCTTACAAAAACCTATGGCGCAGGCGAAACCGCGGTAAGGGCGCTGGATGAGGTGAGCTTTGCTGTGGATAAGGGGGAGTTTGTGGCCATCATCGGCGCATCCGGCTCGGGTAAATCCACCCTGATGAACCTGATTGGCGGCATTGATAAACCCACGGCGGGAAGCGTTACCATTGATGGAAACGAGATATACAAACTGAGTGAGAGCGAGCGGGCCATCTTCCGGCGCAGGAATGTGGGGATGATTTACCAGTTTTACAACCTGATTCCCACCCTGACCGCAGAGGAAAACATCATGCTTCCACGGCTGCTGGATAACCGCAAACCCGACGCCGAAAAGCTTTCTCACATCCTCAGTATGATTGGCCTTAGCAAGCGCGCGGGCCACCTGCCAAGCGAGCTTTCGGGCGGGCAGCAGCAGCGGGTATCCGTGGGCCGGGCGCTTATCAACGACCCTGCTTTTATTTTGGCGGATGAACCCACCGGCAACCTAGACAGCAAATCCAGCCGCGAGGTGATGGATTTGCTAAAGCTGGCCAACAAGCGCTCTCACCAAACCCTGCTTATCATTACGCACGATGATAAAATCGCTTTGCAGGCAGACCGCATCATCACCATCGGGGATGGCCACATTCTGGCAGACGAGGTGATAAAGGCATGAGGGTAACCGCGAAACTGGCCTACAGCCAGCTTAAAATTAACCGCTCCCGCACAGTGTGGTCACTGGCGGCTATCGCCCTATCCACCGCGCTTATCACAGCCGTGTGCAGTTTTGTGGCCAGCGGCAACGCCATGCTGGCAAGCTTTATGGGCTCGGACTATGGCGCCTATGCCCAAAACTATGGCAAGCTGCTGCTTATCCCTGCCATTTTATTCGGGCTCATCATCCTCACCATGTCGGTTGTGGTCATCTCCAATGTATTCCGCGTAAGCGCTAACGAGCGCAGGGCCCAGTTCGGCATTTTAAAGTGTGTGGGCGCAACGGGCAAGCAGATTTGTACCACGGTTTTGTACGAAAGCGTTTTTCTTTCCCTCGCTGGCATCCCGGCGGGCATGGCCTTGGGCCTGGGCCTTACCTTTATTGGCGTCAAGCTTACCAATGTTTTTTTGCAAGATGTGAACGCCCTCGCCGATATCATGTTCAACAAAATTCAGTTGTCCCTTGGCTTTGTGCTCTCCTGGCAAGCTTTGCTTTTGGCGGCGCTCCTCAGCTTTTTAACCGTGCTGTGCTCGGCCTTAGGCCCAGGGCGCAAGGCCGCAAAGGCCTCCGCGGCGGAAAGTGTAAAAGGAACCGGAAACGTGCGGCGGCCAAGCGCCAAGATGTGCACAGGCGCATTGGTGCAAAAAGTCTTTGGCTTCGAGGGCACGCTGGCCTCCAAAAACATCCGGCGCAACCGCCAAAACTTCCGCGCAACGGTTATCGCCCTCACAGCGGGGGTAGTTTTGTTCATCAGCCTTGGGGCGCTTAGCCAGCAGGCAAAAAAGCTGGAGGGAATTTTACAACCCGCCCTTGACCAAACGGTCATTGCCGAGTATTTCTCTGGCTGGGCAGAACAGGCGGGGGGCGCTGCGGGCGAAGGTGGAAGCCTTTACCTAAACCCCATTGACGAGCGCCTTGGCAACCTGGTGGCCAAAAAACTAAAAGAATACGATGGAAAAGACGTTTTTGGCCTGGGGCTGGACCTAGACAACTATCATACGGTTTTGCCCGCAGAGGCCCTTTCCGCCGAGATGCGGGGGGTTTTGGCGGATACGGAACAGGACGGCTACGAGCTGCCCGTGGAGCTCATTCTGCTGGACGTAGGCCACTATGAGGCTCTTTGCGATAAAGCAGGCGTGGCTACAGGCTCCACCATTCTACTAAACCACTACCGTTATAATGATGGTGGCAACCTAGTAAACATTGTCCCCTATCTTCCCGCCCTGCAGGCGGCCAGTTTACGCAAGGCGGACGGAAGCCTGCAAGAAGTGGCGATTGATGGGGTGCTGCTGCTAGAGGATATCCCAAAAGAGCTGTTCTATTTCAACACAAACCCCCTGCGGCTGGTGGTTCCACAAGCGGAGGTACGCGGCTTCTCCTGGTACTCCACGCCGGACGATGAGGCGGAATTTATCCGCTATGCAAACGGTGTAATGGCCGAGGTGTTCCCTGAGGGCGAAAATGCCGAGTATATGGAGAATGGCTTTAACACCCGTGTGTATAAAATGGACGATTACCTCAAGGTGATGAACCTGGCCATTGTGCTGGTAACGGTTTTTCTGTACAGTTTTGTGGCGCTGCTAATGCTGATTGGTTTTACCAATGTGGTAAGCACCATGTCTGCCAACGTGCTGATGCGTACCGGCGAGTTTGCCGTTTTGCAAAGCGTGGGCATGACGCCGGGCGGCCTAAAGCGAATGCTGGCGTTGGAAAGCGTCCTCTGCTCGTTAAAAGCGCTTGTGCTGGGCGTACCCATCGGCATTGCCCTAAGCTACCTCCTAAACCTGCCCATCCGGGCCCTCTTCCCCATCCCCTATGAACTGCCCTGGCTTTCGGTACTGCTGTGTATGCTGGGGGTTTTTGGCATCACCTGGGGAACCACACTCTCGGCCATTCACCGGCTGCAAGGCCACAACATCATTGAAGCCATCCGCACTCAAAGCGGAAGATAGCACGCTACAGCAAATGAACAAACTGTAGCGCATAGATACAGAAAAATTAAGCGATGCATAACAGTTTTTACTCTGTATAAGAGTTTCTTACAAAAACCTGCTGCACAGCTTTTTGAGAAACTCTAATCTCAAAAGCTTGCTGCGCAACCTTTTGAGAAACTGTAATAAATAGCGCAGAAAATAGCATTACCCGCATAAAATAGCAAGCCGCCCCAGCACACTTTTGGCAGTGTGCTGGGGCGGCTTTATAGCTTTTTATTTTATGCCGCAGGCTAGCTGCCGGCTATTCACAAAACAGCTTTACAAAATCTTCCTTTGTAAGGCCATGGTAGTAGCGGTCCAAGTTCAGCCCTTCCAGCGCTTGCAGCAGTGCGGCGTGTTGGGCTTTTGCGCCCACAACACGCGTTTGCAGTTCGTCGCCAGCTCCTTCGCCAAAATAATCGCCATAGGTGGTAAAGCTGCTTATCCGCCCGTCCTCTGCCGTAAAATGCAGTTCTATCTCTCCCACGCCCTCAAAGCGGCGGCATTTCTCGGCCAGATAATCCGGGCTTTTGCCAAAGTTCCAGTCCCAGGTATCATAGCGGGCGGCGGCAATCTCCCGCGCCGCAGCAAGGTCGGCCTCGGTAAGGGTGCGGGGGCTAAGGCCATTTTCTTTATCCATCTGGGCGGCAAAGGCCTTTTTCAGCTCTACAAGGCTTACCTCCCCAAGGTAGGGCTTTAGGTTTGTAACCCGGCTTCGCACACTTTGTACGGCTTTATCGGCAAACTTATCCGGCCTCGGGCGCAGCACCTTGCCCAACACGCTTAAATCGGAGTTATACAAAATGGTGCCGTGGTGCATAATGCGCCCCCGCTTGCTATACTGCGCATTGCCCGAAAATTTGGCCCCCTCCACCGTAATATCATTGCGGCCCGTTGCCTGGGCCTTTACCCCAAACTGGGCCAGGGTGGCAATTAAGGGTGTTGCAAAAAAGCCAAAGTTCAATTTTTCGGCCTGTTTTGCCGCCGTGATGATGGTAAAATTTAAATTACCCATATCGTGGTACACGGCCCCCCCGCCCGAAAGCCGCCGCACCACGCGTATGCCCCGCTCCTCCACCGCGCGCATATCCACCTCGCGGGCCGAATTTTGGTATTTGCCCACAATTACGGCGTTGTCATTTTGCCAAAGCATAAAATAATCCTGGCCGGGGTCCAGTTTTTCAAACACGTATTCTTCCAGCGCCAGGTTAAAGTGCGGGTTTGTGGATGGGCTTTCGAGATACAGCATACTCTTTTCCTCTTTATTTCCAAATAATATGTATTTTTTAAGGCGAAATAGAAAGGTGCAAACCACACCCTTCTATGCTATGATAAAAGAAAAGCGCCCGCTTTGCAATGCTGCGGGCGGCAAATAAAAAACACAGGGGGAATGGCCATGGGATTTTTGCGGGACATCAATTTGTTCTCCATCAGCCTGCGCATTCTGCTTGCCATTGGCATTGGCCTGTTGCTGGGGCTGGAGCGGGGCCTAAAAAACCGCCCCGCCGGTATACGCACCTACACGCTGGTGTGTGTGGGCGCAGCGCTGGTTATGATGACAAACCAGTTTGTTTTTCAGCAGTGGCATATCTCCGACCCCGTGCGTCTGGGCGCGCAGGTCATCTCCGGCATCGGCTTTTTGGGCGCGGGCACCATCATCATTACGGGCAAAAACCAAATACGCGGCATCACCACGGCCGCCGGGCTGTGGACGGCTGCCTGCTGCGGGCTGGCCGTGGGCATCGGCTTTTATGAGGGGGCCCTTTTGGGCGGGCTTGTGGTGCTGCTGGTAATGGGCGCACTGGAAAAACTGGATTTACACATCCGCAGCCACGCCCGCAGCATTGATTTGTTTATGGAGTTTGACACAGCCGCCCGTTTTTCAGACTTTGTGGAATATGCCCAAAGCCATGGCATTGAAATTACCAATATTCAAATGCAGCGCACAAAGCAAAATGGAGACAGTTTTTTCAATATTTTATTTACGGCGGAACTTTCGCTCCCCACACGCCACAGCGAGGTTTTGGGCACCCTGCACGCAGGGCCTGGGGTTAGCTATATAGAGGAGGTACAGTAAAACGTCAGCATCATAGCTGGGCACTGAACTGTATTTTGATGGTTTACTGGGTTTTGTTTGCCCGGGTGATTGTGAGGCGCATTAGTTGAAAAGTAAAACACTCTTAAAATTCTGTTTATTACTGCTTACTATTCTAGGCGCTTATGTGGTGCTTTTTAAAATCCCATTAAAACCTGTGTACTCTATAGATAAATTTGGTGGTTCAGAAAATGTACTTATTGTAAAGACGCGAACAGGCCCCCCAACAGATTGGCACATCATTGGGGATGAAAACGGGTTGTTTGACCCTTCGGAACAAGCAACAGAGGTGTTGCTTGTTGGAAATGTACCCCCAAGCGGGTATAGCGCCAACTTTGATCTTTCCACCAGTGTTTATGTTTGTTTTGTTGAATATACCGGCGTGCATCCCCTTGCAGATCTCGGCCAATATGAACAATATCATGTGACTGATTGGGTGCCTTTTTATCCAGTTGAGCGAGGTTTGCCGGAATGGTTTTGTTCTAAGAATTACACCTGTATTTGGGATAAAATATTATGAATTATCGGGTATCACTGAGGTGCAGTAAAGTTTACAACAAAGCCCCTCTCTTGGCCATTCGATGCCAGGCGCTGGCCTCTGGTGGCCGTTTGATTACGAATAAAAAACTTACCTAAATGTTCCATATACTTTATGCAACAAAAACTCAGCCCTGCTCGCTTTTGTATTTGCGGCAGCAGGGCTGAGTTTTTCCACTATTTGTAAAAATTCCTCTGCAATGCGCAATCATTCAGCAACCAAGCCAAAGGCCCCGCACTGGGAAAGGGGCCTTTGGCGTTTTTTACAGCAAATGAACAAACAGCAGCGCATAAGTACGGGAAAAATCAGGCGCCACAGTTTGTTCATTTGCTGTAAAAGCTGCGCCAGTCATTCGGGCGTTCTCTCTTTCACTTCTGCTATTTTCATCTTTACCCCTCCTATTGCAAACAAAGCCCGCTATGCCGCGGGCTTTGTTTGCTTATTTTAGCTTTTTACCCTTGTGCCTTTGTTGCAATTTGCCTGCGCAGCGCAATAAAGTACAGCACAATACCCACGCCCAAAAGCACATGCCCAATACCCGCAATGCCCGATATGGCCGCGCTTAGGCCTTTGCTCAGGGTATCCGGGTATAAAACCTGGGTAAGCCCTCTCGCAAAAAAGCCAATTGCCGTAATATTTATGCCAATGTTGTAACAGATGAAAAAGGGCTTATTCAGCTTTTGCTCGGAGGGCGCGTAGAGTTTTTCCAGTATCAGAATCACCAAAAAGAAGAACATCCCCAGCATCAAATAGTGCGCATGCATCACCGAGAGGTTGGTTTTGGGCCCGGTAAACCCAATCATCTTGGTAAATTCGCGGTAGAACACCCCAAACACCATTGCCAAAATTGCGTACAAAAAAGCCAGGTTTGCATACCGTTTTACTATCATACTTTGCTCACTCCTATTTTTGTATTTGCCTGTTTATATAGTTTCCATCCCATCAGCACCACCCACACATAGGCCAGGGTTTTGGGTATCATCAGCATTCCCAAAAGGGGAATGGCCTCGGCAAATAGCACTACTGGGATGTAGAACCCGAACGAGAGCCCCACGGCCAGCGGCATAAAACGGAAGACGCTGTCCCCGGCCCTTTTTGCCTCTTTGGCAAATAGCACAATAATCATTACACCCATAACCGCGAAGGGAATGTTGCGTAAAATGCCGTAAAACAACGGCTGGCGGTAGCTAAGCCAGTTGTTTTGGGGCAAAAGGCAAAGGCCCACACGCAGTATGGTAAGCCCCCACATCCAGGCATTTAAGGCTTTTCTGCCCTCAATGTGGTAACGCTCGCGCCAAATATAGTACAAAATGAGGTAAAATACCGTCATGGTGATGGAGGTGATGAGTTTGCCCACACCCAGCGCCGCGGCGTTTGCCTCAAGCCCGCTGCCCCATAGCGCCACCATGCGCGGTACCAGATGAAAGGCATCCCCCGCGCCCAGCAGCACGGCCATCATGCCAAACTTTTTTACAAGCGGGTCGCGCCCACCTTTGGCCAGCATCCAAATGCCCGCCAGCACCACCATAAATAGGTAACAAACATCAAAAATAGTCTCTACCAGTGCTTGTGCCATCTATTCTTCCCTTCCTTTTTCGCTTTTTTCTTTTTGGCATTCTTTTTCTTCTTGGTGTGTTTTAGTATATAGTACGCCGAATCAGTTCGCTAAAAAAGTGGATATCCGGCGCGCCGCTGCCCAGCAGCATCACCAGGTTCCTCCTTACAAAACTGAGGTAGGCCTCTTTGGTAAAGGTTTCATCCCAAATGTCGCTTTGCACCTTTGGGTCTTTTTGCAAAAGTTCGGCAAGGTAGTTTTGCAGCACGGCCTGCATCTGCTGCATCCGCTGCCGACCGTCCTGTTCCGCCCCGCGCAGGCTGGCCATCAACAGCCCGGCCGAGCGGGTGATACGACCCTTGAGAAAATGGTAAATGGCCTCTACCTGTATGGGGAAGTCTTCGCACTGTACCGCCTGCCGCAACTGGCTAAGGGTGTCCTGCCAATACTCTTCGGTCAGGGCCAGTAGCATATCCTCCTTACTGCTGAAATAGTTGTACACCGTACCCGTTGCCACCCCGGCACTTTTGGCAATGGCCCGAATACTCAGAGCGCCAGGCCCCTCGCCCGCCAAAAGCTCGCGTGCACACGCCAGCAAATGTTCCCGCAGGTTTTCGTCTTTCTTGCGCATGGTATCCCCCCTGGGGTTAATTGAACATGTTCATTTATAGTATATCCCATTTCCCGCTATTGTCAAGCTTTTATGAACGTGTTCATTTATTTTCTAACTGCCGGGCAAAGGATGAAATTTGGCAGATATGGCTAACTACAGCATTTGAACAAATGTTTTACACAGCAAGCGCCGAGCAAGAGCAGGTTTACAGCAAATGAACAAACTGTAGCGCACAAATACGGGAAAAATCAGGCGCTGCATACCTTTTCAAAAAAGCAGAAACAAACAGCCGCCCTGGGGGCAGTTCACTCCCCCAGGGCGGCTGTTTCAGCTTTGTGCGGTGTTGCCTTAGAATAAACCGGTAATTTTGCCGTTTGCATCCAGGTCAATTTTCTCGGCCGAAGGCACTTTGGGCAGGCCGGGCATGGTCATGATATCGCCGGTGAGGGCCACAATAAACCCGGCACCCGCGCTCACCTTCAAATTGCGCACCGTAAGGGTAAAGCCCTGGGGCGCACCCAGCAGTTTTTGGTTGTCGCTAAAGCTATACTGGGTTTTGGCCATGCAGATGGGCAGATTGCCAAAGCCCAGGCCCTCCAGTTGCTTCATCTGCTTTGCGGCGCCGGGGGTAAGCTGCATCTCGGCCCCGTGGTACACCTTTTTCACAATCTTGTTCAGTTTTTCTTCAATGCTGTCGCTCAGTTCGTAGCAGTACTGGAAGTTGCCGCTGTCCTCTTCGCACAGCCGCACAACCTCTTGCGCCAGGGCTTTGCCGCCCTCGCCACCTTTGGCCCAAACCTCGCTAAGCGCCACGTTGATGCCCAGCTCCTTACACTTATCGGCCAGTAACTTGTGTTCGGCAGCGGTATCGGTGGGGAAGCTGTTCACGGCCACCACACAGGGCAGCCCAAACACGTTTTTCACGTTGGCGGCATGTTGCAACAGGTTTGGCAGGCCCTTTTCCAGCGCCTCCAGGTTTTCTTCGCCCAAAGCGTCTTTGGGCACGCCGCCGTGGTGTTTCAGCGCGCGAATGGTGGCCACAATCACCACCGCCGAGGGCCGCAGCCCCGCGGCGCGGCACTTGATATCCAGGAATTTCTCGGCGCCAAGGTCTGCGCCGAAGCCGGCCTCCGTCACCACATAATCGCCAAATTTCAGGGCCATGCGGGTGGCCATTACGCTATTGCAGCCGTGGGCAATGTTGGCAAAAGGCCCGCCGTGAATAAAGGCCGGGGTGTGTTCCAGCGTCTGCACCAGGTTGGGTTTGATGGCGTCTTTTAACAGGGCCGTCATGGCGCCTTCGGCCTTTAGCTGCCCGGCTGTAACGGGCACTTCCTCGCGGGTGTAACCCACAATGATGCGCGCAAGGCGCTCTTTCAGGTCGGTAATACTCTCTGAAAGGCAGAGGATGGCCATTACCTCACTGGCCACGGTGATGTCGAAGCCGTCTTCACGCGGCACGCCGTTTACGCGGCCGCCCAGGCCGTCGGTGATAAAGCGCAGCTGCCGGTCATTCATATCCACCGCTCGTTTCCAGGTGATGCGGCGGCTGTCTATGCCCAGGGCGTTGCCCTGGAAGATGTGGTTATCCAGCATGGCGGCCAAAAGGTTGTTGGCCGCGCCAATGGCGTGGAAGTCCCCGGTAAAATGCAGGTTGATATCCTCCATGGGAACCACTTGGGCGTAGCCGCCCCCCGCAGCGCCCCCCTTTACTCCAAAAACCGGCCCAAGGCTTGGCTCCCGCAGGGCAACAACGCTTTTTTTGCCAATGGCGCGCAGCCCGTCGGCCAAGCCCACACTGGTGGTTGTTTTGCCCTCGCCCGCAGGGGTGGGGGTAATGGCCGTCACCAAAATCAGCTTGCCGTCTTTTGTGTCCTTCTTGGCTTCCAGCAAGGCGTCATCCACCTTGGCCTTATAAAAGCCATACGGCTCCATGTACTTCTCGTCAATGCCAAGGCCCTCAGCTATCTGGCTGATTGGGTTCATGGTTGTCTCCTGCGCAATTTCAATGTCCGATTTAAAACCCATTTTGCACTCCGTCCTCTCTACGTTACATTTTTTGTATAGCATTCCCTTTGGTTTACGCAACATACTATAAAGTATGCCACACTTTTCCCAAAATGCAAGAGGGAGCCTCCTGGTTTTTTATTAACAAAGTCAAGCCCCGCCACTTTTCCCCAGAGGAAGTGTATCCAGCCTTGGTTTGTGCTATACTATTAAGTAGATAAAGGGTTATAATTATGGCTTGCCTCCCCTAGTTTTGCCCGCATTCTGTATTTTTTAAGGAGTACCCCCCCATGCTCAAAACCGCCCAAAAACAAGCTTCCCTAAGCCCCCGTGTTCTTATTTTGGGGGCTGGGGTGGCCGGTTGTACCCTGGCGGCGGTTTTGGCCGATGGCGGGGTGCCCGTGGTGCTGGCCGAAAAGGCCCCCGCCACGGGGGGTAGGGCCCGGCACTATGGCTGCAAGGCCACCGAAGTTTGTCAAAACTGTGGGGTCTGCCTCACCGGCGGGCTGTGGGAAAGGGTGGAAAGCCACCCGCTCATCCAAGTTTTTTTACAAAGCGAAATTTGGGATATACGCGGCGGAATGCGGGATTACACCGTGTTATTGCGCACCCCAAACGGCCCGCAGCAGTTTGGCCGCTTGGCCGCCGTGGTGGTGGCAACGGGCTTTGAGGGCGGCGGCAGGGGCTACACGGCCCATTTGCAGGTGGAGGGCCCCCCGGCGGCCCCCGGCCTGCTTTTGGGCAGTAAACTGGAGGAACTGTTATGTAGGCGCACCGAGGGGGTTTTGTTTGAAAAACCCCCAGCCAGCCTTGCCTTCATCGGCTGCTTTGGTTCGCGCGATGTGCACGAGGAAAGCTTCTACTGTTCCCGCGTGTGCTGCGCCTACACCACGCGGGCCGCACGGCTGGTACGGCAGTATTACCCACAGTGTGAAATCGCCTATTTTTACATGGAAATTCAGGCCGTTGCCGAGGGGCACTGGCTGCGGGAGCTGGCCGAACTGGGCGCAGAGCTGATACCCAGCCGCCCCGCAGCCCTGCAACTGGGCCCGCCCGCCGCCGTAGTGTTTGACCACCCCGAAAACGGCCTTAGCAGACGTTTTTTTGATATGATTGTGCTGAGCGAGGGCATTCACCCCCCCGCTGCAAACGCCCATTTGGCTGAGATTGTGGGCCTTTCGCAGGATGCGAACGGCTTTTTAGACGCAGGCCCCGACGCCATGGCCACCGGCTTGTTTGTGGCGGGCTGCGCCCGCAGGCCCATGCGCATTGAGGAGGCCTGCGCCGACGCCCAGCGCGTAGCCATGGAAATTTTGGCAGGCCTGCAGGGCGGCCGGGGGCTTGCCTTATGAGGGGGCTAATTTTGGGCGATAGCCCCCTAAACGCCTCGGCAGAGGCCTTTTTTACCGCGCGCGGCCACACTATGCGCACCCTTGGCGATGTATTTGCCCTGCGGGAGTTGCGGGGGGAGGCGGGCGCCTTCACCGCCGCGCTGCAAACGGGCGAAGAAACGGCTGATTTTGTTCTGTTTACCCAGCCGCCTAACCCCGCACCACCACAGTTTGGCGGTGTGGCGGCACAAAGTTTATACACCGAGGATAAGGTATCTCTTTGCGCCGCCTTGGCCCCCAGGCAGGCCGTGGCCTTTTTGCTGGATTACGACGAAGAAGCCACCTCCTGGGCCAACTGGTACGCCCTGACAAGCGCCGAGGCACTTGCGCGCAAAAAATACCAAGTGTATTTTTTTGCCCGTTATATCCGCACGGCCGAGCGCGGCTGCGAGGAGCTTTACCTGCGTGCGCGGGAGGCCGGGGCCGTATTCATGCACTACGAACAACTTGTTGTACAGCACCGCCCCAAAAGCGGTGGTTTTACCCTTTTGGGCAACGACGGCGTGCTTGAAACCCGCCTGGAGGCCGCCCTGTTGTTTGCGGATGGCGGCCGCCGCACGGGCGAAGCCTACGACCACTGCCGGGCCGCTTTGCGCCTTTGGCCCCAAAGCCCCGGCCGCCTGCCAAAAGACGTCTATTTTTTGCCCGCGGTGTGCACCTCCCGCAAGGGGGTGTTTCAGCTTGGCCCAAGCTTTTTTGAGGAGCGCCTGAGCGACGGGCTGCGCTATATTGCCGCCGCCCTGCCCACGGCGGAAATGGCCGCCACCCAAGGCGAAACCGCCAACATTATGGGCGAGCGCTGCGCGCTGTGCCTCACTTGTTACCGCGCCTGCCCCCACGCCGCGTTGCAGCCCGCCGGGGATAAACGCCAGATGGAGTGCCTGCAAAGCGCCTGCCAGGGCTGCGGCAACTGTGTTCCCCTTTGCCCCGGCAATGCCATTCGCCTTGGGGCAAAGCCTCTGCCGAAAGAGGAAAGCGCCCCGCCGCCCGAGGCAAAAAACGGCGCGCTGCTCTGCCTCTGCTGTGAAAATTCGGCCGCGCTGGCCATGAAAACCGTACTGGCTGGCCTTAGCGAAGCTGACGCAGCGCAGATTAGCCTGCGCTGCCTGCCCTGCGGCGGCAGCCTGGGCCTTGAGGAGATAAGCCAGGGGCTTTTGCAGTACCAAAAAGTGCTGGTTGCCACCTGCATAGAGGGCGCCTGCCGCCATTTTGAGGGCAGCAGCCGGGCAAAACGGCAGTGCGCCCGCCTTGCCGATATGCTGGCCGCCCTGGGCCTAGCACAAAACCGCGTGCGGCACCTGCAAAGTTCCCACGCCATGCCACTCTTGTTAAAACAGCAACTATTGGCCTTTTTGCACGAGGATGCAAGCAACCACACCGCTTTGGAGGTGCAGCCGTGATAGTAGCCGAACTAAAACCTTTAGAGGAAATTCTGGCCGCAGTATGTGCCTACCCGGCGCTGGCTGTGGTGGGCTGCGGGGGCTGTGTGGCCGTTTGCCTTTCGGGCGGGGAGAAAGAGGCGCAGCGCCTTGCCTCCCTTTTGCGGCTGGCCGCCCAAGGCGAGGGGCGCGCGCAGAAGATTGACGTTTTGGAGCAGATACGCCAGTGCGACACTGAGTTTATAGAAGCCAGCCGCCCCACCCTTGCCAGGGCAGGGGCCATCCTCTCTTTGGCCTGTGGGGCGGGGGTGCAGTTTTTGGCCGAAAAATTCCCCAATACACCGGTACTGCCCGCCCTAAACACCAGCTTTTTGGGGGTGAACCGTGAGCTTGGCTACTGGACGGAGATGTGCCAGGGCTGCGGCAACTGCCTTTTGGAAGCCACCGGCGGCATCTGCCCCGTGGCCCGCTGTGCCAAAAGCCACTTTAACGGTCCCTGTGGCGGCAGCCAAAACGGCCTGTGCGAAGTGGACAGCGGCACCGATTGCGCCTGGCAACTGATTTACGAGCGACTACAGCGCCTGGGGCAGGCGGAAAAACTGCTTACTATACACGAGGTGCGCAACTGGCAAAGCGCCGTGGGCGGCCAGGTACGCAGCATACACCGGGCCGATGTGGCCCAAAGCGAAGAATGAGCGCACAGGAGACAGGGATGCCGGAAGAGAAAACCCATTTTCAAAAAACGCTGGAGAGCGGTATTTTCTCCCTCTCGGCTGAAATTGGCCCCCCCATGAGCGGCAGCGCGGCCAACATACAAAAAAAGGCCCGCGGTATGCGCGGCTTTGTAGACGCCGCCAATATTACCGATAACCAAACCGCCATGGTGCGGATGAGCAGCATCGCCGCGGCAAAACTGACCCTTGACGAGGGGATGGAGCCGGTGGTGCAGCTAACCTGCCGCGACCGCAACCGCATTGCCCTGCAAAGTGACATGCTGGGCGCTTACGCCCTGGGGCTGCGCAATGTGCTGGTTCTCTCGGGCGACCACCAGAGTTTTGGCAACCAAAAAGGGGCCAAAAACGTCTATGATGTGGATTCCATTCAGCTTTTGCAAGCCCTTACGCGGATGTGCGCCGAAGGGGAGTTCATTGGCGGAGCCAAGCTGAAAGAGCCCGTTTCGCTGTACCTGGGCACCTCAGCAAACCCCTTTGCCGGGCCCGAGGAATTGCAGCTGATACGGCTGGAAAAAAAGATA
This sequence comes from uncultured Oscillospiraceae bacterium, assembly GCA_964550985.1. Classification (GTDB taxonomy): domain Bacteria; phylum Bacillota; class Clostridia; order Oscillospirales; family Ruminococcaceae; genus JAAYCI01. The sequence goes on from CAZKBM010000011.1 coordinate 15,326, forward strand.
AACGCCGGGGCCCGCTTTGTACAAACCCAGGCCATTTACAACCTGGAACGCTTTGCCGTTTGGATGGAAAAGGTGCGTGCGCGCGGCCTGCACAAACGGGCTCACATCCTGGCGGGGGTTGTGGTGAACAAAACCCAAAAATCGCTGGAGATGACCGCCCGTGTGCCGGGTATGGATATCCCCGAAGCCCTTTTAAAACGGATGGAGAAAGCCGAGGACAAGGCCGGGGAAGGGCAGAATATCGCCCTGGACTTACTGGGGGCGCTGCGCGGCATTGAGGGGGTGGCGGGGCTGCACCTTATGGCCATAGGCTGGGAATCAATTGTGCCAAAACTGGCAGAGCGCGGGGGCTTTTTGCCCCGGCCAGCCTCTCTATAATCCGCCCGTTTCTCTTAGGGCAATACCGCACAAAGAAGCGTGGCCAAAGTGCCGAGCAGATTTGCTTGGCAGATTTCACAAAAAGCACAGGGAGGCTTTTCCACCGGAACACCCAGAACACAAACACACATGCGTGGAGGTACACAGGATATGGCGCTAAAACTGGTAGGCTGGAATGTCGTTTTGGATTCTGATCATGCGGACGAATTATCCCAATTTTATGAGAAGCTGCTTGGCTGGACAAGGTTCCCCGGAGAGGAATTTACCGTTTTGGCAAATACCGAACAGGGCGGATTTCCCACCTGGATTACCTTTCAGCAGGTGGATGACTTTATGCCGCCTGTGTGGCCTGCCACCAAAAGGGAACAGCAGCAGATGGCCCATTTGGATTTTCATGTTGAAAATGTGGAAGAGGCTGTAAAATATGCCCTACTCTGTGGCGCAAGCCTGTCTGACATTCAGCTGGAGGAGGGCTGGCGGGTTATGAAAGACCCCGCGGGGCACCCCTTCTGTTTATTGCCGCCCCCGCCCTGGATACAGTGAGACTGAGCCCCCGCCGCCAAAGCGGGTTGCAGGGGATTGACGCTTACTTATAGATACATGATATTGCATCCGGCCAGCCCGAGGGGATTGACGCCCCTGGGGCACATCTGGGCTTATCTTTACAGAGGAGTTTTACAAAAGGAGTTCCCACCATGATAGATAGGGCAAATACCCCCCGCGACCCCGATTTTAAAATGCGCCTTAGCGCCCGCCCCGGCGGCGAGCGCCTTTTACGCTGTGTGCTGTGCGGCACCTGTACGTCCTGCTGCCCTGTTAGCGAACTTGACCCGAGCTACAGCCCCCGGCGGATGATGCGCCTGATACTGGCGGGATATGGGGAAGAACTGCTTTTGGATGATGCCCTTTGGCGCTGTAACCAGTGCCATGCCTGTGTGGCCCACTGCCCGCAGGACGTGCGTTTTGCCGATGTACTGCGCGCTTTGCGCGAGATGGCTGTAGAGGATGGCCTACGCCCGCAGGGCCTTGCCGCCGAGGTGCAAAGGCTGGACGAAGCCGCCCGCAGGCAGCGCCTAGACGCCATCAACAGCCTGCTGGCAGAGGGGGCCAAACGATGAAAAAGCCTGTTTTGGTGCTGGGGGGCGGCATTGCGGGCATCCAGGCCGCCACCGACCTTGCCGAGATGGGCGTACCGGTGTTTTTGGTGGACCCCGCCCCCTGCATTGGCGGGCGGATGGCCGAACTGGACAAAACCTTCCCCACGGGCGATTGTTCGGCCTGCATCCTGGCCCCAAAGCTTACCACCTGTGCAAACCACCCCCTCATCTGCCTGTTAACCCTTAGTGAACTGGTGGAACTGCGCGGCAATGCCCCCCACTTTACGGCGGTTATCCGCCAAAACCCACGCTATGTGGACGAGGAAAAATGCAAGGGCTGCGATGACTGCACCGCCGTTTGCCCCATCCAGCGCGAAAATGCCTTTGATCAAGGCTACAGCAGCCACCAGGCCATCTACAAGCCCTACCCCCAGGCCGTACCCAACAAGGCCGTAATTGAAAAGCGGGGCGCTTCCCCCTGTAAAACAGGCTGCCCCGCCCATATGGACGCCCACGGTTACATGGCCCTGGCCGCCCGTGGCCGCTATGCAGAGGCTTTAAAAGTGGTGCGCCGCTGCAGCCCCTTTGCCGGGGTGCTGGGGCGGGTATGCTTCCACCCCTGTGAGGCGCAGTGTACCCGCCGCTACCTGGACGCCCCCCTGGGCCTTGCGGGGGTAAAACGTTTTTTGGCCGATGTAGCCCGCCAAAGCGGTGAGGACCCCGGATTTTTTGGCCTTACCGCCGAGGCAAAGCCCCAAAAAATTGCCATTGTGGGGGCCGGGCCCGCCGGGCTAAACTGCGCTTACCAACTGGCCCTGGCCGGCTACCGCCCTCAGGTATTTGAATGTGAGGAAAAAAGCGGTGGGATGCTGCGCTACGGTATCCCCGATTTTCGGCTGGATAAGACCATTTTGGACGAGGAGATTGCCCTGGTGCAAAGCCTTGGGGTAAGCATCCAAAACCAAAAGCGGCTGGGGAAGGATTTTACGCTGCAAAGCCTGAAAGAGGAAGGCTACGAGGCCATTTTTGTAGCCATAGGCGCACAGCGTCCCCGCCCGTGCGGCCTGCGCGGCGAGGCCGGGGCGGGGGTCGTATCCGGCCTGCATTTTTTGCGCGACGTAAACCGGGGGACGCGCCCAAGCCTGGGGAAAAAAGTGGCCGTGATTGGCGGGGGCAACGTGGCCATAGACGCCGCGCGAGCCGCCCGCCGCCTGGGCGCAGAGGTATGCCTTTTATACCGGCGCAGCCGCGCCGAGATACCCGCCGCCCAAACAGAATTGCGTTTTGCCGAAGAAGAGGGCGTAGAGCTTTTGGAGCTTGTGGCCCCGCTTGCGGTGCTGCGCCAAAACGGGGCCTTTACCGGGCTTTGCTGCCGCCGCAACACCCTGGGCCCGCCCGACGCCACGGGGCGGCGCAGCCCAGAGCCCCTGCCCGGAAGTGACTTTACCCTGGCCGCCGACACCCTGATTACCGCCGTGGGCCAGATGGTGGACGAAGATGGCCTGCCCGATACCCTGCCCCGCTACCATGGCAGCGGCGGCGCCCTGCCAAAAGCCGCCGAACAAGCGGGAATTTTTACCGGCGGCGACATGCTGCGCGGCCCCGCCACGGTGATTGAGGCCATTGCCGATGGCAACCGGGCGGCCCTTGCCATACGCCGCTTTTTGGGGGAAAAGTACCTTGCCGAGGAGACCCTTTTGCCCCAAACCCCCTATGAGGCGGTAAACTTTAAGGGGGCGCGCCACATAGAACGGCAGGCCCTGCCCGCCTTACCCGCCGCCCAGCGCCTTTTAAGCTTTGCCGAGTGTGAAGCGGGCTATGCCGAAAGTGACATACAAAAAGAGGCCGCCCGCTGCCTGGACTGTTCGGTGTGCAGTGAGTGCCGCCTTTGCCAGGAGGCCTGCACCTCGGGGGCCATCCTTCACGGCCAGCAGCCGCGCCTACACCAGCTGGAGGTAGGGGCTGTTGTGGTGGCAACCGGCTGCAACATCACCACAAAAGTGCCCCCAGCCTATGGCCTTGGGCATATACCCGGCGTCATCTCAAACCTCGCCTACGAGCGTATGCTCTCCTCCTCGGGGCCGGTGGGGGGCCACCTTGTGCGGCCAGAGGACGGCAGGGTGCCCAAACGCGTGGCCTTTTTGCACTGTGTGGGCTCGCGCGATGCGCAGTGCGGGGCCGATTATTGCTCCTCGGTGTGCTGTATGCAGGCCGTAAAGGCGGCCGCCATTACGGCCGAGCACCTGCCCGGCCTTGAAAAAGCCGACCTCTACTACATGGATATGCGCGCCTACGGCAAGGATTTTGAGCGCTTTGTACAGGATTCACTCGCCCGCGGGCCTATCAGCCTCATCCGCAGCCGGGCCTCGGGCTGCAGCTGGGACGCCGAAACCGGCGAGGTGATTTTACACTATTGCAGCGAGGCGGGCGAAAGGCGTAGCGCCCGCTATGACATGGTGGTATTGCAGCTGGGGCTGCGCCCCGGCGCCGATAACCGCGCCATCGCCCGCAACTTTGGCGTCACCACCGACCGCTATAATTTCTTCCGCGGGCAAGACTTCCCCGCGCCCAAAACCCAGCGCAAGGGCTTTTTTGCCTGCGGTGCGGGGGCCGGGCCCAAGGATATCCCCGAAACGGTGGTGGAGGCCAGCGCCTCGGCCGCCGGGGCCGCCCGCTTTGTGGCCCACACCCAAACCGACCTCTACGCCAAATACGGCGCTTACTTCCGCCCGCCTACCAGCGTGCCCCAGCGTGATATCTCCAAGGAGCCCGTGCGCATTGGGGTATTTGTATGCCGCTGCGGGGCCAATATTGCGGGCGTAATTGATATTGCAGCCCTGGCCCGGTATGCCGAGGGCCTGCCCTTTGTGGCGCATGTGGAGGATTCGGTCTATTCCTGCTCGGCCGACGCCCAAAAGGTGATCGCCGCCCGAATAGCCGAAAAGCGCCTGAACCGCGTGGTGGTGGCCTCCTGTACCCCCCGCACCCATCAGCCCCTCTTCCGCAGTGTACTGGAGGCGGCGGGGCTGGCCCCCTCTCTTTTTGCCATGGCCAATATACGCGACCAATGCGCCTGGGTACACAGCGGCGAGGGGCAAAGCGCCACCGCAAAGGCCAAAGACCTCGTCTCCATGGCCGTGGCCCGTGTGTTTTTGGCAAAACAGTTGCGGCAAAGCCGCTTTGAGGTTGTGCCAAGCGCCCTGGTTTTGGGCGGCGGCCCCGCCGGGCTGGCCGCGGCTGTGTACCTTACCCGCATGGGGCACACCGTACACCTGGTAGAAAAAGAGGCCCGCTACGGCGGCAATGCCCGCAGGCTTGCCCTAAGCAGCGCAGGGCGGCCACTGTGGCCCCATATTGAGGAAATGCTGCAGGAATTGCAAAGCAGCGGCCTGTGCCATTTTTACCCAAGCTCACAGCTAACGGGGCTAACGGGGCATGTGGGCAATTTTACCTGCTTCATCCAAACGCCAGAAGGCGAAAAAAGCGCGGCCTGCGGGGCCATTATTGTGGCCACCGGCGGGCAGGAGGCCACCCCGAACCTATACCTCTACGGCCAAAACCCATTTGTCATCACCCACCGCACGCTGGAGGACCGCCTGTACGACCCCGCCAAAGACCTTTCCGGCATCCGCCGCATTGTTATGATACAGTGCGCTGGTTCCCGCTGTGAGGAGAGGCCCTACTGTTCGCGGTTGTGCTGCGGGGTGGCAGTGCGCAACGCTTTGCGCATCAAACAGCACGACGCCTCCATCGAGGTCACCGTCCTGTTCCGCGAGATGCGTACCTACGGCACCGCCGACGCCGACTATACCGCCGCAAGGGCCGCCGGGGTGGAGTTTATCCGCTTTGAGGACGAGCGCCCCCCGCGTGTAAGCGAAGAGCCAAACGGCCTTAGGGTGGAGGTGTTTGACCCCATCCTGGGCCGGGACATCACCCTCTGGCCCAGCTTGCTTTCTTTGGCGGCCGCAGTGGAGCCGGACAAAGAGAACAACCGCCGTTTGGCGCAGCTTTTAAAGGTTTCGCTGAATACCGACGGCTTCTTTTTAGAGGCCCACGCCAAACTGCGCCCGGTGGATTTTGCCACCGAAGGGGTATTTTTGGCAGGGCTTGCCCACAGCCCCCGCACCCTGCGCGAAGCCGTGGTACAGGGCCGGGCCGCCGCAGCCAGGGCCGCCACCATTTTGGCCAAAGAAGAACTGGTGGCCGAGGGCGAAACCGCCGGCGTAAACCCCGCCCTTTGCAGCGGCTGTGGCAGTTGTAAAGCCGTTTGCCCCTATGGGGCCATAAGCTTGGCAGAAGCAGCCCAAAGCGGCCCTCAGGCCGCCCAGGTAAGCGAGGTGCTGTGCAAGGGCTGCGGCAGTTGCGCCGCCGCCTGCCGCTGTGGCGCCATAGACCTTGCCGACGGGGGCGCCGCGCAGGTGTTAAGCGAGCTTTCGGCGCTTCTCAGCCTTAGAACACAGTAAAAACGCCCCCTACAACACTAAAAGGAGAAGCCATGCAGCAGCAAACCCCCGCCCCGAAAGAGAGTGGCGAACCATCCTCTTTTCAGCCTGTCATCCTGGCCTTTCTCTGCCGCTGGTGCAGTTATGCCGGGGCCGATTTGGCGGGCACAAGCCGTTTTCAGTACCCGCCCAGCCTGCGGGTGTTGCAGGTGCCCTGTTCAGGCCGTATCGACCCGCTTTTTATCATCAAAGCCTTGGCCGATGGCGCCGACGGGGTGCTGGTTTCGGGCTGCCACCCCGGAGACTGCCACTACCTGGAGGGCAACCTGTATGCCCGGCGGCGGCTGGCTGTGTTGCACCGGCTGCTGTGCGAGGCGGGCATCCACCCCAGCCGGGTATACTTTACCTGGGTTTCGGCCAGCGAGGGGCGGCGCTTTGCCGAGGTAGCCCGCGAATTTACAGAGCAGGTGCAGGCCCTGGGCCCAAACCGCCTGGCCGAAAAGGGGGCGGAGTAATGCCTGAAACGATACAAATACAGTTTTGTACACTGGCCGCAAAGCTTCTGGCCGAAAAACAGGCGGACACCGTGCTGGGTTTTGGCCCCGCCGGGCCAAATGGAGCGGCCCGCCCCCTGTTTGCTAAAACAGCCGAAGAGGCGAAAAATTTTGTGTGGCACAGCCGCTGTACCCCCCACCTGGCCGTTTACCTGCCCAGCCTGCCCGGTAAAACGGCTGTGCTGGCAAAGCCCTGCGACGTGCGGGCCTTGGTCATTATGCTAAATGAAAACCGCCTACGGCGGGAAAACCTGTTTATTATCAGCTTTGCTTGCCCCGGTATACAGGGGGCGGGCGGCGCGTTGCTGCCCGCCTGCGCCCGCTGCGAGGCCCCCGCCCCGCCCCTGTATGACCTGCTGCTGGAGGATACCGATACACCAGCACAAGATGGCCCGCCGCCAAAGCCGCCCGCCAAAACAGAAAACGACATCGCCGAGGGCCGCTTTTGGCGGGAACTGGACAAGTGCATCCTTTGCTACGCCTGCCGCGAGGCCTGCCCCGGCTGCGGCTGCGCCGAATGTTTTGCCCAGCGCGGCAACGCGGGGTTTTTGGCGGCAAACCCCGGCCCTGGCGATAAAATGATCTACCACCTGGGCCGCGCCATGCACCTTGCGGGCCGCTGCGCCGCCTGCGGCGCCTGCGACGAAGCCTGTGCGCTGGGGGTGGATGTGGCCTTTTTGCGCCGTGCGGCCGCCGCGTTCATCAAAGAGGAGTACGGCTTTACGGCGGGCTGTGACCCTAACGAGCGCCCCGCGCTGCAAAACCACAGCCCTGCCGACGGCGAAAGGGGCTTCCATGGAGGTGGGCAGGATGGCTGAGATATCGGAAGAAACACTGCGCGGCCTGCTGGCATCCCTTGCCACAGGGCGCAGCCTGGTGGGCCCCTGCGAGCGGGACGGCCGCCTTGCATACCGCCCGGTAAGCGCCGAAACACTTATATTGGATGACCGGCTCCCCCTCTCCTCCCCCAAAGAATTTTTCTTTCCCCAAAACGAGCCGGTATACACTCTGCGCGGGGAGGAACTTATCCCCTTTGCGCCCGCAAAAGGGGTGCTTTTGGTAGGGGCCAAGCCCTGCGACCTTGCGGGTTTGGCTGTGCTGCGGGCCGTTTTGCTTGCCTCACCGGGTGAAGACCCCCTGTTTGCCCAGCGGCTGGCACAAAGTTTTTTGGTGGGTTTTGGCTGCGCCGAGGAAAAGCCCGGTTGCTTTTGCCGCCAACTTGGCATAAGCCCCACGTTTTCCCCCCACTGCGACCTGTTTTTTGAAAGTATAGCCACGGGATACCAGCCCGTACACGCAAGCGAGGCCGGGCGCGCTGTGCTTGCCGCCCATGGCATGGAGCCGCCCCCAACCGCAGCGCAGCCCCCTGTACCTCATGTGGCAAAAAACACCCTGGCGCTAACCAACGCCCCGAGTGAGACCGCCCTGTTCGAGGCCATCGACTGGGAGGAAGCAACCCAAAACTGCCTGGGCTGCTCGCTTTGCACCTATCTCTGCCCCAGTTGTCACTGCTTTGGTTTTCGGGATGGGGCCCAAAACGGGGCCATCACCCGCTACCGCTGCTGGGATTCCTGCCTCTCTCCCCGCTTCACGCTGCACGCCTCTGGGCACAACCCCCGCGCGCAAAAATACCAGCGCTACCGCCAGCGGCTGCTGCACAAATACTACACAATCCCCAAAAACAACGGCCTGCCCGGTTGCACGGGCTGTGGCCGCTGTACCCGCAGTTGCCCCGCCGGGGTGGACATTGCCGAAATGGCCCGCAAGATTGCCGAGGTGCTGTAAGTGAACCTGTATCTGCCGCGCAAAATGCGCATTCTCGCCATTACCCAGGAGACGCAAAACCCCCACCTGGATATCAAAACCTACCGTTTGCAGCCCTTTGGGGAGCCTCCGGCTTTTTTGCCCGGCCAGTTTATGGAGCTTGGCCTACCCGGCGCTGGCGAGGCCCCTTTTGGGTTCTCCTCCGCCGCCTATGGCGATGGCAGCTTTGACGTGACGGTAAAACGCACCGGCAGTTTTACCGAGGTGCTGCACGCCCTGGATGCGGGGGACAGTGTTTGGCTACGTGGGCCCTTTGGCAACCACTTTCCGCTACAGGAGATGCAAAACGCCCCCCTGCTGTTTGTGGCGGGGGGTTTGGGCCTTGCCCCGCTGCGCCCTTTACTGCAAAACGTACTGGCCGCCCGCCAAAACTTTGGCCCCATTGAGATGCTTTTGGCCGCCCGCACGGTGGGCGACCATATCTTTGCCTATGACTACGACCTTTGGCAAAACACCCCCGGCCTACGCCTTAGCCTGACCATAGATAAGCCCCTGCCCGGCTGGCCGGGCAAAAGCGGCCTGCCCCACCGGCTTTTGGGGGAGGGCCCGCCCCACGCCACCGATACACGCGCACTGGTGTGCGGCCCCCCGGTGATGATAAAGGCGGTCGCAGAGGCGCTGCTTCAAAAAGGCCTTGCCCCCCAAAACATCTACACCACCCTAGAGATGCGCATGAGCTGCGGGCTGGGGAAATGTGGCCGCTGCAACATCGGCCGCCGCTACGTCTGCGTGGACGGCCCGGTTTTTCGCCTGGATGAACTGGCGGATATGCCGGATGAGTACTGAAGGGTACGCCATATTGGGAAAGGCGGTATTTATTACAGTTTCTCAAAAGGTTGTGCAGCAGGTTTTTGTAAGAAACTCTTATACGGAGTAGAAGCTGTTATGCAGCGCCGGATTTTTCTCATATTTATGCGCTACCGTTTGTTCATTTGCTGTAAACCCTTTGGGATAACACTTGGTTATGACCCGTGCACCGCACAGAAATAGCCCGCAAGATTTTTACCGGAAGCTTCCGGCAAAAGCCTTGCGGGCCTTATTTTACGTTAAATTACCCCTGCCAGCCACACGCTAAGCCCACTCCAGCCGCACGCTACCGCTGCTGGTCTGCAGGTTCACCTCATGGCGGCTTCCACTTCCAACACTTCCCCGTGCCTCTTTCCCATTTTTTGAGTAGCTGAGTTCCTCATCAAACGGCGTTTTTACCGAGCCGGAGTTGCTGCTTGCCCAAAACTCCATGCCTGTGCCACTGGGCAGGGCCAACTGCACACTACCGCTTTTTGCCGTAAGGTCTAGGGCCCCCTCCAGTTTATTCAGCCGCACCGCCACGGTGCCGCTGCTGCTCTCGGCCCGGCCAAAGCCGCTGCCGTCCTCCACCCGTATACTACCGCTATTGCTTTTCAGGGCAAACTCCCCTTCCAGCCGGGTAAAGCTTACGTTGCCGCTGCTGCTTTCCCCCTCTACATAGTCGGCCTTTACCCTGTCAAAACGCACACTGCCGCTGCTGCTTTTGGCAAAAAGGGTTTGGGCGGTTATCGCCCCACCTCTAATACCGCCACTGTTTGAAGTAAAGCGCGCCTCCCCGGTGGTCTCCAGGCTCTCGCAGTCTACGCTGCCGCTACTGGCACTCAGTTCTACCTCCCCCCCGGCCACAATGGGCCCACTTTGCACCCGGCCGCTTTTGCTCTGCAAAAGCACCTCGCCCTCGCTCTCCACCCGCTGAACACACACGCTGCCACTGCTGCTTTGGGCGCTCAGGCTTTTCACCCTCACGTCAACTTCCAGCGCCAGCCTGCCGCTTTTTGTGGCCACACGCAAATCGCCCGTAAAACCCTCCGGCAGATAGATGTTTACATAGGATTGGCTCCACAAGGAGAAAATAACCACCGGACGCTCTCCCTCTCGGATGCTTAACCGCCCGTTTGCCTCATCGATTCTGGCCAGTTTTTCTTCACTGGGGCTTGACATATACTCCTCTACCACCACCTCATTGCCGCTCCCGCGCAAAAAGGTAACTGAATCCGACCGATAGTCAACGGCAATCTCGGAGAGTTCCTGCGCCGAAAAGGTGCTGCTTTTTACAAGGGTAGTTGTACCTCCAAACGAAAAGCCCCCCCATTCCCCGCCTTTTATCAGCGCCAGGGCCAAAACGCCGCAGGTTGCCAGCGCTATCACCACCAAAAGCACAATCATCACTATCATCACTTGTTTCATCTATTTCATCTCCCACAGGCGGTAAATCAGGTTCATCGCGCCCTCCAGGCAGCTCGCCACAATAAAGATAATCCAGGAGATATCCCAGGCGTTGGTGCTAAAGCTGACCAAGAGGTACACCAGCACCGTCATACTCCACAAAAGGCCCGAGACAGCCCGATGTACCTGTTTTGCCTTTTTGCTGTCATTGCTCCAGCTTTTAAAGTTTTCCACCACAGTATCATTTCTTTTTTGGTACTTGGGATGCATTTTGGCATGGTATACCAGCATACAGGTAGGCACAATGCAAATGAGCACCGCCACAATCAGGCCAATTAAAGCCGCTAAATCATTGCCTAGATATTCGCTCATTGCAGCGCCGATAAAAAACGCCGCCCCCGCTAGAATGTACAAGCCCACCGAAACCGTTGTAATTAATGCCGAGCGCTCCCGGTTTTCCTGCCGAAATATCTCGCTTTCCAGCCGTTCATCCTTTGGCAGGGCGGCTATCAGTTCATCCACATCCCCAATACTGTCTATCACGCTTTGGTAGGCGGCCTCTTCGTCCATACCCGCTTTTAACATATCCTCATACCTCTCCACCGAATTTGCAAGCAATTCATCGCGCAAATCAAAGGCGGCCCTGCTGTGTGGGGCCCCTTCAAATATCCCGTCAATGTGCTGCCGCAGCTTCTCTCTCCCGTCCATTCTCTATCCTCCGTTCCCTATTGGTAACACAAAATCACTTAGTACAGCAGCCTATCCAGTATGGCCTTGCTATATTCCCACTCCTGCCGGTAGGCGGCGTAGGCGTCGCGCCCGGCGTCGGTTATGCTGTAATAGCGCCTGCGGGCCCCTATGGTACTGTTTCCCCAGTAACTGCGTATCAGCCCGGTTTGCTCCAGCCGGCGAAAGGCCGTGTACAAGGTGGCTTCCTTCATCTCAAACTGGCCATCGGTTGCCTTTTGAATATCCTTGTTAATTTGGTAGCCGTAGCCATCTCCCGTACAAAGGCTTGCCAGGATAATCGCATCGGTATGCCCCCGTATTAAATCGAATGTTATCGACAAATTCTCTTCCCCTCCCCCCGTACGCTTGATTGTAGGTGTATTATAGCGCTAAGTACCTCAATTGTCAAGGTACTGCTAAACTTAATATACCTCGTGCTTCAAATAATTTGTCTTTCTTGTTTTTACAACGTATTCTCGCATAAATTTTCCTGCCATTTTTACCGTGCAGCCCTCCATTTTTGCAAAAGCACTTGCACAGGGCCTTTTTTTTGGTACAATAGTGGTATGGATTGGAATCGGAAAGAGCTTAAAAAGCGCGGCATGCAGGCCTTTAGGGCCCATTACTTTCGTTGCATCATTGTAAGTATTATTCTAACGGCTGTTGCCGGTGGGCTTAGTTTTGCGCGCCCGCTTGAGTTTAGCCAAAATATTCAGCAACTGGATTACACCGGGGCCACCCACACCGAAATTGTAAATGAGATGGCCCGCGGCATTTTTGAGCAAAACGAGATTTTATGGCAGCAGTTTGGCCATTACAACAAAGCAAACGCCGGGGCGCTGGCTTCCATCTTCAACAACGCCACCGCCTCGGGCTCTTTTATCTTTGGCCTGTTAAACGCCATGAACCAGCTTTTCTTTAAAGATGGCGTGCTGCCCAGCATCATCATAGCCATTGGGGCCATCCTCAGTTTTTTGTATTATGTTTTTGTATCCAATGTAATAAAGGTGGGCGAAACCCGCTTCTACCTGGAAAACCGCCGCTTTTGCGAAACAAAGGTATACCACATTCTATTTGTGTTTAAAATACGCCGGGTGCGCAAGGTTGCACTCGTGATGTTTTTGCGCGCGCTGTACACCGTACTGTGGTTTTTTACCATCATAGGGGGCTTTATCAAGCTATACTCTTACCGGCTGGTGCCCTACATTGTGGCCGAAAACCCAAGCATTGGGGCCAGGGACGCCATCCTCCTCTCCCGCAGGCTGATGTACGGCCAAAAGTGGAAGTATTTCCTGCTAGACCTCTCCTTCATCGGCTGGTATCTGCTTTCCATGGCGTCGTTTGGGCTTTTGGAAATTTTCTTTTTGGGGCCTTACCACAAAACCACCTGTACCGAACTGTACATGCAACTGCGAGAAAACGCCCTGGCGCGGCAACCCGCCCTGGCCAATTTTTTAAACGACCACCCGCTGGACCAGCCCAAAAGCGTGGATGCGGAATACCCCATAGAGCGCCTTTGCCCCAGTGACAAACAAAGCTTCCACTGGCTATCGGTGGATTATCACCGCCATTACACAATTTTAAACTTAGTTTTACTTTTTTTCATCTTCTGCTTTATCGGCTACGCCTGGGAGGTTTTGTATTACCTCATTACCACCGGCACCTTTATCAACCGTGGCACCATGTACGGGCCCTGGCTGCCCATCTATGGCGTTGGCGGCGCTCTTGTGCTGCTTTTGTTGCACCGCTTTGTGGATAGGCCCGTTCTCACCTTCTTTTTGGTGATTGTTCTGTGTGGCTCGGTGGAGTATTTCACCTCCTGGTTCCTAGAGGTTTTTAAGGGCACCAAATGGTGGGATTACACGGGTTACTTCCTCAATATCAACGGGCGGGTATGCCTGGAAGGGCTTTTGGTGTTTGGTTTTGCGGGCACCCTCGGCATCTACCTCATGGGCCCCGTGCTGGATAACCAGTTAAACCGTATCCCCAAAAAATGGCGCATTGTTATTGCGCTTGTGCTGGTGGCGGCCTTTCTCACCGATTTTGTCATCTCCTACCAGCACCCCAATATGACGGCCGGTGTGGCCGCCAAAACCGCGTTTTTACAGCAAATGAACAAACTGTAGCGCATAAATACGGGAATAATCAGCGCTGCATAACAGTATCTACTCTGCATAGGAGTATCTTATAAAAATCTGCTGCACAGCTTTTTGAGAAACTCTAATGGCAAAAGCTTGCTGCGCAACCTTTTGAAAAACTGTAATAAAATAGGAGGGTACTGCCATGCCGCAACGCACAGCCACAGTAGAACGGAGCACCAAAGAAACCCAGATACAGATAGAACTGGATTTGGACGGAAGCGGCCGCTGCGAAAGCGCTACGGGCATTGGCTTTTTAGACCATATGTTGGGCGGTTTTGCAAAGCACGGCCTGTTTGACCTGCGCGCTTTTTGCAAGGGAGATTTGGACGTGGACAGCCACCACAGCATTGAAGATATGGGCCTCACACTGGGCGAGGCCATACGCGCCGCGGCCGGTGATAAGGCGGGTATACGCCGCTATGGGCACTTCACCCTGCCCATGGACGAGGCCCTAGTTTTATGCGCTGTGGATTTATGCGGCCGCCCCTGCTACCAAAGCAATGTGCAGTACACGGTAGAAAAACTGGGGGAGCTGGACACCGAGATGATTGGCGAATTTTTTACGGCGGTTGCCAATGCCGCAGGCCTGAACCTGCACCTACGGCTGCTTAGCGGCACAAACAACCACCACATTGCCGAGGCCTGCTTTAAGGCCTTTGGCAAAGCCCTGGATATGGCCACGGGCTTTGAGCCACGGCTGGAGGGGGTTTGGTCTACAAAAGGGGCCTTGTAGCCTTTATTTTTGCCCACAATCATTATAATTTTTGAAAGAGTTGTGCCGCAAGTTTTTGTGAGAAACTCTTATGCGGAGTAGAAACTGTTATGCAGCGCCGGATTCTTCTCGCATTTATGCGCTACAGTTTGTTCATTTGCTGTAAGCATAACGCTATGCGCTTTCCCAAGCGAAAAAATCGCAAACCGCCGCCTATTGCAAAATAGGCGGTTATTTAATTGTGAATTTTTTGTAAACCCTCAAAAATCATAGCATTAAACTATGTTTTGTTCGCCAAATTCTCACATCTTGGCAGTATGCTTATACCATAACAAATAACCCCTTTGGCTTACCCACCCGCGGCATTCCCTTGGCCGCCAACCAACCAGGAGTTTTGCGAATGAAGCATAAATACACAAAAACTGTGGCCATATTTGCCGTATTGGCGCTTGGGCTGGGGCTGTTCCCCTTTGTGGCCCGCGCCGCCGGTCCCCCTGCAGCCCCCGCCGCAAACCAGGTGGAAAGCACAGCCCCTGCTGCAAACCAGGCTGAAGGCGAAGCCTACATGTACATAATAGGCCAGGCCAATACTACCACCCCAGCCGCCCAGTTGGAACTGCCGGGTGCACTGCCATACGATACATCCTTGGAAACCGAAGCCACCGATGCCGCTTTGGCTCTGCCCGGCGCCATACCGCCTGAACTACCCACAGAATCGGCGCAGGGCGAGGCCGCCGCCGAAGCCACCGAGGTAACCGAAACAAGCAGCCAAAAAACCCCGGGGGCCCCACAAAATACCGAAGAAATTGCGCCTGATAGGGTGGAAGCCGCCCCGCAAGCCGAGGGCGAAACGGCCGAGATGGCAGCCGAAGGCGTTGAAACCCTTTTGTACCCAAACGCACCCGACACCTACTCCATCCAATACGACCTTGGCGGCGGGCAATACCGCAGCGAAACCAGCATGAAAGCCGTGGATAACCACCTGTACCATGCGGGGGAAAACGCCCAGTTACGGGCGGCTGACGCCGTTTTGGAAGGGGGGGAACTCTCTGGCTGGAGCCTTGCGGGCAAAGCCTACGCCTTTGGCGAAAGCTATGCCATACAGCCCCGCGACGCCGGGGCGGATAACGTGATTACCTTTACCGCCCAGTACCGGCAGGAACCCGGCCCGCTTACCCTGCTGTACAAACTGGTGGACGGCGACAGGGTGCTGGCCACCTATAGCCAAAGCGCCCAAACCAGCGCCGATACCCTGCACACTGCCCTGCCCCGCACCGCTTTTGTAAACAGCGGCTACCTTGTGGATTTATGGACCTACGACCCCGCCCAGGTTAGCGCCATTGAGGGCGCTACCGCAAACGGCCTAAAACCCGGCGGCACCTTTTACGCCTTGGGGGATACTGCCGTATTCACCAGCGACGTTGCCCTGCACCAGACAGATCTTCAGGTATGGCCGGTTTCATTCGTTGCCGCAGAGGGTGGCAGCCTGGAAGGTGAGACCGGACCCTTTGATATAAAATACGGCACCCTCTGGGAGGCCCCCCACTTTCGCCTGCCAAAACCCGTGCCACAGCCCGGCTATACGTTTAGCGGCTGGACGGTGAACGTAAATTACCTCAGCCCCAACCCCGCCCAAAACACCGATGAGCCCATTACTAGCCCGGTGGTTTACACCGCCCACTTCCGCAGCGAGGCCGCCGTGCTTAGCCCCCTGGAGCTAAACGCCCTGCCCGGCGGTAAAACCTATGGCGAAAAAGAGCCTGCCCTGAAAGCCGAACTTGCGGGGGAAGAGCTTGCCCCCGGAGACCGCGAGGCCATTCTCGCCGCCGTCATATTGGGCCGTAAAGAGGGGGAAAGCGCCGGTAGCTACCCCATCCAGCTAAGAAATGAGTTGGAACTGGAAGCGCTTTTCCCCGGCTATGACATCCGCTACACTCCCGCGCTGTTTACCATAGCGCCCGCGTCCCTACCCCAGCCGCCCGAGGCCCCGCCCGAAACCCCGGCGCCGCCCCCGGTGGAAGGGCCCCTGACCGATGCTGAAACGGAAGAAGCCCCGCCCGTAGAAACCCCCGGCGCAGCTACAGAGGAAGAACAAGCGCCCCTTGGCCCCGTCCTACCGGAAGACGACAGCACCCTGCCGCCTGCACCCCTGCCTGAGGATAACAGTGCTCTGCCACCCACACCCCTGCCGGAAAGCAGCACTACCCTACAGCCCCCGCCCCCAAGTGGCGATGAGCCCAGCTTTTTGGGCGGCACTGAGCCCGCCGGTTTATCGGCCGGCACCGCGGGCAGAGAAGCCCTGGCCACAGCCAATGCCCTGCCCACCCCGCCACAAGAGGCAACCCCCGGCGCACAGCCCGAAACCACACGCCAATCCACCACATTAACCGAGGAAGAAGTTCCACTGGCTTCGGCCCTTGCCGGTGAGGATGGCTGGTCTCTGCTTGGGCTGCTGGCCTCTGCGCTGGCCTTCGCCCTCTCGCTGCTCTATTCGGCCCGTTTGCTAAAAAAGCATAGCCCACAGCAGGCCAAATCCCGGCGCTTCCTTTTGGGGCTTGTGCCAGTTATTTTAGGCATACTGGCACCCACCTGGTTTTTGTATAGCCAAAACCTGGGCGGCCCCATGGCGCTGGCAAACGGCGCAGCCCTTCCCTGCCTGGTTTTACTGGCGCTTCAGCTCACCGCGCTGCTTCTCATGCGCAAAAAATCCGCCCCAGCCACCGCACCCCGCTAGGGGCGCAGGCCACGGGCCCATATACAAACGGCGGCATTGAAATGTAAGATTTCAATACCGCCGTTTGCTATAGAAACATTCGGTTTTTCCAGGCCATAGTACCCTTTTACAGCAAATGAACAAACTGTAGCGCATAAATAAGGGAACAAACAGGCGCTGCCTAACAGTTTCTACTCTGTATAAGTGTTTCTTACAAAAACCTGCTGCGCAGCTTTTTGAGCAACGCTAATAAAATGTCAAAAACCGTGTATGCTTCACAGGCCTGACCTGTTAAAACTACTCCGAATCCCCTTCATTTTCCGGGCGGTTAAACAGAATGGTTTGTTCCCCATTCCTCTTTTCCACGCGGTACACATTGTCCGGTTGGCCAGATATATCCTCCCCAGGGGTATACCGGTCCACCCTGGGCCGCCCAGCGGCGTTGGCCGGCGCTTGTTGTGCGGCAGGTTTTTGGGGGGATTCCAGTTCTTTAACCTTTAGTTGTTTCATCAAAATGGTCTGCTGCTGCATCTGCACTTTATTTTGCAGAATTTGCACCTTTTCCGATGAACCTCCCTTGCCCTTTCCCACGGCACTTTGCAAGTCCTTCATTGTGCCTTTCATCTCAGATTCCGCTTTTTGAATCTCGGTGTTCAGCCTGGAAATTTCCGTACTGGCATCGGGCCTTTTTCCCTCCTCCCCAGCGGTGGTGCCCGCCAAGCCCATTTGGTTTTGATAATTGGGGCCGATTGCGCTTATGCTCATTGCTAATGCCTCCCTGTGCAAAAATAGTGCAGAATTGCTTCTACACTACTTGCATCGTAAGGTAAAGCATGATCCTAAGCCAAACACCGCAAACGGCTGTTTGGGTTGCGCCAACGGTTTGCAAACGCATTTTCCCGCACTGTGAGTTTTGCTTTTATGGTAAGTAAAGGTACGCCACTATTTCTGGCGCTTTGGGCAGCATAGCAAAATGCTTAACAAAAATTGATGTTCGGTCTGCTCTATGTTTATGGTTCCAGCATATTTTTTCGCTGTCATTTCCATATTTTTTAACCCTGTTCCGTATAGCAGCGGTTTTGGGCAGTTTATACCATTTGCTATGTTAACCAGCAAAAAATTGTGCTTGGGTTTGGCGCTTACCTCAATGGTTTTGTAGGCTAAATCCGCCTGGATGCAGGCTTGTATCGCGTTGTCAATTCCATTTGCAAACAGAATGCAGAGGTCCACATCGTCTGCGCCGCACTCTTTTGCCAGTTGTACGTCGCATTGGAAGTCAATCTGGTGTTGCTCCGCATATCGCTTTTTTTCCCACAGCAGAATATCCAAAACCGCATTCCCCGTGGCAAACCCCTCAGCCAGCCTTACCGCCACGGCACGCAACTTCTGCAGATAGTTGTGTGCCTGCTGGTATTTTTCGGCACACAACAGCCCCGATACAACCAAAAGATGATTCTTGATATCATGCTGAAAAGCGCGGTATTCCTCACTGCGCTGCCGCGCCTCCTCCATATAACTATGCTGTGCCTTTAGCGCACTTGCCAGCAGTGCGTGTTCGGTTGCCTGTTGTGATAGCCGGCGAAGCTTATGGAACACCGCTAGTATTAAAAAAAATACCAGCAGTGCGCCCGCCATCCAAAACATGGCAAAGGTGGCGGGTATAAACTCGCCGGTAATCAGCGCGCCATGGCTGAGTATTCCCCCGTTACTATCCAGGCCAAGGCTTATGCGAATGCCCGCAATGATAACGGCGCTGGGCAGCAGCAAAATATATAGATAGGAATCAAAGATGTTCAGTTTTACCGGTGGATACTTTTTTGCAGCCATGCGAAGCGCAAAAAAGAAAAGACCTGCCAAAAGGGCGGGTATGGCAAACTGGTAAAACACCCCCAGGCTTTGGTTTTTTATGGTGGAGGAAAGATACCGCATGAATACTGTGGCAAACCCCTCCATAAAAGTGAAAAAGGTAAAGATAATAATGGCGGGCGTAACCACACGCTTAAAAGGCATTTTTAAAAAAGCCCCCACAAAAAGAAACAGTAAAACAACCTGTACCAGGGTAAAGGGAAAATAGATTTGCGCACACACCGCCACAACGGTTAACAGGGTGTTGGAGGCAACATAAAGTGGGATAAATGCGCGCTTGGGGCTTGCCAAATAGCGAAGCAAAAAATCTGCCACGGCATAATACAGCAGGCCATTGATAAGCACCCACCAAATACGAAGCGCCCCCTCCATTGTCAGCACCCCCTGCATCCCTTGCATCATAGCACCTCGCTGCGTAGGAACGATAATAACTGCTGTGAAAAGGGTTGCTGCCTTCTTCTGGAAATGGGGATCCTGTCTCCATTTACCATAATGGCGATATCTCCTTCTTTGCCCGCAACAAAGTTCATGTTCACAAGGTAGCTGCGGTGGCAGCGAAAAAAGCGCCCGTCAAGCTGCTGCTGCAATACGTCCAGGCGGTTATAATAATCCAGCCTTCCTGTTGTTGTGCATATATAAATTTTATGGTCTCTGGCTTCGCAGTACATAATATCACGAAACAGAACCACCTGCATCAAGGCCCCTTTTGTAACGGTAATTGCCTGGGTATCCACCTGCTCACAGCGCTTTAAGGCCTTATCCAGCGCGTGAAAAAGCGCCGCGCTGGAAACCGGCTTTACCAGGTAGTGAACGGCATCCACCTCAAACGCCTTAAAGACGTGTTCTTTGCTCGCCGTTACAAAAATCACCTGGCTTTGGCTGCCTTTCAGCCGCAAACGCCGCATAACCTCCATACCATCCATGCCAGGCATTTTGATATCCATGAGGATGACAGAAACTATTTGGTTAGAGCAAAGCAGCTGCGCCCCACTGGTAAAGCAAAAAATCCGATATTCCATCTTCCGCTGTTCCAGGTAAGCGCTTATCTTTGTTTTCAAATCCTCTGATATGTGGTTTTCATCCTCGCAGATGGCAATGTTTAACAAAAGCGGCCTCCTTTCGTCTTGCGGCAAGATAACACTGGCGGGTGTTTAGATGAGATGAATTGACCTATAACACTTTAGTATCGATTACAAAGCAAAAAACTTTAGGGCCACTTGCGTAAACGGTTGGTTTTACACCGTCAGCGGCGCGCCGGTGAAAAACCTGCCTGCTTCGCCTCTCTGGCCTTCCGCTGGCGCTGGGCATTTGGCAAAATGATGTTGTAAAAGGAAAAGGCCAGCCTAAGCTGACCATTTTTGCCGGTTTCGGAAAGGCCGGGCCCTAGCCGCCCTCGGGCAGTTGTCTGTCCTCATTTTCCTGTTTGGGCTTTGGCTTTTCCCTTTTGCCCGCCTCTGAGAGAAACAGCCCCAAAAGCGCCAAAGCCGTGCCCGCGGCGGCCATGGGGGTAATTTTTTCCCCCAGCACCAGCACCGAGGTAAGCACCGTTACCACGGGTACAAGGTAGATGTATACACTCACCTTTACCGCCCCCAGCACCTTTAAGGCCCAGTTCCACACAGCAAAGCACAGCGCCGAGGCCCCAATGCCCAAAAACAGAATATTGAACAGGTTGATGGGCTGGGCAAAGCGCTCCAGCCCCAGGCGGAAGGGCATAAACGGCAAGGCGGGCAACATGAACAAAATACCGTAGAAAAAAATACGCCGGGTGGTAAGCAGGGTATTTTGCCCGTACCGGCTGATTTTTTTCACCAAAATGGAGTATACCCCCCAAACCAGCGCTGCCAATATGGCCAAAAGGTCCCCCAGGGGGTTCAGTTTTAGCACGGCGGCCCCGTTAAAGCTGATGAGGGCAATGCCACAGATGGCCGCCGCAAAGCCCAGGTAAAAATAGGGGCCGGGTTTTTCCTCTTTTAAAAACCAGTGGGCAAACAGCGCCGTTAAAAAGGGCGCTATGGCCACCAGCACCCCCACATTGGAGGCCGCCGTATAGGTAAGGGCGATATTTTCAAACAAAAAATACAGGGTAACGCCGCTAAGGCCCGCCCCCACCATCAGCAGCTCCATCTTGCGGGTGGTGCCTTTCATCCGTTTGGGGCACAGCACAAATAACATGGCAAAGCCGATGATAAACCGAAAAAACAAAATTTCCAGCGGGGTAAAGGCACGCAGTAAAACTTTGGTTGAGATAAAGGTGGTGCCCCATAGTAACACACAAAAAAGGGCCATGATGTGCCCCTGCGCCGTCTGCTTTTTTTCCATTCCGTCTCCTTCGTGTTATTCCTGTTCTATTTTGCCAGGCATAAGGGAAACCGGGCAAAATGCCCGGCTTCGCCCGCCGTAAAAGGGTATTTATGATAGCCAATTTTTTTTACAAACCGCCCCGTCACTCGGGCGCGGCGCTAAGCACCACCACACTGCGGGGGGCCAGCGCCATTCCGCCCGCCACGGCGGGCAAAACACCATTTTTACCGGGCAGGCCGCCATTGGCAAGGCCGGTGTTCACATGCTGCCTAAAGGCCCAGCCATCCGGCAAGGGGGGCAGGGTAATACGCGCTTCCTCCCAGTGGGCATTGATGCCAAGGTACACAATATCGTCTTTTCCCTCCTCATCCACCCCGGCAAACAGCACGCCCACCAGGCGGTTTTCTCCCGAGGCATCGGGCTGGAAGGGCTCTCTGCCATGGAAGCTGATTTGTGGAAAACCCAGCGAACAGGCGGCTGTGTGATGGCGCAAAACCCTGTGTTCTTGCCTAAAATGAATCATATAGCGGAAGAATAAAAAGATATCCCGGTAGTTTTGCAGCCGCCCCCAGTCCAGCCAGGATATCTCGTTATCCTGGCAATAGGCGTTGTTGTTGCCAAACTGGGTGTTGCAAAACTCATCCCCCATTAAAAACATGGGGGTGCCCCTGCTGCACAGCAGCACGGCGGCGGCGTTGCGTACCAATTTTAGGCGCAAGGCCAACACGGCGGGGTCATCGGTCTCCCCCTCCTCCCCACAGTTCCAGCTGCGGTTATCGTTGCCGCCATCGGTGTTGTTCCAGCCGTTTTCCTCGTTGTGCTTTTGGTTATAGCTGTATAAATCATACAGGGGAAAACCGTCGTGGCAGGTGATGAAGTTTACCGAGGCGTTGTCTCCCCGCACTTCGGGGTTATACAAATCGGGCGAGCCGGCTATCCGCTGCATCACCGCCTCCGCGTAGCCCGCGTCCCCCTTTAAAAAGCTGCGCAGGTCGTCGCGGTATTTTCCGTTCCACTCGGCCCAGCGCTCAAACGCGGGGAAGCTGCCCACCTGGTACAGGCCCCCGGCGTCCCAGGCCTCGGCTATCAGTTTTACGCCGCTTAAAATAGGGTCGGTGGCAAGTGCCTGTAAAAGCGGGGGTTTGTTCATGGGGCTGCCGTCCTCGTTGCGGCCCAAAATAGAGGCCAGGTCAAAGCGGAAGCCATCGATGCGGTAATTGATGACCCAGTAGCGCAGGCATTCCAAAATCATGCGTTGTACAGTGGGATGGTTGCAGTTTAAGGTGTTGCCACAGCCCGAAAAGTTCTGGTATTTGCCCTCGGGGGTAAGCATATAGTAAATGTTGTTATCAAAGCCTTTAAAGGAAAAAATGGGCCCGTTTTCGTTCCCCTCGGCCGTGTGGTTGAACACCACATCCAAAATTACCTCTATGCCGTTTTCCTTTAAAGCGCGTATCAAGCCTTTCAGCTCATTGCCCTCGCGGTTGTATTCCAGCGCCGCGGTATAGCCCGTGTTGGGGGCAAAAAAACACACCGAATTGTAACCCCAGTAGTCAAACAGCAAACGCCCGTCGTGCTCGCGGCTATCCAGCAGTTCGTCAAACTCAAATACCGGCAAAAGTTCCACACAGTTGACGCCCAGGTCTTTTAAATAGGGTATTTTTTCGCGCAGGGCGGCAAAGGTGCCGGGGGCCCCGGTGCCCGAAGAGGGGTGCCGGGTAAAGCCCCGCACGTGCGCCTCGTAAATCACCAGATCGCCCATGGGGATGGGGGCCCTGGCCCAGCTGCCCCAGTCGTACTCATTTTCTACCACCCGCGCTTTATAGTGGCGGCCCTTGTTGGCCTTATGCCCCCAGTCACTTTGGCCGGTAACGGCCCGCGCGTAAGGGTCCAGCAGAATATTTTCTTTACAAAACAGCAGGCCCTTTTCGGGCTTCCAGGGCCCGTCCAGCCGGTAAGCGTACTCAAATTCCTCTATATCCAGCCCAAACACCACCATGGCCCACACCTTGCCAATGCGGTAGTGCGCGGGAATGGGCAGCACCGCGTAGGGCTGCATCTCGGTGCGGCGGAACAAAAGCAGTTCACAGGCGGTGGCCCCCTCGCTATGCAGGGTAAAGTTTACCCCGCCGGGTATGGCGGTGGCCCCGTTGACGCCGTAAAACCCCGGCCGTACGGGAAAGCCCGCCACGGTATCCAGGGGCGTCATATGGTTTAAAATTGCAAGGCCGCCCGCCCCAGCTTTTTTTACGCCCTGCCCATCCATACGCTTCCGCCTCCCCGCATTTTGCCGTGGCTACAGTATACCACAGCCGGGCCAAATAGAAAACACCAGGGCGCGAAAATTAACCCAATTCCCCCCGGCCCCCTTTTGCTTTTGGGCGTGGCCGTGTTATACTAAAATGGCAAAATATTGGGTAAGATATCGCCGTTTTAGAGGAGGAACTATTTTTGAAACTGGTAATTTTGGATGGCTACACCGAAAACCCTGGCGACCTTTCCTGGCAGGGCATTGCCGATTATGGCGACCTGACGGTTTATGACCGCACCCCGCCCGAGGAAATCATCGCCCGCATGGCAGGCGCCGAGGCGGTGTTTACCAACAAAACACTCATTACTGAAAAAGCCATGGCCGCCACCCCCAGCCTGCGCTATATTGGGCTGCTTTCCACCGGCACCAACACCGTGGATTTAAACGCCGCCAAAGCGCGGGGGATACCCGTTACAAACATACCGGCCTACAGCACCGACGAAGTTGCCCAGCACACCCTGGCCCTGCTGCTGGAGATATGCAACCAGGTAGGGCTGCACAGCGGGGAGGTACAGGCCGGGCGCTGGGCCAAAAGCGCCGATTTTTGCTACTGGGACGCCCCCCTGCTTTGCCTTGCAGGGCAAACCTTTGGCTGCATTGGCTTTGGGGCCATTGGCCGCCGCACCGCGCAGCTGATGCGGGCCCTGGGTATGGAGATATTGGCCACCGGCAGCCGGGAGACCGAGGAGGGCCGGGCGCTGGCCAGCTATGTGCCACTGGAGGAACTGCTGGCAAAAGCCGATGTGGTAAGCCTGCACTGCCCCCTTACCCCCGAGACAAAACACCTGATTGACGAAAAACGCATTGCCCAGATGAAGGACGGGGCCATTTTGCTGAACACCGCCCGCGGCCCCCTGATTGACGAAGAAGCCCTTGCGGCGGCCCTTGCCAGCGGAAAGCTGTATGCCGCCGGGCTGGACGTGGTCTCCAAAGAGCCCATGAAACCGGACAACCCACTGTTGGGCGCCAAAAACTGCTACATCACCCCGCACATTGCCTGGGCGCCTTTTTCGGCCCGCAGCCGTCTGATGGGCATAGCCGAGGCCAACCTGCGCGGTTATGCCGAGGGCAAGCTGCAAAATGTGGTGAATGGGCTGTAACAAAAGGGTGCCTGCCGTAAAGCGCAGCGTTTTGGCGCTGCCCCTAAGGCAATACCGCACAAAGGCTTATGAGGGGCAAGGCGAAACTTGAAGAAGATGAGTAGGCCGATAGCTGTAAAACCATGCCACATAGGGAGGAGAGAATTTTGGCTAAAAAAATGATTGCCGTTTTGGGGGCCGCGGCCTTTCTGTTTTTGGCGCTGGCTGGTTGCGGCGCAAGCAATAAAAACGTCATCGATTTTTCCGCACCAGGCAGCCTCAGTTCGTTCTATTTCCGCTATCAGCCCGACCCAGAGCGTTTATTCTCTCACAATTTCAATATATACGTTTTAAACGGCGAGGTGTGCCTTTATGAGCAGTCCGGCCAACCCGCCCAGCCCCATCTGGATACCCCCTTGTTGATAGAGCTGGACGCCCCGGAAAAAATTGTTGATATTCTGCGCCGGGGTAACGCGCAAAACTGGCGTAAAGAGTATGCCTCCCGAAGCCTCTTTTCGCGCAATCCTACGAGGGATTACATCCTGGAGCTGGGCTTTTGGGGAGAGGGGTATGACAGTTACAGCAGCCACGGGCGGGGCGGCAACCGCCCGCCAGAATTTGACGAAACCAGCGAAGAACTTCTGGCCTATCTGGCTGCCTGTGCCGAAAGTGGCCGTCCCCGGCCGCTTTCGGCAGATGATGATTTTTCCTCCATTGTGCTGGAAACGGAAGATGGACGCCTAGAAATAAACTTCCTAGATATTTCGGACGAGGGGGCAAGCGCCAATTTGTATTATTACCCCACCCCGCCCGAAGGGGCCGAGAGCGAATATTATCAATATGCGCTTGGCGCTGCTGACGCCCCCATACTGAATCGTCTGGCCTCCATGGCCACTGAGGGCTACAACCAGAGCCTGGAAAGCTGGACGCCCGAGGCTTCGCCCAGCGCCACAATTCCTCTGGAGGGAGATTTTGCACTGTATGTGCGCTACCAAACAGTCAGCGTTTACCTTCGCCCAAAGGATGCGCTTGGCTACACAGTCCTTCCCTTTTCATTTGTACCTATGGACGAACTGAACCGAAGCATGTACGAACTAGGCCTTAGCCTAATCGATGGCAAAAGCCCTGCAAAAACGTATGACTGACCCTATAGGCATAACCCCCGGCGGCTACAGACAAAAGCTGCTACATCACCCCGCACATTGCCTGGGCGCCTTTTTCAGCCCGTAGCCGCCTGATGGGCATAGCCGAGGCCAACCTGCGCAGCTACGCTGAGGGCAAGCTGGAAAATGTGGTAAATGGGCTGTAACAAACCAGGGGCTAATTTCATCAAAAACGGGAAATCGCCAGTTTCTTGGCAATTTCCCGTTTTACTTTTTACTCTAGGGCCATAACCCACTGTACCAAACCCAAAATTACGCACCGCGAAAGGCAAAGGCTGCTGGATTTGTATGAGCCGCCCCTGCCTCAAAAACCCTAAACCGCCCTTACTCCGGCAGCACCGGGGCATACTTTTCGGGGTAGCGGGCAAACATCTTTTCCACATAGGGGCAGGCGGGCTGAATTTTCAGCCCCTCTCCCTCGGCCCATTTTGCCAGCGCGTCCAGCAAAAGCCCGGCATAACCCTTGCCCTCAAAGGCAGGGTACATCTTGGTGTGGGTGGCGGCAATCAGCCCCGGCCCCTTGTCCTCGTAGATGAGATAGCCCATCCGCTGCCTGTTTTCGTCCAGCAGTTCAAAACGGTGTTTTGCCTCATTGTGTATGGTTTCCATCTTTCCGCTCCTCTGTTCGCCCTTCTCCGGGGGCTGTTGCCCAGGAACAGGGGCTCGCTGTTCGGCTCCGGGCCTGGGGGCTTGCTGCCCTGGCGCGGAGGCCTGTTGCCCCTGCCGCAGCGCCTCGGCCTCGCCTTGCAGTTGCCCGTCTGGGCCAAGGCTGGGTGGTATTTGGGGGGTAAGGCCATAGGCCGCATTGGCCCAGCGGGCAACCAGGGGGGTGTTGGCGTTTTTACCCTTTGCCACCCGCACCAAGGCAATAATGCCAAAAACCATAACAACCAAGCTGGCAAGGCTAACCAAGCCCATCAGCAGCGCCGTAGGAGATAGGGTTCTTCTAACCTGTGCGCCGGGGCTAAGCAGGCCAAACAGGTCGGAGACGCCATTTTCCCACGCCATAAAGCTTTGGAGGTATTTCCCCGCCACAGCACTAAAAGACTGCAAAAACCAGCTTAGAACCCCCAGCATCAGGGCCTCCATGCACTGGCGCACCGCCCACTTGTCTTTTTCGGCCAGGGCTACAAAGGCAAACCAAATCACCACCAAAAACGGCTGGCCCAAAATGGCAAACAAAAATGCCATCACCGCATACCACGAGCAGCGGAACCCAAACCTGCCCTTGTGCATTTTTTCACCTCATTTTTTTGAATGATTCCGTTATCGTCAATTTCTCAAACTTCCCTATTGCTGGCTTTCCACCAGTTCTATTTCCACATTCGTCCCTGCGTCCGTCGTGGCTGTTACTAACTGTAAAATCTCCCCCGGCCGCAGGGTAAATGTATCCATCTCAGGCCCATTCGGCGACCATGGGCTGGGGACAAGCCCCTCGCTCACCTGAATGGTCACCTCTCCTTCCCGCAGCTTTTTTATACACAGATAGCTATTCTCCAAAAGGCAACCCGGAAGGGGGTAGGCTTTGCCCTTTTCTACTTTGTATTCATATACCACTGGCCCTTGGTCACTTTCAGCCAAGTCCGCCTCCCAACCATCCCAATTTTCCAAGGTTACACGCAGGGTGTAGGCAGGCGGATTTGCCCCACATCCCGTCGCCGATACCAGCATCAAAGCCACCAGTAAAAAAATTGTCAGCCTTTTCATGCTCACCCTCCTTCTGCGCTCTACAGGTACAGCGCCTCCTCCCATTCGGCCAGCGGGGGGCGGCTTTTTTTGGGCATAAGGGCGTTTTGCCGCTGCCAGGCGGCGGGGCTTAGCCCCACCTCTTTTTTAAACACCCGGCACAGGTAGTTGGCCCCCGCAAAACCGCACAGCCCCGCCACGGCCTCCAGGCCCAGGCCCTCCAGCAGCAGGCGTTTTGCCGCCTGGATACGCACCAGCGCCAGGTAGCGCCCCGGCGAGGTATTCAGCGCCGCTTTAAAGCTGCGTATCAAATGCCCCTTGCTCACCCCCATCCCTGCGGCCAGTTCCTCCACGCCATATACCTCGCCATAGTGCCCGTGTATCTCGCTGAGGGCCTCTGCCACCAGGGGCGGCAGGGCGGCCTCCCCGCGCGGGGCCTGCGCCAGCAGGCACAAAAGCCCAAATGCCGCGGCGCTTTGCGCTGCGGGCGCCCCCTCTTGCTGCAGGCGGAACAGCAGCCCTTCCCCCTCGGGGCAGGCGGCAGGGGGTAAAAGCAAAGGGCCCTGCATCTCGCTTGCAAAGGTTATGGCGGCCTTACCTTTTAACCACACGCCGTTATAGGCAAAGGGGCCGCCTGCGGGCTTTAACTCCAGCGGCCCCGCCAAAACCAGCAGGCCCCCGGCAGGCAGGTATTGCTCTGTCCCATCCCAAAACCGGGCAATCCCTTCGTACGGGGCCAGCACGCACAGCCGCCCGGCCTGCCCTATGGTAAAGGCCTCTTCCTGCTGGGCTGCAAAGCAGCCGCCGGGCCTGCAATATTCTTCACCGGTAAAGGTCACTTATTGGCACCTCATGTTCATAAAATGCTATTTAATCTTTGTTTTTCCGTGTTATCATTATATCAGTTAGTGGTTTCCCCTGTCAAACAAAAGCAATAATTTGAAATTGGAGGAAGGCAAATGGCCAGTATCTCTCTGCGTAACATCTACAAAATTTACCCCGGCGACGTAACCGCGGTAAAGGATTTCAACCTGGAGGTAACCGATAAAGAGTTTATTGTGCTGGTAGGCCCTTCGGGCTGTGGCAAATCCACCACGCTGCGCATGGTGGCGGGCCTTGAGGAGATTAGCAAGGGCGAGCTTTACATTGGCGACCGCCTGGTAAACGACGTACCCCCGAAAGACCGCGACATTGCCATGGTGTTCCAAAACTACGCCCTATACCCCCACATGACGGTGTTTAAAAACATGGCGTTTGGCCTGGAACTGCGCAAAACCCCGAAGGACGAAATTCAGCGCCGGGTACACGAGGCCGCCAAAATTTTGGATATTGAACACCTGCTGGAACGCAAACCCAAGGCGTTATCGGGCGGGCAGCGCCAACGTGTGGCCTTGGGCCGTGCCATGGTACGTAACCCCGCCGTCTTTTTGCTGGACGAGCCCCTCTCGAACCTCGACGCAAAGCTGCGCGCCTCCATGCGTACCGAACTGATTAAACTGCACCAGCGGCTGGGCACAACCTTTGTGTACGTAACGCATGACCAAACCGAGGCCATGACCATGGGCGACCGCATTGTGGTTATGAAGGACGGCCTCATCCAGCAGGTGGATACCCCCCAAAACCTGTATGACTTCCCCTGCAATGTGTTTGTGGCCGGTTTTATTGGCACCCCGCAGATGAACTTTGTGGACGGCACCCTGAACAAAGAGGGCGACAGCTACTATGTGCAGTTGAACGCGGCCGATAAACTGCGCATCAGCCCCGAAAAGGTGAACGACAAAATGCCCGCTTACGTGGGCAAAAACATCCGGCTGGGCATCCGCCCCGAAGACATCAAAGACGACGCCGAATCTTTGGAAAAACACCCCGAAAACGTGCTGCAAACCGTGGTGGACGTCAGCGAGCTGATGGGCAGCGAAGTATACCTCTACCTCGATTACAAGGGCTCCCGCTTCACCGCCCGCGTCGCGCCAGACACCACCTCCAAAACCGGCAGCAATGTCAGCGTCGCCATCGATTCGCGCAAAATTCACCTCTTTGACCCCGAGACCGAAGAGGCGATTATGAACTGATTTTCCGCCCCCGATGCTTTTGGGGCGTCCTAAACCCCTTTGCCCTTTGGCAAAGGGGTTTTTTGCCGCCTTCTTTTTGGCAAAAATCTCCGCAGTGTCTACCCAAAAAACCCCAAAAAGACACGTGACGAGGCGCTTGTTTTTTTGGGGTAAGTGTGGTATGGTATTGCATTACAAAAAATTGTCATTTATTTACAATATCTCGTCTGCTTTTACACCCTGTTCTGCCCTCTTCCACAACCCTTGCCACAGGAGGCGGCTTTTGGTGTTTACTATCCTCACAATTATATTACTGGCCGCTATCGTCATAGACGTCGTGATGATCGCCTACGCCTTCTCGCGGGCCGACCGTACGCGCTCGTCTTATTTTGCCGCGCTGGTGGCCTGCCATTTTTTGTACACCCTTGGCTATCTGCTGGAAATTTTCAGCACTACCCCCGAGGGGGCCTTGAACGGGCTGCGCATCGAAGTATTTGGCATGTCCATGATAGGCCCGCTTTTTTTGCTAACCACCCTAAGCCTTTTAAAACCCAAGCTTTTGCGGGGCTGGATGCTGCCCGCCACCTTCCTTTACGGCCTTGGTTTTCTGCTCATCATTCTGTTTAACCCCCTACTAGGGCTTTACTATACCTCGGTAGAAATGACGCCAAACGGGCAGTTTTTTACCAGTGTACTGGGGCGCGGGCCCCTGTACTACCTGCAAGAGGCAGTGATGCTGTGCTTTGCCCTCACCGCTTTTATCACCCTCATTGGCCGTTTTATACGGGGCACCGCACAGTTGCGCCGCCAAATGGGCACCTATTTTGCCGGCGCTGTGCTGGCTGTAGGGGCCAATGTTTTGGTGGTGTTTTGGAAGCCCCCCTTCGGCATTGACCTTGTACCCTGTGTTCTGGCCGTAAGCCTCTCGCTGTTCTCGGTGGATATTTTACGCAGCCGCCTGATGGACATTGCCTCCACGGCTTTTTTAAGTGCGGTGGAGACCATGCACGATACCGTACTGGTGCTGGATAGGGATGGGGGCTTTGTATACGGCAACCACAGCGCCCAGGCGCTGTTTCCGGGCCTTGCCCGCATCCATGTGGCCGAACAGGTTTCCCTGCTGGAAAACTGGCCTGCGGCCCTTGCCCTGGATGGCACCGAAAAAGAGATACCCTTCCAGCTTACCCCGGCGGGGGAAACCGAAGTCCGTGCCTTCCGGGCCAGCGTCAGCGAAATTCTCTCGCAGAGGGGCAAGCACCTTGGCTGGTCGGTCGTTATTCGAGACACCACCGATATTGCCCACATGATGAACCAACTGGAGGAACTTGCCACCACCGATTCCCTCACCGGTATTTGCAACCGCCGCCAGTTCCTCTCTCTGGTTGGGCGAGATTTGGAACTGGCCCGGCGGCAGGGCCTTACCAAGGGTATTTTATTATTCGATATCGACTATTTTAAAAAGGTGAACGACACCTACGGCCACCAAGCGGGCGACCAAGTGCTGGCCGTAATGGCCAAAACCGTCTCCAGCCAGCTACGTGCTTACGACCTTTTTGCGCGGTATGGCGGCGAGGAGTTTGTTATTTTTACAGCCTGTTCGGCCGGCCGCTGCGATGGTATTTTGGCCTTTGCCGAGCGCATTCGCACCGCCATTGAGGAGATGCAGGTGGAGTTTGAGGGCAAAATTTTACACATAACGGTAAGCATTGGCGTTACCACGCTGGAACCCGGCATGAACTTTGACACCGGTATTGCCACAGCCGATAAAGCGCTATACCATGCCAAGGAAAACGGGCGCAACCGCACCGAGTTTTTGCGCATCTCCTAGCCTGTTTTGCCACAACTCCCGCCACACATTCCACCGGTGTGGTTTTTTAGCTGTTGATACCAAAAAAATTGACCCTGCCCCGTTTTTGATGTATAATTTTGATAGTTTTACCGTTTCATGGTAAGAATGCCTTTTTGCGATACCACGGGGAGCAGAGGATGGAAGAAAACAGAGACAGGCACTGGAACGAATCTACATTTTATAACGAAATACAGGCCATACTGGGGGAGACCTCAGGCGTTTACCTATTTACGGTGCATCTGCCCAGCGGGGAGTATACCATCTCTCCCTCTTTGTTGCAGCGGTTTGCCTTCCCAAAGGGAGAGGACGCAAAGCAACTTTCTTGGGAAAAACACCTCTACCCGGCCGACCGCCAGGCCCTTGCCAGCCAGATAGAGAGACTAAAAAAAGGCGAGATAGAAACCCTGGACTGTGACTGCCGCATTGTGGACGGGCAGGGCCAGCGCGTTTGGGTAAGCTTGCACGCGCGCATTGTGCAGCCGCCCGATAGCCCCGATAAACTGGTGATTGGCAGCCTGAACTTGATTGACCTGGAAAACCGGGCCGACACCACCACGGGACTTTTGAACCAGCGCCAGTTTGAAGCCGACTATGCCGGGGGCTTCCCCTTGGGGGAAAAAGGCTATCTCGTTATTTTTGGGGCCGACGACTTCCGCGCTGTGAATGAGCAGTACGGCCTGCACACGGGCAACCAGCTTCTTAAGCTGCTGGCCGAATGCCTGGAAAAGCACCTGCCCCCCACAACGCGCGTCTACCGGCTGGATGGCGACCGCTTTGCCACCGTTATGGCCGATAAGAATGAGATGGCCATTGGCACGCTGTACACCTTGGTAAAGCGCGATTTTGCCCTTGCCTGCAGCAGCCTGGAGGACAGCCTGTACTGCACCATCTCGGCCGGAAGCGCGGGCTACCCCTACGATAGTGAAAATTTCCTGGAGCTCTTCCAGTTTGCCGAAAACGCCCTAAACACCGCCAAACGCCGCGGCAAGAACAACATCGTCTTTTTTTCGCGCGAGGCATATGAGGAGTTTGTGCTGCAAACCGGCCTGCGCGAAGCTTTACAGCAAAGTGTGCAAAACAACTTTGAGGGCTTTAGTGTGCATTACCAGCCCCAAATTTCAGCCCTTACCGGCACCGTAGCCGGGGCCGAGGCATTGTTGCGCTGGCAAAACCCGGTATACGGGCGCATTCCACCCGATATTTTTGTACCCATTTTGGAAAAAACCGGCCTGATTGGCAAGGTGGGGCGCTGGATTTTGGAAGCTGCCATGGAACAGTGCCGCAAATGGCGTTGCCATGTGCCAGATTTTACCGTTAGCGTCAACCTCTCCTACCAGCAGTTTGAAACCGATGATATCCCCGGGCTGGTACACACCCAGTTAAACCGCCTGCAACTGCCCGGCCAGGCCCTTACGCTGGAACTGGTGGAAAGTTTGCAACTGCGCAATTTTATGCGCTTCAACGAAATTACCTCTTACCTGAACCGCATGGGCGTCTCCATGTCTATCGATGATTTTGGCACGGGGTATTCCAGCCTTGGCTACTTTAAAGAGCTGAACGTGCACCAAATTAAAATCGACCGTATCTTTGTCTCTCAAATGCGCAACAGCATTTATGACTATGAACTGCTACACTTTATTGTCTACCTGGCCCACGAGGCGGGGGTTACGGTTTGCGTAGAGGGTGTGGAGACCGCCGAAGAGCTAAAAGCCCTGCTTCCCCTGCGGCCCGATTTTTACCAGGGCTTCTTCTTTGGCCGCCCCACAGACGCCGCGCATTTTGAACAGCGCTTTTTGCTGGACTGGAAGGATAGCGGCCGGGTACTGCGCGAATACCAGGAGGCCCACCCGGAAGAATCCTCCAAGCTGGATGCCAGCCAGTTTATTGCCCATGAGGAGACCTTTTTGGAACTGCTGGATGAACTGGACGAAGTTGTCTCCATTAGTGACCGCGAAACCTATGAGATGATTTACCTAAACCGCGCCGGGCGCACCCTGCTGGGGGCCCAAAACTACCAGGATCTGCACTGCCATGAACTATTATATAACAAGCAAGCGCCCTGTGATTTTTGCCTGAAACGCCCCGCCTGCCGCGACCATTTTGTTCTGCGGGAATATTATAGCGACCATCTGGGCAAAAAGTTCCTCGTGCGCCACAAACTCATACCCTGGAAGGGGAAACTTGCCAACCTCGGTATCTCGGTTGATTTGACAAAGGACGATACCACATCCGAGGCAGGCCAAAAGGACGCCCTGTTTAACACGCTAAGCGGCTGTGTAAAAATCCTCACCCAAGAGGCCGACCCCCAGTTTGCGCTGGGGCTTGTGCTAAAAAGCCTTGGGGAGTATTATGGAGCCGACCGCGCCTACCTGTTCTCGTTTGCACCCGGCACCGATAACACCGTTTGCACCCGTGAGTGGTGCCGCCCCGGTATCACCCCCGAAAAAGACGCCTGGCAGGGGGAGGCCTACTCTGGCAAGCGACCGGTATGGTATGCCGAACTGGCCGAGGGCAAGCCAATTGTAAGCGGCCAGGGCCCCGCTTTTCAGGCCCGTTACCCGGCGGAATATGGGGAGCTTTGCCGTTATGCCAAACGCTGGTTTATTTTGGCCCCTATCTTTTTAAAAAGCGAACTGATTGGCTTTGCCGGGGTGGATAACCCCGAAAAGCATGAAGACGACCCCCAGCTTTTGTCCTCTTTAAGCATTTTTTTGGCACAAAGTTTTGCCCTTACCCGCACCCAGGAAGAACTGTTCCGCACCCGCTTTGTGGACGCCACAACCGGGCTTTTAAACCGGGAGTGCTTTCAAAGAGACCTTGCCGCGCTCACCGAAAAACCACCCGAGCAATCTTTGGGTGTTGTGCGCATTGAGGTGGAAAGCTTTAAGCAAATAGGGCGCGAAAGGGGCTACCGAGCCGGAGATTTGATGATGCAACGCCTGGCGGCCGACATACAGGCCGGTTTTGAAGGCTATAACATCTACCGCTTGGGCCTGGAAGAAATTGTGCTGCTGGGCCTGGGCGTAAAGGAGATGGGGCTAAAAGAGGCCTGCGACAGCCTGCAAACCGCCTGCAAAGCCCGCGAGGGCTGCACCATACGCCTGGCTTATGCTTTTTCCGCCATGCACATTGACCCCGCGCGTATGCTGGAGACCGTATACGAAAAAACACACGGCGAACCGCCCACAAACCCCGCGCCGTAAGAAGCCATTTGTGTTGACGACAGGCCAAAAGCAAAATAGTATGCCCCGCATACAACTTTGCTAAAACGCCTGAATATAGAGGGAAACCTGATAAGTGGAGGGGTACAAATGAACAAGATTGTCCGAAAAGAAGCGCTGAACCCCACCGTCAGCCGGATGGAGATAGAGGCGCCGCTGATTGCCAAGAAGGCACAGCCGGGCCAATTTATCATCATCCGGCCGAAGGAGGACTCCGAGCGCATCCCGCTCACCATCGCAGATTTTGACCCAGAAAAAGGCACCGTCACCATCATTTACCAAATTGTAGGCGGTGGCACCCTGCAGCTAGACGGCCTTGCCGAGGGGGAGTATGTGCAGGATTTTGTTGGGCCGCTGGGCCGCCCAAGTGAGCTGGAGGGCCTTAAAAAGGTGGCGGTTGTGGGCGGCGGCGTGGGCTGTGCCATTGCCTACCCCGTTGCCAAAAAACTGCACGCCCTGGGCGCCGAAGTGCACAGCGTGGTGGGTTTTAGAAACAAAGACATGGTTATTTTAGAGGATGAATTTAAGGCCGCCAGCCAAAAGCTGGTTATGATGACCGACGACGGCAGCTACGGTGAAAAAGGCCTTGTAACAGCCGCTTTGGAAAAACTGATACAAGAGGGCAACGAGTACGATGAGGTGATTGCCATTGGCCCGCTAATCATGATGAAATTTGTGGTGGGGGTAAGCAAAAAATACGGCGTTAAAACGGTCGTATCCATGAACCCCATCATGGTGGACGGCACGGGCATGTGCGGCGGTTGCCGCCTAACCGTTGGGGGCGAAGTGAAATTTGCCTGTGTGGACGGGCCGGAATTTGACGGTTTTAAAATTGATTTTGATGAGGCGATGCGGCGCAGCGCGAACTACCGCGATTTTGAAACCCACGCCCGCGAAGAAGGCTGCCAATTGATGAACCGCCAGCTATAAAACCTTATGAGAAACTATTACCCTATTACTGAGGGAAGAGGGGGACTTTGCGACCATGCCAAATATGGAACCTAAAAAAACGCCAATGCCCGCGCAGGACCCAGCCGTTCGCAGCCACAATTTTGAGGAGGTGGCCCTGGGCTATACACACGAGATGGCCCTTGGCGAGGCTGCCCGCTGCCTGCAATGCAAACACCGCCCCTGTATAGAGGGCTGCCCTGTTGCCATAGATATCCCCGGTTTTATAGCCAAGGTTGCCGAAGATGACATACCCGGCGCCTACGAAGTATTAAGCTTGCAAACCAGCCTGCCCGCCGTATGTGGCCGGGTTTGCCCGCAGGAAACCCAGTGCGAGGCCAAGTGCGTGCGGGGCATTAAACACGAGCCCGTTGGCATTGGCCGGCTGGAGCGCTACGTGGCCGACTGGGTGATGAAAAACGGCGCGAAAGAGCCCCAAAAGCCTGCCCCAAACGGCCGCAAGGTGGCGGTTGTGGGCGCCGGGCCCGCCGGGCTTACCGTGGCTGGGGAGCTGGCCAAAAAGGGCTACGCCGTAACCATTTACGAGGCGCTGCACAAAACCGGCGGCGTGCTGGTGTATGGCATACCGGAGTTCCGCCTGCCCAAAGCCATTGTGCAGCGTGAAATTGATGGCCTTGCAAAGCTTGGTGTTGAGATTAACACCAACATGGTCATTGGCAAGGTGCTTACCATAGACGACCTGTTTGCCGATGGCTTTGACGCGGTGTTTGTGGGCTCGGGCGCGGGGCTACCGGTATTTATGAATATCCCCGGCGAAAACCTAAACGGCGTGGTTTCGGCCAACGAGTTCCTCACCCGCATCAACCTGATGGGGGCCTGGAAAAAAGACAGCCCCACCCCGGTGATTCAGC
Organism: uncultured Oscillospiraceae bacterium; assembly: GCA_964550985.1. Classification (GTDB taxonomy): domain Bacteria; phylum Bacillota; class Clostridia; order Oscillospirales; family Ruminococcaceae; genus JAAYCI01. The sequence goes on from CAZKBM010000011.1 coordinate 51,459, forward strand.
CCCGGCGGGTGGCCATTGTGGGCGGCGGCAATGTGGCCATGGATGCCGCCCGCTGCGCAAAACGCATGGGCGCCGAGGAGGTACACGTTTTTTACCGCCGTACCCGCGAGGAGATGCCCGCCCGTATTGAGGAGATTGAGCACGCCGAAGAAGAGGGCATTCTATTCCAGTTTTTAATTAGCCCCCTGGAAATTTTGGGGGACGAACAGGGCCGGGTAACGCAGATGCATTGCCTGCGCAACGAGCTGGGCGAGGCCGACGCCTCGGGCCGCCGCCGCCCCGTACCCATTGAGGGCAGTAATTTTTATACCGATTTAGACGGCGTTATCATCGCCATTGGCAACAGCCCCAACCCCCTTATCCGCATGACCACCCCCGGCCTTGAGGCCAACAAGTGGGGCTGCCTGGTAACACGCGATGAGCGCGGCATGACCACCCGCCAAAATGTGTGGGCGGGCGGAGATGTTGTTACTGGGGCCGCCACGGTTATTTTGGCCATGGGCGCGGGCAAGCAGGCCGCCGCCGAAATTGACGAACTGCTCTCCAAATAGCGGTTTAGCCCGCCTAGCATAGTTTTAACCACCTGAAAAAGCTTGGGAATCTCTGCCCTGCAGACGATTCCCAAGGTTTTTCTATTAAAAATTGGTATTATCCCATTCTTTTTATTTCTATTTTTTATGTGAGGTATCATGGATAAGCTACTGGTTCGCCTGTTTGTAAAAGACCCCGAAAACCTAAAAAACCCTGCCGTGCGGGCGGCCTATGGCCGGATGTGCGGGCTGGTTGGCATTGTGTGCAACCTGTTTTTGGTGGCGGGCAAATTTTTGGCGGGTATTTTATCCGGCAGTATCTCCATCACCGCCGACGCCGTAAATAACCTTTCCGATGCCGCCAGCTCCATCATCACCCTGGCGGGCTTTCGGCTGGCCGCAAAGCCCGCCGATACCCACCACCCCTTTGGCCACGCCCGCTTTGAGTATATCTCGGGCCTGGCTGTTGCCGTGCTGGTTATGGTAATTGGCATTGAACTGGGCAAATCCAGCCTGGACAAAATTTTGAACCCCAGCCCTGTCAGCTTCACCTGGCTCAGCTTCCTCGTTTTGGGGGTTTCCATTCTATTAAAAATTTGGATGGCCTTTTTTAACCGAAAGATGGGCCGAAAGATTGGCTCCGGCACCCTGGAGGCCACCTATGCCGATAGCCGCAACGATGTGTTGACCACCGGGGCCGTGCTGATAGCGGCGCTTATTGCCCGCTTTACGGGTTTAAACCTGGATGGCTGGATGGGCCTTGCGGTGGCGGTGTTTATTTTAATCAGCGGGTTTTCTTTGGTGCGCGACACCCTGAACCCCCTGCTGGGCACCGCGCCCGACCCCGAACTGGTTCATGCCATCCGCCAAAAAATTGAAAGCTACCCCGGGGTGCTGGGCACCCACGACCTGATTGTACACGATTACGGCCCTGGCCGGCGCTTTGCCTCGGCCCACGTGGAAATGTCGGCCGAGGCCGATGTGCTGAAAAGCCACGAGGTGATTGACGACATAGAATGGGACTTTTTGAAGAACGAAAACCTCCATCTCATCATCCACTTTGACCCCGTGCAAACAAGCGGCCCCGCCATAAGCCCTGCGCGCGCCAAGGCGCTTGCCGCCATTCAAAGCATAGACCCCCGCCTCACCCTGCACGACTTCCGCATGGTGGCGGGCCACAGCCACGATAACTATATCTTTGATGTGGTACTGCCCGAAGATTTCTCCCTGCCCGAGGCCGAACTTCGGCACCGCATTGATGAAGCCCTGCAAACCGGGCCCCGCCGCATCCACACTCATGTCACGGTGGATCGCTCCTACTCCCCCATACCCAAATAACCCAAACTACAGAAAAGAGGCACACCCCATGACCTTCCACTATAGCCATAAGGCCGATGCCATGCGCCCTTCTATCATACGGGGCCTGTTAAAGCAGATGGCCGACCCCAGCCTCATCAGTTTTGCGGGGGGCAACCCCGACGCAGACGCCTTCCCCGCCGAGGAAATTCGCGCCATTTCCGACGAGCTGCTCAGCGGGGAGGCCGCCGCCACCTTGCAATATTCCATCACCGAGGGCTACCCCCCGCTAATTGAGGCGGGCCGGGCCTACCTGAACCGCCAATGGCCCATTGTAGGCGAGGGCGACGGCCTGATTATCTCGGCGGGCAGCCAGCAGGTGATGGATTTTATGGCCCGCCTGCTTTGCAACGAGGGGGACCTAGTTGCCACCGAGGACCCTGCCTTTTTGGGGGCCTTAAACAGCTTCCGCGCTTATGGCGTGCAGCTTGCCGGGGTTCCCATCCAGCCAGACGGCCCCGACCTTGCCGCTTTGGAGGCCATTTTAAGTGCAAACCCCAAACCCCGCTTCTTTTACACCATACCCAACTTTCAAAACCCCACCGGCGCGGTGTGCAGCCTTACAAAACGTAAAGCCGTGTATGAACTGTGCGTAAAGCACGGCGTACCCATTTTGGAGGACAACCCCTACGGGGAGCTGCGTGTGGCGGGCGAGGCCTTGCCCCCCATCAAAAGTTTTGATACCCAAAACGCCGTTGTGTACGCGGCCTCCATGAGCAAAATCCTCTCGCCCGGTATGCGGGTGGCCTTTTGCGCAGGACAAAGTGAACTGCTGAACAAAATGGTACTGGCAAAGCAGGGCAACGATGTGCACACGAACCTCTGGGGCCAGCGCATCTGCGAGCGCTTCCTCACAAGCTGTGATATGGAGGCGCACCTTGCAAGGCTGCGGGGCATCTACCGCGAAAAGGCCCTGCTTATGGCCGGCGAGATGGAGAAAAAACTTTCGGGTAGCATCCGCTTTGAGCCCCCGCAGGGCGGTATGTTTATTTGGGCCACCCTGCCAGATGGCGTAGATACCCCTGCCTTTGTGCAGCGCTGCTTAGAAAACCGGCTGGCCATTGTGCCAGGCAGCGCCTTTTATGTGGATGAGGCCGCCCCCTGCCAAAGCGTGCGGCTCAATTTTTCGGCCCCCTCCAAGCTGCAAATTGTAGAGGGGGTTGCCATCATGGCCAAAGTTCTTAAGGAAATGCGGTAAAACACCCCAAAGGCCGCTGCTGGCAGCGGCCTTTGGGGTGTTAAGCTATCAAGCTTTTCGCCATGTCTCATCTATTTAAACCGCAGGGGCAAGGGCTTTCTGTTATAAACCCCGCACACCGGCGGATTGCCATTTGTCTGCCGCGCCGATGGTTGCCGGGACGGCAGGAAGTATGTTACGGGGCATCTCCCGTTTTGGTTCACATCTATGGGAAACGCCTATCGCTTCCCTGTTGCTCGGCCGCGGTACAAATTTTGCGCCTGCGGCCCCACTTCATGGTATCCACCTCCCTTTTTAACCAGGGAGCCCCGCCCGTTTGTTTTACTCTTTACCCGGTGCAGGGGTTCTCCCCTTTGCTGGCATTAGTATACCCTTAGAATGTGAACAAACCTTGAGCCGTTTTTGAAGCTTTTCCTAAGTTTGTGTGTAAAAGCTTTGATGGTTTTGTGTAATTAATTTATTATCGTTTATTTGTTCGCATTGTCTCTAAATATATGAAAAAGTGAGGTGCCGCCAAACTTGCAAACGTATACACAAGGCACAAATTATAATAAGCTGATGGAGGAAAAGATGGCGGCTTTTCCCGCCGGCAGCCCGCTGTTATTGCATGTGTGCTGCGCCCCCTGCGCCAGCACCGCCATTCAGCGCTTGGGCGGGCATTTCGCCCTTACACTTTATTACTATAACCCGAACACCCAGCCTTTTGCCGAATACCAAAAACGGCTGGATGCCTTTGCCCCCCTGTTACAAAACCTGCAAACGGCATACCCGCTTTGCCTGGAGACCGGCCCCTATGAGGAAGAGCGGTTTTTGCAGCGGGCCACCCCTCTTGCAAGCCAGCCCGAGGGCGGGGCACGCTGCGAGGCCTGTTTTTCGCTGCGGCTGGAAAAAACCGCCCAGCGCGCCGCCCAGGGCGGTTTTGGGCTTTTTGCCACCTCGCTTACCGTGGGGCCACGCAAAAATGCCGCCCAAATCAACAACATTGGGGCGGCGCTGGCGCAGCAATATGGGCCGGGCTGGCTGTCGGCCGATTTTAAAAAAAAGGACGGATACCGCCAAAGTGTGCAGCTTAGCCAAAACCTGGGGCTTTACCGGCAAAGCTGGTGCGGTTGCTCCTTTAGCCGGGACCATTCAACCGAATAGAGAGCCTACCCGTAAGCAAATAATAATTTGATACATAATGGTTTCTACCAAGCTTCCATATACGCTCTCAGGGGGGCCCAGGCCTGTAGCAGGCCCTCCAGCTTACAGGCGGCGTTTGCCGGGCTGGTGCTGGGCAAACGCAGGGCAGGTAGGCCGGTGACCGCCTGGCAATATTTTTTATAGATCGTATAAGAGGCAGTTCCATTACAAAACACCGCTTCAATTTTGGTTTTTTGTAGCAAACCTGCAATGTCATTGGGCACGGGGTCTTGTATCGAGCTATCGGATGCGCCGGTGATGACGCATCGCTCCAAAGAATCCCACAGCGCTAGGTTGTGGCTAAGCATAAGCTGCGTCTTTTCGGGAATGCTGCGGGGCAGGGGCGCGCCGCACAGCGCTGCCAGCAGGGGCCAAAACCGGTTTTGGGGATGCCCATAGTAAAAACCCTGTTCAAAACTTTTGGGCGAGGGGTAACTGCCCAGTATCAGTGCGCGCGAGGCCGAACCGTACACCGGGCCAAAGCCCTTCACATCTCCTCGTTTTTCCGCTTTTGGCATCCCATATCCCTCTTTCAAAAAAATGTGCAAATAATGCAAATGGCCGCGTCCATTTCCCCTGTGCATTCGGCGGCGATGCTGGTATTATAATTATATACTATTAAAGGAGGTACATCCAATGGTACTTTACAATGGGCTTGTTTTTACCGATGAATGCCGCTTTGCCCGGCTGGATGTAGAATACAGCGAGGGGAAAATCGTTCGCCTTGCCCCGGCAGGCAGCCTTCCCATCGAAGGGGGCTATGACGCCGCGGGGGGCTTTGTGCTGCCCGGCCTTGTGGATATCCACAGTCATGGCTGCCTGGGGGGAGATTTTTCCGACGGCGAGGCTGCGAGCATTGAATCCATGCTGGAATTTTACGCCCTGCGTGGTATTACCAGTGTGGTGCCCGCCACCATGAGCCTGGACCAGCCCAAACTGCGGGCAATTATTGAGGCGATGCGGCCCTATTTCGGCAAGGAGGGCTATGGCGCGGTGCTGCGTGGCGTCAATATGGAGGGGCCCTTCCTCAGCCTGGAAAAGCGCGGCGCGCAAAACCCAGACTACATAACGCCGCCCTCCCTCTCCCAATTTGATGAACTGTATGAGCTCTCGGGCGGGAACATCCGCCTGGTGGATATTGCCCCCGAACTGCCCGAGAGCCCAGCCTTTATTGCGGGGGTATGCCGCCGCTGCGTGGTATCCCTGGCCCACACCACAGCCACCTATAGCCAGGCCGAGGCCGCGTTTAAAGCGGGCGCCAGCCACGTAACCCACCTGTTTAACGCCATGCCCCCCTTTAACCACCGTGAACCCGGCCTGATTGGAGCCGCCAGCGACTATGCCTCCTATGTGGAGCTCATCTCCGACGGCATCCATCTCCACCCCTCGGTTGTACGTTCGGTATTCCGCTGGTTTGGCGAAAACCGCGTCTGCCTCATATCCGATTCTATACGCGCCACCGGTATGCCGGAGGGGGAATACACCTTAGGCGGGCAGGCGGTTATGATGAAAGACGGTAGGGCCACCCTGATAGACGGCACCCTTGCGGGCAGCGCGGCCACCCTGGCCGACTGCTGCCGCCGCGCCGTAAGCTTTGGCGTACCCATTGAGCAAGCCCTGCGCGCCAGCACCATTAACCCCGCCCAGGCCGTGGGCCTTGCCAACGAGGTGGGCAGCCTTACCCCCGGCAAACGGGCCGATATCCTGGTGTGGAACCCTGAACTGCGGCCCCTGCTTGTGGTGGCCGGGGGGCGCACGGTGTTTGAGTAGGTTCAATTTTTTGTAACCTTTCTCTTATTCATTATCTGTGTTCCACCGTATATTCATTGCCCACTATGCCCAATCCTTCTTTTTTAACAAATTTATTATACGTATTTTCGTTTTTTACTACAGCCAGTACAAAACTACAAATCTTTGCCACCCTCGGGGCCGGTGTTTTATTACAGTTTCTCAACAGGTTGCGCAGCAAGCTTTTGCTAGAAACTGTTATGCAGCGCCTGATTTTTTCTGTATTT
>CAZKBM010000012.1:0-32844 GCA_964550985.1 uncultured Oscillospiraceae bacterium
GTGGTTCCTGTGAAAAGGCATGTGGCTATGTGAAAGCCTTACCATGCAATTCGGTTCGAATCATCTGAATGAACTGCGTTTTGACCTTCTAAGAAGAAGCGCAAAAATAATGTGACACAGAGCATTCAGGTTTTTTGTGATATTCTTATTACAGCAAGGCAAATGTACCTGTTTTCTTCCAAAGAACAGCGTTGGCTAAAAACATCAACCCCTACAAGGAGCAAGCCATGAACCCCTATTTTGAAGGCTGGTATTTCAAAAATCAAAATGATGGCAGAACCTTTTGCCTCATTCCGGGCAGGGAAAGCGGCACGGCGTTTATTCAGGTAATCACAAATGACCAGTCCTTTTACCTAGAGTATCCCCTTAGCGCGTACCGCAAGGGGCAGGGGGTGGCCGTGGGCAAAAGCCTTTTCACCCAGCACGGCATCAGGCTCTCCATACAGCGGCCCGAGTTTAGCCTGCACGGGGTGCTTCGCCACAAAAACCTCACGCCCATTCAGTACGACATTATGGGGCCGTTTGCACTGCTACCCATGCAGTGCCGCCATCAGGTTATAAGCATGAACCACACCCTTTGGGGGAATCTGGTGCTCAACGGGGAAACCCTCACTTTTTCGGGTGGCAAAGGGTATATTGAGGGAGATCGCGGCCGCTCCTTCCCGAAAAGCTATACCTGGGTGCATTGTAATGATTTTCCGGCGGAATGCTCCATCATGCTCTCCATCGCGCAAATCCCCCTTGGTGGAAGGTATTTTTGGGGGTGTATCTGTGTGGTTTGGTATGGTGGCCGTGAATATCGGTTGGCAACCTATAAGGGTGTAAAAATCCTTTCCCGGGAAAGGGAGCGTGTTGAGGTTGCGCAAGGCAGATACCGGCTGGTCATCGAGGTTGAGCCTGGTGGCGGGCACCCCTTAAAGGCTCCACAGAACGGGCAGATGCTGCGGTCGATTCATGAAAACACATCCACAAAAGCACGGTTTTGCTTTTATGATGCCTCCGCCCGCTTGTTTGACTGGGAAAGTGAAAATACCAGCTATGAGTTTGTGGAATAGTGGAAGCGGAACTTTGTGCATTGTGGCAGTGTAGCGATGCCATAGCAAGGCCGCAGTTTGAAGCGTTGCAGACCTTGGATTTGAAGCGCCGCCTCACCCCCGCCATACTGGCCTACCAGGGGATACAGTACCGGTATATGGCCCCGGATGTTTTCAGCTACGTTGAGTTTGCCTATTTCCAAACTCATCTGCCCCTAGCTCCTAGTAACCCTTGTCCGGGTCTAAATCCAGGGTTTTGCCTACTGCCTTAAAACGCTGAATTGCCGCTATTTTTTTCTTTTTGCTGTCGGTGGTTTCCATGGTGCCAAACACCCCTTCTACGGTGGTGTAAAAGCACTCAAAAGGCAGGGCCGCCCCCATTTCCTCCTCCCCCCATTTGCACAGCATCCGGGTGCTGGGGCATAGCACGCTCAGGTTCATCTCCCCACGCAAAAGCGGCCCGGAGGTCAGTTCGGTACACACGGCCTGCATGGCGGCGGTATCCAGCTGGGGTTTCTTGCCTGTGGCGTACTCGTAGCCCTGCACCAGCCGCATAATTTGGTAGGGGCTGCCAAATACCAGCACCAAATCGGGCGGCAGGGGAAAGCCGCTTAAGGGGCCGGTAAGCAGCCCGTAGGTGCGGGTTTGCCACCAGGGCAGGCTGCAAATTTGCGCGCGCATCCGCCGCGCCGCGCTTTTGCTGCCGTATAGGTTGTAGGAAAAATACTCTTCACCGCTTTCAATGTGCGGGGTGCTCTCCTCCAGCGCCAGGGCGGTGGTGCCGCCGTCGCAACTGTGGTGCTGCAAGCAGGATTTATACAGCTTGCCCCTTGTGGCCTTCTCCACCATCTGGCAATAGGCCATCTTGCCCTTTACGGCGGGGGCCTTGGCCGCTTCGTACTCGGGCGCCTCGTTTAACAGCCGCACCCCAACAAGCTGGCGTTTTAAGTCCAGCGCAAGCGTCAGGTTTTGGGCGGCCTCGAAAAGGCGTTCGGCGTCCAATTGGTTTTTGTTTTCGCCAAAGTCAATTTTATCGGATTTAAAGGGCATAATAGTACCTCCTGATAGGTAAAAATGTGTATTAAGCCGTAAGCCCCAGCGAAAAACCAAAAAGCCCCAGCGCCCCCATGGCTGCCGTAAGCAAACAAAGCCCGCCCAGGCAGAGCCCAAGAGCCCATTTTTCGCGCTTGCCAAACGGCACGGTTTTGTAGTAACTGCGCTCTTCATAAAGGCCAAAGGCCCTGGCATCCATGGAGATCGCCACCCGCTCGCCCGTGCGCACCGCCCCCACAAGCAGCGGGATCAGGTAGCTGGGTGCCTGCCATAGCGCCGAAAAAACGCCGCTGTTTGTGCGTATGCCGCGCACTTCGTGCGCGGTTTTTATCTTACACAGTTCCTCCTGAAAGCTGGGTACAAGCCGGTAGGCCACCAAAAAGGCATAACCCGCCTGATAGGGCAGGTGCCAGCTTTGAATCAGGCTGAGCACCAGGGTGACGGGGTCTGTGGTTTTGGTAAACAACAAGGCCGCATAGGCAAAACCCAACATGCGTAAAGCCAGCGAGACGGCCCTGCCGATATCGGCATAGCGTAAGCCAAAAATTCCAAGCTGCAAGTCTCCCGTTTGGCCAAACGCGCGGGTAAAAACCAAAAATACGCACAGGCCGCCTGCCGCCACCAGCACCACACGCAGGCTTTTAAAAAGCCCCAGGGGGCTAAGGCCCGAAAATACCCAGCCCGCCGCGGCTAGGCAAAAAAGCAGGGCCAAGGGGTAGCTAACGCTTTGGCTAAAGCTTACCGGCACAACCAGTGCCAGCAACATAACAATTTTGGCCACGGGGTTAAGGCTGTAAAGAACTGTATTGTATCGCTTCATCGGTGCTCCTTATCACGGGGGTTCCGGGCAGCAATTCCCCTACGCGCCGCCAAAAGGGAATTTCCAGCCGGCCTTTGGCGCATAGGGCCGGGTTTGCAAACAGGGCAGCCGGGCTGCCGCTGAACAGGATCTCCCCATCCACCAGCAGTACGGCCCGGTTGCAATAGCGGTACACAAGGTCCATATTATGGCTTATCATGGCAAGGCTTACACCATTTTTTACCAGTTGGCACATCCGGTCAAGCAGTTCATCTTGGCTGTGTTTGTCCTGCCCATAGGTGGGTTCGTCCAGCAGCAGTATTTTTTGGCGGCGTACCAGCAGGCTGGCAACACTCAGCCGCCGCTTTTCACCCTGGCTCAGGGCAAAGGGGCTCTGCTCCCGTTTTTCCCAAAGGCCAAAACGGCGCAGGGTTTCCTCTGCAAGCGCCTCTTTTTCCGCCTTGGGCATTTTGGCCCTTTTCAGGCTGTAAAGGATTTCCTCAACAGCGCTGTTGGCCACAAATTGCCATTCGGGGTTTTGAAACACAATGCCCGCCTTATCCCACTTGGCGCTTCGCCATTTTTTCAGGGGTTTTCCCAGCAGCTCTATCTCCCCTTCGGTGTTTGGGTAAATGCCCAGCAGGCTGTGCAGCAGGGTGGTTTTGCCCGCGCCGTTGGGGCCCACAATGGCCAAAAAGTCCCCTTCACACAGGGTGAAGTCCAGGTTTTTTAGCACAGGCCGCCCGCCCAGGGCCAGCCGCAGGCCGCGGCAGCGCAGCAACGGGGCGGCCTCTTGGGCCGGGGGCGAGGGGGCAGGGTCCTCTTTAAAATCACCGCCCAAAACTTCGGCAAAAGCGCGGGGCGGCCCCGCAGCATCGGGGGGCTGTAATGGCGGCCGGCCGCAGCTTGTTTGCCGGGTGGCACATAGCCAGGCGGCCACCTGCGTGGCCTGTAAAAGGGGGGCGCTGGGGCCGTTTGGTAGCTTTTGGCAAAACTCCAGCGCAGGGGGCAGATGCAGCCCAAGGTTTGGCCGGGCGCGTAAAAAGGCAAAGCCCTCCTGCATATCTCCGCTGAACAAAAGCCGCCCCTCGGCGCCCAGCACAAGCAGGTGGTCGGCCTTTTCCCAAAGGTGTTCCAGCTGATGCTCCACCAAAAGAATGGTTTTGCCCTGTCGGTTTTTTAAATCGTCTATCAATTGCAAAATTTCGGCTATGCCAAGGGGGTCCAAGTTCGAGGTGGGCTCGTCAAAAATCAAAAGCGGCGGGTTACAAGTAAGCACAGACGCGATGGCCACCCGCTGCTTTTCCCCGCCCGAAAGGCTGTGCAAAGGGCGCTGATACAAAGCGGCAATACCAAGAAGGGAGAGGGCGCTTTGCACCCTCTCCTCTATTTCTTCCCTGGGCAGGCACAGGTTTTCGGGGCCAAAGGCCAGTTCATCCGCAACGGTATAGGTACAAAACTGGCTTTCGGGGTTTTGGAAGACAAAGCCCGTCTGTTTAGCCATCTGCTTTAGGCTCAGCTCCTGCCAGTCAGCGCCGGGGCAATGGCAGCGCCCGCCCACCTCACCAGGGCGGTATTCGGGTGCAATGTGGCACAGCACTTCAATCAAGGTACTTTTGCCCGTGCCCGAGCCCCCCAGCAGCAAGGTGGTTTTACCCGCGGGCAACACGGCGCTTATCTCCCGCAGGGTGGGCAAAGCCGCACCCTCGTGGCAAAAACTCAATTCCTCCAGCCGGTATTGGCTCATGCCGCTTGCTGCTTTGCAAATTTTACCAGGCCTGTTTTGGAAAGCGCCGCCCCAATGGCCAGGCACAGCAGGTAGCTTATTACAACGATGCTGGCAATGCGCAGCGCCAACGTTGCCAAAAGCAGGGGGAGGGGAAGCTGGTTTAAGCCAAAGATGAAATAATCGCGCAGGGAGACAAAGAGTGTAACAAACAGCGCGGCTAAGGCAAAGCCGGGGAAACTGAATTTCTCATATTTCAACATGCCAAACCCAAGTTCTGCGCCCAGGCCTTGCAAAAGCCCTGCCACCACGATGTGGATGCCATAGGGGCTGCCCGTTAAGATGTTGATGACCGCGGCGAACAAGCTGCCAATGAGCGCCGCGCCGGGTTTGCGCACCAAATACAGCGGCAATAGGGCCGAAAGGGCATATAGCCCAAAAGTAAGGGCCATAAAGGTGGGCCCCAAAAGGCTAGAGAGGGAGGAGTAGAGGCTATCCATAAAGGTGAAAAATACCCCCACCACGGCCGATACAACGGCGATCATCACCCAGTCCCGCGTTTTGTATGCTTTTATTTTTTCCGCCATGTTTCCAAGTTCCTTTCCCGATAACCATAATACCCATTTTGCATATCTGTAGGGCCGCCCGCTTGGGGCCGCCCCCTAAAACTTCTATACTACTATACCAGATCAATACGGCGCATGTGAAATATTTTTTTTAAATACATAAGGCGGTTTGATAGAAATAATCTATAGAAAATGTCTTCGTACAGAAAAGAGTACTTTCATATGGGAAAGCTGTCCTCGGCTGTACTGGTTGTGGCAGCCATAATGCGTTACCCGGGTAGCCAGTTGGGCTACCCGGGCAACAAAGTAGTGTTAAAAATGGGGTGCTACGCTAAGCGGCTAGAACGGGGGTTTCAGTTGGAGGCACAAACGGGCCGGGCACGGGGTCGTCCACGGGGTTGTTTATCGGGCCGGGCACGGGGCCGTCCACCGGGTTATCAACGGGCGTGGGCACGGGGTCGTCTATCGGGCCGGGCATGGGGCCGTTCACCACTTCGTAGCTATCTACGGTTTTTATTCCATCTTGCCAATGATAACGAAGGGCAATTTGGCTGCCAGCGGGAATATCGCTTTCCTTATTGGGTAGAAAATAGCTATTTGTAATGCCGCCTGCTTCTTCTACCGTCACCGCGTTGGCAACGGTGGAAACTACTGTGCCTGTCACTTCATGTTGGGTATCGTCCGCAACAATTTTTATGGTTTTGGCATCCATAGTGCCTTCCTGGTAATGGTAGGTGCCGCTCACTTCCACCTTGCAGTTCACCAGGGCTTGTAGGTTTTCCATACCCAGGGGGGTGCCGTCGGCCAATTGGGTGTTGGGGCCCACCCTTACCTGTTCGGTAGGTGGGGTGTCGGTATCGGGGATATCTGCCTGTAAGGTAAAGCCGCCTTCGTTTACCGCTACAACGGCGCCGGTATCGGTCATCTCACCTTCGGTGGCAATATCTAAAGACAGGTCTTCCAATTTATAGGTTTTGGTTTCGCAAACCAACAGGTAATTGCGGTACAGTGCGGGCCAAGTTTGTAAGGTTCTTTTAATTCTGTCGTTGTCGTCCCGGCCATCCAGCCAAAACTTTACTGCGGTGGTGCGGTAGCGGTCGCCCGGGTTGTGGGTTACATATGCGGTGTAGATAAAGTCGTTGTCGAAAGAACTGAGTTTATCGGACCGAAACTGCCTTTTTTGCATAAAGCCAAAATACCTTTGCCCATAGTCAACATAGGAGTATTCGTAGGGGTTTAAACTGCGAATGATTTGCAGGATGTCGGCGTTGCTTCCGGCATTGTGGTAATACAGTTCAATGGGCGCCAAAGTGGCGTAATAGTCCGCTACATCATGCCGCACGCCACCGTCTTGAACGCGGAAGAACACATCGTAAAGGGCGTCGTATGCGTGCCAGCCCACATATCTCCGGTTCCATTCGTCTTCGCTTTTGGGGTATCGTTCATCCACTTGCTGTTTGGAGGGGATGTAAAATTCGTGCCTTGCGCCGGGAACCTGGAATACCCAGCACTTGTCGGGTTGGCGGTCAACAGGGCTTTTTTCCAGCAGTTTCACAATGCCAATAATGTCATTCTGCCCTGTTTTATTGTTAGAAATACAGTCCATCAAACGCCTTTGTGCTGCTCTTGCCTCGGCGGCGCAGGAGGTGTTGTCTTTAGAATGCGCTTCGCAAACGGCATAGGCCAGGGTCCACATCTGCATAAACTGGGTCAGGTCCAGCATCCGCATACTGTCGCGGAAGTTGTAGCCGTCATGCTCCCACCAGTAGTTATATAAAGCGTAAGCGTCGTAGGTGGCAAATATATTGCTGTTAATCATGTTTTTGCCTTCTGTATAGGTAACATATAGGTTGATAAAGTTCATAACATAATTTTTGCCCGTACCATCAAAATATCCTTTCAATAAGTCTTTTCGTTCTTGTATGGTTAAGTCTTTTTCTTTTATGGCATTCATCTTGATATTATATTGTTCCCACAAGTCGTTTTGTTGAATTCGTTTTGCGTCAATTTCCTTTTTATAATCCAATTTTTTAACGGTATTCAGTATCTCAATTAACATCTGCTGAATTTTGCTTTGATTTTTTAACACCTCGTCCATCATTTTTGCCTCTTTTGAAGGGAAAATGTCTCCAAAAACGAAATCCATCAGTTTGCCGCCCGTCCAACTAATTGCGCCCGAGGCCAGGGCGGCGGCGATAAACCCGATGGGGTTGCCATCCACATCGCTACCCTCGGGGTAGGTGATTTGGGGCAGCGCCCCCACACCCACATTAGGAGGGATTTGCCCCTCCTCCATAGGGGGCGGGTTGCTGAAATCCAGGGTGGTGGGGCCGGAAATCACTTTCATGCCACCGGTTGCTGCGAATACGTTTGTGGCTGTGCCGGCAAGTATACCGCCAGACATCACCAGGCACATCACTGCGGCCGAAGCGCGCATAGCCCAGGTTTTGGCTCTTGCTGTCAACATTGTCTGTCCCTCCTTTAGGGTATCAAATTGTGTAACCGTAGCCTTCGCCCTGTGCGGAGTGCTTTCGTTGGTTAGAGTATAGCTGCATCTGCGTAACCAAGGCGTAACCGCAGGCGGGAATAGAAAAGGCCTACCAATTTTGTACAAAACAATCCATTTATATCCTTTAGAGAGGGGGGAGCCAGTTCAGCGCAACTTCCCTGTGCGGCAAGGGGAGAAAGGCGGAGGAGGGACTGTCTTGCCACATAAAAAATTTAATTCCAAAAAATCTATACTTATGTGGCAAAAAATGCTACCATATAACTACTTGTTGCCATTTTACTGGTAAAACTTGTGACGATTTTGCCCTGCCGGGTAGAAGGGTGGTTTTGCGGCGCAGATGAAGAAAAAAACAGTGCCCGCAAAGCGGATTTTGCTGGGGCTTGCCGCGGGGGCTGCGGCGGCCTTGCTCTACCTTTTCAGCACGGGGGGCTTGCTTGGCTCCCTGCTGGGGGCAGACCCCTTGCTGGCCCTGGACATCCGCGCGCAGGACGCCCTGTACCAAAGCCCCAAACTGCCAAACCCTGATATCTACGTGATTGGTATAGATGAGGCCACCCTGCGCGAACTGGGCCCCTGGCACACCTGGGGGCGTGATATCATGGCCAATATGCTGGATACCCTGAATGCCGACCCCGCCAATGCCCCTGCGGTAATTGGCGTGGATGTAAGTTATTTTGGGGATACACAGCCAGAGGCCGACACGGCTTTGGCCGCCGCCGCGGCGCGCGGCGGCAATGTGGTGGTGGCCTGCGAGGCCATTTTGGAAGATGTACCCGCCTATGACGAAGCGGGCCGCCCCTATTTGCTGCGCGCCCAAACGGTGAATATGGATTTCCCCTATGAGGAACTGCGCAGCGTTACAGGGCAAGGGTTTATCAACACCCTGCCAGACCATGACGGCGTTGTGCGCCAAAGTATGCTGTGGGCAGGGTATGAGGGGGAACAAACCCCCAGTTTTGGCTACGAGGTATACCGGCGCTACGCCGAGGCTAGGGGCCTGGCCCCGGGCGAGCCGATGCTGGACAAAAATGGACGTTTCCCCATTGCCTATAGCGCCCTGCCGGGCGATTATTACGGCCAAAACAGTTTTGTGGCGGTGCTGAACCGTGAAATACCCCCCCGCGCTTTTAAAGATGCCATTGTACTTATTGGCCCCTATGCCACCGGGATGATGGATCAGTACTACACCCCGCTGGATAAGGGACAGATGATGTACGGCGTGGAAATTCACGCAAATTTGGTACAGGCCTTCCTGCAGGGAGATTACAAACAGGCGGCGGCGCTGTGGCCCCAGGCGCTGGCAATATTTTTGGTGACAATGCTGTGTTACCTTGTGTTTTATAAGCTGGACCCGCGCTTTTCAGCCCTGGTTCTGCTGGCCCTGTGCGGGGGCTACCTGGGGCTCTGCCTGGGGCTATATAAAGCGGGGCACATTCTGAATATCCTCTATCTGCCGCTGGCGGTTATTTTGCTTTACCTCTACCGCCTCGTTTACTTCTATTTTGCCGAGCGGCTGCGCCGTAAAACCGTTACCGATACCTTTAAGCGCTATATGGAGCCCAGCGTGGTGGAGCATCTGCTCAGCGACGGCAAAGCGCGGGAATCCATGGGTGGGGCCAAACGGGATATCGCCGTCCTGTTTATCGATATCCGGGGTTTTACCACCCTTTCCGAGGCCATGGACGCCCTGGATGTGGTGGGGATTTTGAACCGCTACTTAACGCTGGTTTCGGGGGCGATTTTTGCCAACCGGGGAACCTTGGATAAATTTGTGGGTGATGCGGCCATGGCCATCTACAATGCGCCTTTGGAACTGGACGACTACACCTACCGGGCGGTGAAAACCGCCATAGATATCAGCGCCCACGCGGATGAGATTGCCGAGGAGCTGCAAAGGCAATACGGCAAAACCGTGCGCTTTGGCATTGGTATAAACTGCGGCGAGGCTATAGTGGGGAACATTGGGGCCCCCTTCCGTATGGATTACACCGCCATTGGCGACACGGTGAACACGGCCGCAAGGCTGGAAAGTCAGGCCAAAGCGGGGCAAATTCTAATCAGCGAAACGGTGTACGAACGCCTGAAAGGGCGGGTGGAAGCCGAATGCATGGGCCCGGTGCAGTTTAAAGGCAAGCTGGAAAAAATTATCACCTACCAGGTGAATGGCCTAAAGTAGAGGGAAGTAGGATGAAAAAGAAAAATTTGGTGTTACAAACGGCGGCAGCGGTGATGGGTACAATTATTTTCGCAGCCTGTGGGGCGTCGGCCGCCCTAAACCAGGCAAATTTGCCCGCCGCCGGCAGGGCAACAGCGCCGCAAACGGGTGTTTCCGCCACCTCCCAGCAGGCCATTGACGAGGCGCGCATTGTTGAACTGAAAGAATTTACCGGCACGGTAAAGGTGAAAAGCGGCCGGGAGGAAGAAGAGGCCTATAAAGGCCAACACCTGAGGGTGGGCGAGGTGCTGAAAACCGGCAAAACCTCCGTGGCAACCCTGATTTTAGACGATGAAAAAGTGATTGCACTGGACGAGGAGACCGAGGTGGAGGTGCGGGAGGCCTCTGGCAGCAAAAAGGCCAGTACCACGGTGTTGTTTTTAAATAGGGGCACCATTGTAAACAGCCTGCCCAAGCTGGAGGCCCAAAGCGCCTATGAGGTAAAAACCTCCAATGCCACCATGGGGGTACGTGGTACGGTGTTCATTGTGTCGCTGCAAAATGGGGCCACCACCCTGGCCGTGGCCGATGGCAGAGTGGCTGCCGGCCCCCCTGAGGCCACAGAGGAAGAACTTACCGATACCTTAACCGTGGGCGGCATGCAACAGGTTAGCCTGGATGACAACGCCCTGCGGCAACTGCAGGAGGGGAAAACACCCCCGGTTCAGCCGCTGCGCACGGGGGATTTTAGCGTGCAAACCCTGCAGAACGTGGTGCGGGCGCTGGCGGAACACCGCGATAGCAGCGGGGAAGAACAGCAGCAAAAAGAACTGCAAAACCGCATCAATCAAATTATTTTGGAGGTGCCGGAGGTAAAACAGAACGTCGATACCGGCACCCAAAACTGGTTTCAGCCGCAGGGGGGCGAATCGGGGGCCTCCTCCTCCAAGGCCGAGGGGGCCAGCTCCTCTAAAAGTGCAGAGGGGGGCTATGGCAGGCAGAATACCGCGCCACCGGCCTCCTCCTCCAATGCGCAGCCAACGCCTCAGCCCCCTGCGCCACTGCCCCCATCCCCGTCCTCCTCGCAGCCGCCGTCCTCCTCTTCCGGCAGTTCTTCGCAAGGGGATAAACAGCCGCTGGATGTGACGTTCTTATCACAGTTTAGCATTACGTCTACACGTGTTTTTTATGAGACGCAAGCCCTGTCGCAGCCCGCCCGATACTACCAAATGGATATTGTAGAAAAACAGAGCGGACGGAGTGTTTTGCCCGAGGGCAACCGGGTGCACACCCCAAGCTATGCGGGGGAGGTAGGGGGAAAACCCGTTTATGCCCTGCGTTTTGAACAGGTGTTTAGCACCCCGCTGGCGGGCGAGTATATTATAAGCCTAAAAGCGGTGGCCGGGGAAAACACCCCCTACAAGGATTCAGAGACGGTGAGCCGCGGCTTTACCATACTGGGCGCACCGGCCTTGGCGGGCAGCCGCCTGCTGCCAAACACGCTGGAGGTTGCAGCTGCCCCCGTGCCCGGCGCTGCGCAATATGAGGTGAGCCTGCTAAAGAACGGGCAGGCCGTTTATGGGCCAATGGCCCTTAACCCCCAAAACCCCGCTTCGCCAAGCTTTAGCATAGCCCTTGGCAAGCTGGTGCAGGGGCCTTGCACCCTGCGTGTGGCGGCCTTACCCGGCGCCGGGGTCTCCGCCATAAAAAGCGGATATACCGAGGTGACCCTGGATAATACCCAGGCTTTCCCCGGTGTGAAGCAGGGCCTGTATTTGGACTATTGGCGTTTTGCCGCCAGCCAAAGCCAACTGGCCGCGGTGCAAGCTGCGGCGGTGCTGCCCGCGGGCGTAGAGCTGAAAGAGAGCGACTTTGCCTTATTTACAAAGGAGGTGGACAGTGGCACTGGTACACTGACGGTAAAAAAGGCCGACGGCGGCCTGCTATGCGCAGCCACCGGGCCCTATACACTGTACCTGCGTACAAGCGCTACAATTTACACTTTTACTGAAAACATAACCAACCTGGAAAACTACAAACACAGTATTGATTTAAGCGGCGCTTTGAATGCGATAAATATTACCTATAATAACCGCGTTACACTTACTGGCTTTTCCCTGCCCGATAGTGCCGCTCTCAGCGATGTACGCCTCTCACTGGAGGATAGTTTTGGGCTGAACTGGGAGAACCGGGATTTGACGATGGTAAAAAATGGAAGCGTTTCGGTGTTATCCTACACAGGAACCTATAGCCTATATAGTAATTTGTACACTTTAACGCTTACCGCCAATTCTACTAATCCGGCTTATAAAAGCAGCAGTGTATCCAAACAGGTAGATTTGATACAGACGCAGCCGGCCGGTATGGTGAGCATGGCTACGGCAAGCACAGTGGTTTTGGATGCTGGCTATTTACCCTATGCTTTGGATAAAGCCTGCGTGCTTTTGGCAAGCGCCCCCTTTGACCAAAACGCCCTGGTGGCGCCCAGTACCACGGGTATGTATCCCACCATCAACGGCAGTTTTACGCCGGGGCAAACCTACCGGGTGTATGTCAGCGTTGAGAATGGCAGCACCATGGCACTTTACAAAAGTGCCAACTTTACCATACCCGGTGCAGCGCCTCTGGCCATAGCCGCAGAGGCTGAGCCGGAGGTCGAGACCGAGGCCGAGGTTGCATCACCGCCGGAAATATCCGAAAGCACCTCCCCTTTACCGTCCTCTCCGGGCGAGGGGGCCCCGGCATCCTCCCTTATACCCCTGCTGTAAGTAGAGTGTTTTGAATACAAAATAGAGGAACATCCAATGCCCGGCACAGGAAAAGACGGCGATAAAGGAGAAAAAAGCGTTTGATGAAGCTTCATATTTTGGGCACGCGTGGCTCGGCCCCCACGGCGGAAGATGACCGCAGGGCCTATGGCGGCAACACCCAGTGCGCCGTGGTGGAATATGGCGGGGCGGGCCTGGTGCTGGACGCGGGTTCGGGCATTTTTGCGGCCGCCGCAGTGCTGGACGGCATGGGCCACAAAGGGGAGTATCACATTTTGCTTAGCCATTATCATATGGACCATTTGGTGGGGCTGCCCATGTGCGGCCTTTTGCTGCGTAAGGCGGCCAAGGTGCATCTGTATGGCATGGCCTATGAGGGGAAGGACTGTGAGACCTGCCTGCGGGATATTTTTGTGCCCCCACTGTGGCCTGTGGAGATTGCAGACCTGCCCGCCGAGGTACATTTTCACACCTTGCAGGCGGGGCAGTGCTATAGCATTGGGGGCTTTCGGGTTGGCACAATGGCGCTAAACCACCCCGGCGGCGCACTGGGCTACCGGGTGGAAAAGGGGGAGGACAGCCTTTGCTACCTGTTTGACCATGAGCAGGACGGCTTAGAAGACAGCCAGTTGGCGGGTTTCATTCAAGGTAGCGGCCTGTTGCTGTGCGACGCCCCTTTTACAGAGGAAACCTACAGCGAGAAGCGGGGCTTTGGGCATTCCAGCGCCGCGGCCATGTTGCGGCTGGCAAAGGCCGCGGGTGTGCGTAAAACGCTGCTTGCCCACCACCGGCTAGACGCCACTGACGACGTGCTGGACGCCATGCAGAAGAGGGCCCAGGCCGACTTTCCAGGCCTTTGCCTGGCCTACGCAAAAGAGGGAGAGGTGGTGGTACTTTGATTTCCATAGATATGCAGCGTGTGCTGCGCACCGGTACAGCCCTTTCCACCGAAAAGGACAAACACAAACTGCTGGATCTGATTTTACATGAATCCATGGAGATCACCTCGGCCGATGCGGGCACCTTATATGTCTATGCCGAAGAAGAAAATTGCCTCTTTTTTGAAATTATGCGCAACCATACCCTGCGCAGTTACCAGGGCGGGCATGGCGAGCGGGTGGATTTGCCCCCCGTACCCATGAGCATGGACAATGTGTGCAGCTACTGTGCGCTTTTGCGCAAAAACGTGAATATCCCAGATGTGTATAACTGTGAGGAATTTGATTTTTCGGGCCCGAAAAACTATGACCAAATCACAGGCTACCGCACCAAAAGCATGATGGTTATCCCCTTTGTAAACACAAAGGATGAAATCATCGGGGTGTTGCAGCTCATCAACGCGCAGAATGAAAATGGGGAGGTGGTGTGTTTCTCCAGCGAGGCCGAGGCCGTTATATCAGCCATGGCCTCGCAGGCGGCTATGGCCGTAACAAACAGCCTGTACCTGCAGGATATCACCGAACTGTTCCAGTCGTTTGTGAAGGTGATGATTAGCGCCATCGATGAACTGACCCCCTATAATGTCAACCACACACGCCGCGTGGCGGAGTATTGCGAGGTGTTTGCCAAATTCTTGAACCAGGAGTACAGAAGGGGAAATTTTGAAGAGCATTTTTCGCAAAACAGGCGGGAACAACTGGTGATGGCCGCCTGGATGCATGATATTGGCAAGGTGGTTACGCCGCTGGAAGTGATGAATAAAGACACCAGGCTGGGAAAAAGCGAAGCGGAGGTGTTTGCCCGTTTTGATATGGCCTTGGCCACCCTGCGCATACGGGTGCTGGAGGGAAAAATTGGCCCCGAAGAATATGAACAAAACTGTCAAGAGGTGCAAGAGGCCAGGGCTTTTGTGCAGCATTTGAACGGTGCGGGCTATCTGCCGGAGGAAGACCTGGCAAAGCTTGCTGGCCTGCGGGCCCTGCATTACCTCACCTTGGAAGGGGAGGAAAAACCGCTGCTTTCCCCGCAGGACCTTCAAAATTTAAGCATCCGCACCGGCACCTTAACCAGCGAGGAGAGACAGGTGATGCAAAACCATGTGCGGATGACCTCCAAACTGCTGGAGAATATCAAATTTAGCAAAGACTTACGCGATGTGCCCAAGTTTGCCGGGATGCACCATGAATTTATCAATGGCACGGGCTACCCCATGCATTTAAAAGGCGGCCAGGTGCCCCTGGAGGCGCGCATACTCTCCATTGTGGATATCTACGAAGCGCTCACCTCCTCGGATAGGCCCTATAAAAAGGCGCTGAACCAGGAGAAGGCCCTGGAAATATTGAAAGAGATGGCGGGTGATGGGAAACTGGACGGGCAACTGGTGGATCTGTTCGCCGTTTGCCTGCACACGGCCCAGCTTTTCCCTGTGGCATAGGGCGCAAGTGGGCGCCCTATAGCAAGCAAGGCCAAAAAGCCACCTCCTGCTTTCAGGGGGTGGCTTTTTGGCCTTTGCATCTAAATAAATGTTTTTATGCACTATATACCGGTATAAAGCCCCAGTACAATGCGCAGGCGGCCCTTGCGTGAAAGGCCCTCGGTTGCCAACAGCTTGGCCCGCCCCTTCCCCTGTAGGGAGAAGATATCCCCCTCCTGCACTGTTTTGGAAAGCTCCAGGCATTGCCGGTGGGCAAGCTGCACCCGTCCTGCCCGAATGGCCTGGCCCGCCTCGCTGCGCGAACAGCAAAAAGCCGCCGCCAAAACCGCATCCAGCCGCAGGGAGGCAACGCTGGCGGTGCGCTCTTCCAAAGTGGCAGCAGGCTCAGGCAGGTTTTCCAGGGGAATTTGTTCGGTTTTTACCCCGGTGCGGCCCACGGTTTGCAATTCGCTGCAAAGAAATGCCGCCATAGGGGCAAGGCATACAAGGCTTGCCCTGCCCGGTAAAACCACAATATCACCCACTGCCTCCCGGCCAAGGCCCAGCCCCAATGTGGCGCCCAATATGTCCTGGTGGCGCAGAGTATCCTGCTGGCGGTGGCTTATGGCCAAAGCCGCCAGGGCCTCCTCCCGTACAAATACCCCCCAGTCGGGCTGGGTAAATACGGCAAGGCTGCGCTCGGCAGGTAAAAAGCCGCCGTCCAGGCCAAACAGTATGTCCCTGCGGTTTTTAAAATGGGTTTGCGCCACAAAAGCCTGGCTGGGCGTAAGGAACTTGCTATGTGCGCTGCCTGTTTGGGTTGCTCTTTGGGCCAAATCCTCCAGGTGGCGCAGCAAACGTTCGGTATCGTTCATAAAAAGTGATGCCTTTCCGGGGGTAGAGGGAAAAACGCCGTTAAGCTGCCGAGGAAGCCAGGGAAACAGAACCGGCAAGGCCTGCACCCGAAGAGGAAACGGGGGAGGCCGAGGAGACCGCAGTGTTGGAAGAAGCAGAGGCGCCTGAGGAAGCAGAACTTGGGGACGAAGCTCCCAGGGAAGCCGCCCCGCCATACACCTCCTCCTTTGTGAAGTGGCCGCTGTCAATGAGAATGGCATCCAGGTTTTCTCTCGTAACCAGTTGCCCGGTTATCAGGTTTGCATCAATGGTGCCGCCACTTTGGTTGTCAAAATCAGCGTTGACGTCAACTTTTTCTCCCCGCGCCATCTTGGCGGCCTCCTCCACGGCGGTCTCGGCCAGCACCTGCAAATCCATATAGAGGGTCGAATCCTGTGTTCCGGCCACTATGCGCTGAACGGCATCCAGTTCGGCATCCATCCCCGTAATAACCACGTGCTGGGTCACGCCAAGTTCCGCTAGGGCCTCGGCACAGGCTCCAGCCAATTTGTCGTTCGGGGCCAGTATGGCATCCACCGTGCCGCCGTTTGCCGCCACGGCCTCTTCCACCATGGTTTTAGCGGTGGCGGGGTCCCAGCCGGGTACAGGGGCATCGAGCAAAATATGGATATTTTCTTTGATTGGGTCAATGTACCGCATAGTTCCCTCATACAAAAGGGTGGCGTTGTTGTCGTCCGGGTCACCGCGCAGTATGATATAGTCTCCCTCATACACAAGCTCGGCCAGGTACTGGCCCTGTTGCTGGCCTATGCGGCTGCTGTCATAGCCCACAAACAGGTCAACCGGTTCCCCCAGCACTACCCGCGCATAGTTGATGACAGGCACATTTTTGCTTTTGGCATAGGCCAGCACCTCTTTTGCCTTAGTGGCGTCCCGCGGGGTGTAAATCAGTACATCCACGCCGCTGTCAATCAGTTCCATGCAGTCTTCCTGCTGGGTTTTCTCCCCATCGCCCCGGTTCAGGCGTACCTCAATGGGTACTCCCAATTCCGCCGCGTGTTCCTCCATATATTTTTGCTCCTTGGCCCAGCGCTCGGCCGCGCCAACACCCATAGAAACCCCAATTTTAATGCTTTTAGACGAATTGCCGCAGCCTGCAAAGCAGGCGCAAAACAGGCTGGCTACACACAAAAATGCTAAAAAACGTTTCATTCAACCCGGCCCTCCTCGTACAATTTTTCAAAATCCATTCTACCCAGTGGCTTTGAGTAGTAATAGCCCTGCGCCACCGTGCAGCCAAATTCACGCATCAGGTCTATATTTTGCTGGGTCTCCACACCCTCTACAACAATTTGCAGGTTTAGCTGCAGGGCCATTTGGCTTATAGCGCCAAAAATGATGGTCTGCCTGTCACTGTGTACGGTGTCCTGCAAGAAGCCCCGGTCAATTTTAACAACGTCAATATCCACATCCTTTAGCATGTTTAAAGAGGAATAACCCGACCCAAAATCATCCATCGATACCTTCAGCCCATGGGCGTGCAGGCTTTCTATAAACTCATTGATATAGTCGTAGTTGTCAAATATAGCGCTTTCGGTCAGTTCCAATTCTATAAGTTCGGCTGGGATATCATACTCTTTCAGTTTTCCCAACAGGCGGGATAAAAATGTTTCATCAAAAAGATGGGAACGGCTGAAATTAACCGATATGGGAACACATTTCACCCCTTTATCCAGGTTTTGGCGCAAAAAGCGAAGGGTTTTTTCAAAGATGGCCATGTCCAGCTGGCTAATCAGGCCGGTGGCCTCACACACCGGTATAAATTCGCCCGGGGGAATCAGTTTTCCCTCTTGGGTACGCCAGCGCGCCAGGGCCTCGGCCCCCACAAGGGTGCGGGTGTGAATATCCACCTTGGGCTGGAAAAAGGGCAAAATTTCATCGTTGGCCAGCGCCGCCTCAACGGCTCGTTTCGTCTCCTCGTTATGCATAATCTCCCGGTCATACTCTTCGGTGTATATTGCCACCTTTTTTTCCCGTTTGCCGCGGGTGGCCTTAGCGGCGGTGTTGGCTTTGTCTACCATCAGGTGCACATCGTCCGCCGTGCCACTGTAGGGTATGGGGCACAGCCCCGCCATCAGGTAAACCTTAATGCCGCTGGGGTTCAGTTCGGGCTCAAAAAGCGCATCTATGCGGGCGGGGCTTATGTCCTCCAGCAGCAGCACGTAATGGTCGCCCGAGACGCGGGCAATGCGCTCGCCCGTGGCCAGCTTTTTTTGGTAGATTTCGTAAATATCCCGTAGGATATGGTCGCCCACCAAGAAGCCATAGTTGCTGTTGATGTATTTGAAATTTTCAATATCAAGCGTAAATATGTATAAAGGTGTGTTTTTGGAAGAGTTGTACAAACGCTGTAAATCCACCAGGAATTTGGCCATCGTATCCCCGTTTGTAACGGTATCCACAAATACGGTGTGTTCCAAATCGGCCTGCTGTTTGTTTTTCAGGAACAGTACATACAAAGCGCTAAAGGCAATAAAAAATACCATGGCCAGCAAAACGCCCAAAAACAGTTTAGAGACAATGCTGGAGTTATGGGCCACCGCATCGGTGGAAACGCTGGATATAAGATACCAGTCGTAGAGGTCCTCGATGGGGGTATAGGCGGCAAAAGCCGGTTTTCCGTCAATCTCAATCTGCATAAAACCGGCCTGGTCGCTTTTAATATCACTCTCCAGCTTACGCGCGGCATCGGGATTTGTAAGGTACAACATGCGGAAGTAATTGTCGGAATCCCTGTTGTAGCTCTCCTGCTGGCTGCTTAGCAGAATATACCCCTCACTGTTTACAATATACATCTGCCCCTGCTGGGAAAAGAGGGAGAGAGAACAAATTTTGTACATCTCACCGGGGGTATATTGCCGCTGTATGGTGCCAATAATGGCATCATTGTAGCTGATAGGCACACTGATTACAAAGATATCCTCGCCCGTGCGGCGTGATACCGTGCGCTCAGAGATGTTTTGGTTCCCTGTAATTGCATGGCGAAAATAGGCCCGGCCCGAGATATCAATCTCCTGTCCATCGTAAAAAAGGGCAGTACCCTGCTGGTTGGCCCAAAACAGGGTGTCGTCACCCACATCGTTTGCATAGCGCAAAAAAATAGAGCGCATCACGTCGTCGTCGCTTTCGCTGCTGGCGGGCCTTTGCGCTGCATACTTGGAGGATAACTGCTTGGCAACTAGGTCTAAGTTGTTCACTTCCAACATCAGTTTGCTATTTACCACGTCTTTATTTTGGGTGGCAATTTCGGTTACATTCACCTGTATATCGTTATTCAGTAAGCGCTGTACCTGCCCCATAATCAAAAAAACGGATAGAAGCAAAACTGCATCAACCGCAATGATAATCCAAAAAAGAGGGTTCTTAAGTGTGCTCTGTCGCCACATGAAGTCGTCACCATATCCCAGTAGTCACCCTGTGTGGCAAAAAGCCAAAGAGTCGAAGGGTGTTTTATTGATTATGGATAGTATATCACCAAATATGGGGGGAAACAAGAATGAAATTGCCACTTTTTGCAGTGAAAAATGGTGGCGGATAAATGACAGATAATATGCGGAACAGGCAAAGCGCGGAAAAGGACAAAAGCGAGAAATATGATATCATGTATCGATCTATTTTTCAGCACTCAAAAAAAGCGTTAAAAAGCCTGCGGCGGCATAGCCGCAGGGCTGCCCGGCGCAATGGGGTATACGGAAAGGGAATAGCCACCCCCCGGCGCTTGTAAAAAGGGCTTTTGCGATGAAGATACAAGGGTGGGCGGGCAGAATAAGACCGGGAGATAATCGTTTTTTGACCGGCCCTTGCGCCGAGGGAGGTGGTAAAGCTGCCAAAAATGGAAAATTGTGCGGTATCACTTGGCCAAATATGGCAAAAACCTAAAATCGACACTACAAAATGAATTTGGCGCGTATAATGTAAGCTAAACTCAAGAGTTTTGTTCTGGCACGCAACCAAGGCCGGGTTTGCCGGCCCAGTTTGCAATTGACATTTGGTCAGATGTAACCTATACTATAATTGTATAAATTAATGTTTTAGGAATCGGGCGTCATAAAACAGAATAGCAGCGTGCCGCAAATATGTGCGCTTGTTATAATAAAGGAAATATTGAAGGGAGTTTTGGAAGATGAAAATTGTAAAATGTGAGCATTGCGGGAATATTGCAGTTCTGCCGCATGATGCCGGTGTACCGATGATGTGCTGTGGGGAGGCCATGAAGGTGTTGGAGGCGGGGGTGACCGATGCCGCCAAAGAGAAACATGTACCGGCCGTAACGGTAGAGGGAAAAACCATGCATGTGGCGGTTGGCGAGGTGCCCCACCCCATGACGGCCGAGCACTATATTCAGTTTGTATTGCTGGTGCAGGGCGATAAGGTGCAGTATGTTACCCTTACCCCAAGTAGCGAACCCAAGGCCAGCTTTGCGGTGGAAAGCGGACCCTATACCGTTTATGAGCACTGCAACCTGCATGGGCTTTGGAAAACCGAAGGAACCGTGTAACCGCGTCAAAAACGTGTAAGCCTGACAAACGGGCTTTGAAATTTATGCAAACGCACAGCCAATGATTAGGGCAGATTAACAAAACATAGATAAAGCGAACGTAGCCATTCGCCGTTTCTGCCAAGAGCAGCATAACTCATGTTATGTTCATTTGCTCTAAGCCGCCCTGTAGTGGGGCGGCTTTTTGTTAAAAGAAGCGGCCTGGCATGGATGATTTGCTAGAGGTGCAGGGAAAGAGGGAGACGTTTAGAGCAGGGGTAGCTTGCCCCACACCTTTTCCCGCAGAACGCCACACAAAAGCACCATTATTGTGCGCTGTAGAAAAACATAAAACCCACAGAGCGCGCAAAGTTTTGCGTCAATCTGTGGGTTTTGTTGGAGCGGCTTACGAGACTCGAACTCGCCACCTTCTGCTTGGGAAGCAGACGCTCTACCGGATGAGCTAAAGCCGCAAAGGAAAAGGTGGTAAAACCACCTTTTCTATTGTACCGGCTCAAGGCCGGCTTGTCAATCTTTTCAGGCCGTTTCTCTGTACCTGTTTCTCTGTACCTGTTTCTCTGTACCTAAAAGTAAGAGGTTTGCCTGTGCAGTTTGCGCTGCATCAGGTTATGTGGTTTCTGGCCATTGGCTTTGGGCATGTACTAAGATGGCTCGGGCGTGGGTTCTGGAGTCGGCGTAGGCGTAGGCGCGGGTGGCGCGCTCATGGTCACGCTTATGGTATCGCCCGAGCGGATGGTGCCGCCGTCCTTGCTGGTGCTAACCACAGTGCCGTTCGCATCGCCCGAAGCAACGGTTAGGGTGACGCTAACCCCGCTGGGGGTGCCGCGCAGGGCGTTCACAATCTGCTGCGCCTCTGCAAAAGATTTGCCAATTACGTTCGGCATGGATACATCGGCCCAAACCAAAACGGTAACGGTATCTTTGGAGGGGTCCAGCGTTGTACCGGCGGTAACGCTGGTCTCTGAAACAATACCGGGTACGCCGCGGCCATCGTTGGGTTTTGTGTTGGTGGTGTAATTTAGCCCGGCATCCTTCATGGCGTTCAGCACATCGCCCGAAGAAAGCCCGATGAGATTTGGCATCTTCACGGTTTTGGGTTTGTCGGAGATGTAAAGGGTAACCTCGGTGCTGCTGGTTACCTGGCTGCCCGCCGTGGGGGTGGTACGAATGACGACGCCCGCCTCGTAGTCGGTGGCCTCGGTGGAGGTCTCCTCTTTGTACTTTACGCCCAGGGCCGTAAGTTCGGCAATGGCCTCTTCCTTCTTTTTGCCCACCAGGTTCGGCATGGTTTTTTCTTCGGGGCCCTTGCTCACAATAAACTGCAGGGGGGTGCTGCCATCCCAGGCTGTGCCCGCAGCGGGGGCCTGGTTGATGATACGCCCGGCGGGTATGTCGTCGCTGTATTGCTCGGTGGGGGTGGCAAACTGGTAGCGGGAGAAGGAATTGCCCTTTGCCACATCGGCGTAGACCATACCCACAAAATTTGGCACCGTTAAATCGCCCGAGATGACCGAGGCGGATAGGGAAGTACTACTACTGCTGCTGCTTGGGTCTTTTTTGCCCTTGCCCCCCAAAACCGATACGAGGATGATGATGATTACCAAAAGCAGAATGGCCCCAAGGGCCGCGCCGCCCACAATCATCTGCTGGCGGGTAAGGCCGCCGCTCTTGCCGCCGCGGTTACCGCCCCCGCCAGAGCGCCCCCCCTCACCGCTAAAGGCAAGGCGCAGCTCAGAGATGGTTTGAATGCGCTCATCGCTGTTTACGCGTAAGGCGCGTGTAATGGCCGTGGAGAGAAATGCCGGGGTGTCCCGCTCCAGGGTTTTTACCGGGCGCAAATTGTCCTGAATTTTGCGCTCGTCGGCGGGGGTGGGACCCTCGCCCGTAAGCATGTCGTACAATACGGCGCCCAGGGCGTATACGTCGGTATACCGGCCCTCAAATTCACTGGCGGCATACTGTTCAGGGGCCGAGTAGCCAGGGTAGAGCTTTGGCTTTAATTCGCTGCCCTGCTGGCGCAGCGCCAGGGTGGCAAAACCGCCCAGCTTTGCGCTGCCGCCGCTTTCCAGTATGATGTTATCCGGGCAGATGCCGCGGTGAATGATGCTGGCCGAGTGCATGGCCTCGGCGCCAATCATAATAGGGCGCAAAATGGCCAAGGCGCGGGCAGATTCCAAGGGTTCGGCCCGGCGGGTCATATATTCGGTAAGGGTTGGCCCCTCTACCTTCTCCAGTACGGCGTAGGCCGTGTTGTTCTCCTCAAATACATCCAGTACCTGAATAAGCCCTTCCACAAGGCCCATACGCAATAGGATGCCATACAGTTCGGCATAGTCCATACGGGTGGTTTTAAACAGCACCTCGCAGCCGGGCTTTGCCAAAATAGAGCCGGTTTCATCACGGGTGGCGCACAGGGTAACGGGCATATACTCCTTGATATGAACACGCTGCAGGGTGTTGCCGTCAATGGCGGAATAGGTTACCCCTTCGCCGTCAATTTCAATGTACCGCCCCACCGTATACCGCCCCGCCAGTACCCAGCCGTTGGGCAGGGCGCCACCGGGGTTGGTGTTCTCAAAACGGATTCCGCACTGTGGGCATTTGTCGGTGCCTATGGGCACCCGGCTCATGCAGTTGTCGCAAATCCTTTCCACCAGTCATCCACCTTTCTGTATGGGCCTGCCGCACTCCTCGGCGGGCCTTCGTACCCTTGCAAGCACAATGGTTTTAAATTTCTAAATCTTCTTCATTTTCTAAGTTGTGCCAAACGTTCTGCACATCGTCGTCGTCCTCAAGCTTTTCCAGCAGGGTGCCAAAGTTCTTCAGGTTTTCTTCGCCGCTAAGCACCATGCGGTTGGCGGGAATGTATTCACTCTCGGCCGAGGTGATGGTATAGCCCTTGGCGGCCAGCGCATCCTGCACTTTTGGCAGGTCGGCAGGGGGGCAGGTCACCTCGCATACGCCGTCGTCCAGGTCAAAATCTTCGGCGCCCGCGTCAAAGGCGTCCTCCATCAGCTTTTCCTCGTCTTGGCCCTCGCAGTCCAAAAGCAGAACGCCCTTTTGGCCAAACTGGTAAGCCACCGAGCCAGACTGCCCCAAATTTCCGCCGTATTTATCGAAGTAATGGCGCATATTGGCCGCCGTGCGGTTGCGGTTGTCCGTCAGGGTTTCCACCATCACCGCAATGCCGGCCGGGCCGTAACCCTCGTATAAAATATCCTCGTAATTGTCTTTTTCGCCGCCCTCGGCGCGCTTAATTACGCGGTTGATGTTGTCGTTTGGCACGTTGAGGCTTTTGGCCTTGGCAATTAGGTCGCGCAATTTTGCGTTATTTGCCGGGTCAGAGCCGCCCTCTTTGATAACAACGCCCATCTCGCGGCCAATTTTGGTAAAAACCTTGGCCTTTTGGGCATCGGTTTTTTCTTTTTTGCGTTTGATGTTGTTCCATTTGCTGTGTCCCGACAAGTTGATCCCTCCGAAAAATTACATAAATATGATAAACGAAATACTTGCTAAAAGCAAAACACGGTACAGCACTTTATTATACCATGCCTTTGCGGGGATTTCAAATCTCCTGCGGGTTTTCGGCGCTTTGCGTGTATTCCTGCCAAAGCAAGGCGAATAATTCGTGAATGCGTCCAGTTTCGTTTTGCAGGTACAGCCAGCCAAACAGGGCCTCAAGCCCTGTGGAGGCGCGGTACTCCTGCACGCTGGCATGTTTGGAAACCGTGGCCTTGCTGGCGTTGCGCCCCCGGCGCACCACGTCTTGCTCCGGGGGGCGCAGGTGGGGGTACAGGCTGTGTAACAACTTTGCCTGGGCCTTTGCCGAAACAAGGCTTACCGCCTTGTGGTGCAAGGCGGCTGGGGGGCTGTGGCTTTCACAAACCAGCTTTGCGCGCACCAATAGTTCCAAAACACCGTCGCCTACAAAGGCCAGCGCCAGTGCCGAGCGCTCGCGGATATCAATGTCAGAATCGCAACTGGGCAGCATAAGCGCCTCCATGGTGCCTCCGTTTTTGGGTAAAAATCGAAAAATGAAACAACAAATCGTTAAAAGATGTAATCAAATTCATAATCGCCAATTTTGATGGTGTCGTTCTCCTGTACGCCCAGTTCTTGCAATTTTTCCAAAACGCCGCCCTGTTCCAGTTGACGCTGGAAGTACAGCAGGCTCTCGTAATCGTCCATATCGCTGCCATCCAAAATGCGTTCCAGCCACTGGGCCTCCACGCGGAACACTCCCTCCGCCTCTTTTTGGGCGCTGAAAGAACGGGGCGGGGCGCTAGCCTCGGTTTTCACATAATTTGGCTCAAAGCGCTGGGGGGGCGGCAGGGTTTGCAATTTGCCGTACAGAAGGCGGGGCAGCGCTTCGGTGCCTGTGTGGGCCGCGGCGCTAATGGGGAAGTAGGCCAGCCCCTCGCTTTTGGCAAAGGCCGCAAAGGCCTCTTTTTGTTCCTCGGTGGCGATATCGCATTTATTGCCCAGCACTATCTGCTGTTGGTTTGCAAGCTCTGGGCTGAAAGCCGCCAATTCCCGGTTTATGTTGCGGTAGTCTTCTATGGGGTCGCGCCCTTCGCTGCCCGAGAGATCCACCAGGTGCAACAGCAGGCGGCAACGCTCCACATGGCGCAAAAAATCATGCCCCAGGCCCGCGCCGGTGGCGGCTCCCTCAATAAGGCCCGGGATGTCGGCGGCCACAAAACTTTCCTCGGGGCCCACCCGCACCACCCCAAGCTGTGGAATGAGGGTGGTAAAAGGGTAATTGGCAATTTTGGGTTTGGCGGCCGAAAGTACGCTGATTAAGGTACTTTTGCCAACATTTGGGTAGCCAATCAACCCCACGTCGGCAATCAGTTTCAGTTCCAGCCTAAGGTCAAAGGCCTCGCCCGCAAGGCCGGGTTTGGCAAAGCGCGGGGCCTGGCGCTGGGGGGTGGCAAAGTGGCTGTTGCCCCAGCCACCCCGGCCTCCGGCGGCCAAGCGCACGGGCTCTTCGCCCGCTATATCGGCCATCAACGCGCCGGTGGCGGCATTGTATACCAGGGTGCCACAGGGCACGGTGATGACCAAGTCTTTGGCGTTTTTTCCGCTGCAACGTTTCCCTCGGCCATCCTGGCCGTTTTCCGCAGCGTATTTGCGCTTATAGCGAAAGTCCATCAGGGTGGAGAGATGGCCGTTTGCCACAAAGTAAACATCGCCCCCCTTGCCGCCGTCGCCGCCGTCAGGCCCGCCGTTCGCCACATATTTTTCCCGGTGGAAGCTGACGCAGCCGTTCCCGCCTTTTCCTGCTTCAATACGTATTTTTGCCACATCAATGAACAAAGCGTGCCCTCCTTTTTTCTGCAAGTGTAAAATGGAAAAAACCGGGCCCCAGAGGGCCCGGCCAACCATGTGGGTTACTGCTTGATGGAAACGCGTTTCCGGTCTTTGCCAAAACGTTCAAAGCTAACGCGTCCGTCCTCCAGGGCAAACAGGGTGTCATCCTTCCCCTTGCCAACGTTTACGCCGGGGTGAATGTGGGTGCCGCGCTGCCGCACCAGTATATTGCCGGCCAGTACAAACTGCCCGTCGGCCCGTTTTACGCCCAACCGCTTGGATTCGGAATCGCGGCCGTTTTTAGTTGAACCAACACCTTTTTTATGTGCCATTAGTCCCGCCTCCTTATTTGCCGGTGCTTTCGGTAATTTCAATTTTGGTATAGGGCTGGCGGTGGCCTACACGGCGCGCACTGCCCTTTTTGGGTTTGTAGGTAAAAACGTTAATTTTTTTGCCCTTGCCGTTTTTCAGCACCTGGCCGGTAACCTTGGCGCCCGCCACAAAGGGGGTGCCCGCGGCGGCTTTGCCGTCTTCGCCAACGGCCAGCACATCCTCAAAAATAACAGTGTCATTTTCGCCCGCCGGCAGTTTTTCCACAAACAGAACATCGCCTTTTTGCACGCGGTACTGTTTGCCGCCGGTTTGAATAATTGCGTACATACTTGTATCCCTCATTTTCTATGGGGCTCGCTGGCCTCTGGGTGGGTGTGGTAAAACCACCACTAATAACCCGTGCCACGCGGCCTAACTACTATAGCATAAAGCAAGGGGGCCTGTCAAATAGAAGCGCAGGCAAAACGCCCAGGTGTTAAATATGCCTAGTTGTGTGACAAAAGACATCATTTTTTGCGCCAAATATTGAGATAATTTAGATGATACGGTAAGATATAAAAAGAAGGAAGCAAAACGGAAAGGGGGATAGCGGCAAACCGATATATTATTTAGGAGGTGTGAAGATGGAAGACAAGAAAAAATTGCAAGAGCGGAAAAAACTTGTGCATCAGCTGGAGGGGCGGCCCCCGTTGCCCACGGCCATTGCCCTGGGTTTGCAGCACGTGCTGGCCATGTTTGTGGGCAACCTAACCCCCCTGCTGGTGGTGGGCGGGGCCTATACCCTGGCAAACCCCGGCGCCATTGATGTGGCCTACCTGGCGCAGTGCGCCATGGTGCTGGCCGGTTTTACCACCCTGATACAGCTTTATAAAATTGGGCCCATCGGTTCGGGCCTGCCCATTGTAATGGGCACCAGCAGCGCCTTTATTGGGGTAAACAGTTCCATCGCCATGTCGGGCGGCTGGGCGGCGCTTACCGGCGCAACCTTGGTGGGGGGCGTTTTTGAACTGGGCCTTGGCGCATTTATGAAAAAGTTGCGCCGCTTTTTCCCACCGCTGGTTACGGGGGTTACGGTGCTATCCATCGGCCTTACGCTTATCCCCGTGGGCATACAGGCCTTTGCGGGGGGCGGCAACCCGGAGATTAACCCAAACTTTGGCTCGCTGCAAAACCTGCTGGTGGCCACGGTGGTGCTGGCCACGGTGATATTGCTGCGTATTTTTGGCAAAGGGCTGTTTAGCCTGGCCTCGCTGCTGATTGCCATGCTGGTGGGCTATGGCGTGGCCGTGGGCATGGTTTACCTCATCCCGCCCGAGCAGCTTACCCTGAGCTTTACCTTAAAAGATTACCTGGCAAACGGCCTGTTTTCGGTGCCCATCCCCTTTAAATACGGCATTGAGTTTAAGGCCGACGCCATCATTCCCATGCTGTTTATGTTTGTGGTAACGGCCATAGAGACGATTGGCGACACCTCGGGCGTGGCCGAGGGCGGCCTTGGCCGGATGCCCACAGATGTGGAGCTGCGCGGCACCGTATTGGCCGACGGCACCTCCAGCATTTTGGGGGCCATTTTCAACGTGTCGGCCCTCACTTCGTTCAGCCAAAATGTGGGCCTTGTGCGCATGACGCGTGTGGTGAACCGCTTTTCCATCTGCATGGGGGCGTTTTTCTTAATTCTGGCAGGCTTTTTCCGACCCTTGGGAGAATTTTTTGCCAACATTCCCCCTGCGGTACTGGGCGGCGCGGTCATCTGCATGTTTGCCTCTATCGCCGTAACGGGCATGAGCCTGCTTTCCACCGTGAAGCTGGACGCCCGCAACACCTTGATTATTGCGGTTTCGCTGGGGATTGGCATAGGTTTTGGGCAGGGGGCCGGTTCGGCCGCCGGGGCCATGGCGCAGTTCCCCACCTGGCTGAAATACCTGTTTGGCGGCAACGGCATTGCGGCCGCCACAATCATTGCCCTGCTTTTAAATTTGATAATGCCCCACGAAAAAGAGGACGCGCCCATAGAAGAGGAAGCAGGCAAACCCATTATACCCACCGAGACAGGCGAGCCGGACGACGAAGCGAAGGGCTAACCTACCTAAAGTGCCCGTTTTATACGGGCTCGGGGCCCGCTACCGGCTCTATGATAGAAGGCGGCGCCACAACAGGCGGCGCTGCGGCCTCATGCACCACCGGCACGGTGGGCAGTTGCCCCGTCACGTGCACGTTTTTGGTTACCTGGCCCTCAAAGGTTTTGGCGCGCAGCACCTCTTTTAGGTCAAACCCAATGGTCTCCTGCAAAGCTTCGCTTACGGCGGTAAGGCCGCCCGCCACATAACCGGCCACATCGGCCACGCCATCGCCCCCCTGGCCGCTGCTGCCCACAATGGTAATTTTATCAATACTGGCAAAGGGCGCGGCCACAGCTTTGGCAAGTTCGGGCAAAATATCGGCCATAATTTGCAGTTTGCCGGCCTCGTTCATCTTGGCCAGCGCCTCGGCCTTTTTCTCCAGCGCCTCGGCCTCGGCCAGGCCCTTGGCGCGTATGGCGTCCGCCTCGGCCTGGCCCTGCGCCTCAATTACCTTGGCCTGCGCCTGGCCCTGGGTCTCGGTAATTTTGGCATGGGCCTCGCCCTCCAGCCGCAATTTTTCAGCTTCTGCCTGGGCCTCGGCAATGTCCTCAAATTTCTTGGCCTCCGCGTCCAGGCGGCGTTTTTCGCTGTTGGCCTGGGCGGGTTCAATCACCGTGGCCATCAGTTCCGCCTTGGCGCGTTCGGCTTGGCTTTGGGCCAGTTCTATGTTCTTGCGCTCCTCTGAAATCCGCACCTGTACATCCGCCTCGGTCACCTCTTTCAGGCGGTTTTTTTCCAAAATCTTGGCGTCCATCTGGGTGTCCGTCACCTCTTTGGAGGTGATGTTAGCCTGAATTTGGTAGGCCGCGTCGGAGATGGCGCGGGTGGTCTCCGATTCCTTGCGGTAGAGTTCCACCTTTAGCTGTTTTTCTTTTTCCGCCTTGGCTATGTCGGTATCGGCAAGCAATTGGGCCTCGCGCCCGGCGCGCACCGCCTCGGCTGTTTTTACCTGCTGTTCTTTGGCGGCTTCCGCCGTCTTTATCGCCTGCTCTTTGGCGGCGTCCGCCTCAGCGATAGCGGCCTGCGCCTTCACCTTGGCAATCTGCTCTTTACCCAGCGAGGCAATGTATTCCTCATCATCCGAAATATCGTTGATGGTGAAGGATTTAATCTCTAGCCCCATGGTGCCCAGCGAGGTCTCCACCACCTTTTGCACATCGGTAGAAAACTTCTCGCGGTCGTCGTACAGTTCCTCCACGCTCATGCGTGAAACAATCTCACGCAGCTTGCCCGTGGCCACCTCCATCACGATGTCGCGTATGGATTGCCGCGTCACCTCCTCGCTGTTGCAGCTAAACTGCTGCACAGCGGTTTTGATGCTGTCTTCCTCGGCCTTTACCTTTACAATTAACACGCCGTTTGCGTTGATGGGAACGCCCAGGCGGGTTTTGGTTTTGCTGATGGAGACGTTGATTTGGATATTTTCGAGGGTGATGGTGTCGATGCGTTGCAGGCCGGGGATGACCATTGTGCCCCCACCGTGCACCACCTTGGGTTTACCCAGGCCCACAAT
Organism: uncultured Oscillospiraceae bacterium; assembly: GCA_964550985.1. Lineage (GTDB taxonomy): Bacteria > Bacillota > Clostridia > Oscillospirales > Ruminococcaceae > JAAYCI01. The sequence continues at coordinate 29,656 of CAZKBM010000012.1, forward strand.
AACGGCCGCTTTATCAGACGGGATTTTTTTCCAGGCCCGTATAATGCAAAGCGTAATGATGAGTACGGCCACCAAAATAATGGCCGCAATGATGAGCGGGCTTGTGATAATTGTACTCATTTGTGTTCCTCCTCAAATGGATATATAGCAAAGTGGGCGCAAAAAACACGCCATCCTCGCAAGCGGTCAATCACTTTTCTGGTTTGTTGGCAATGGGGTTGTAATCCGCCGGAATAACATAACAAAGATGGGTTTCTGGCCTTACTTCGGTGATGATCACCTCCTCGCCTTCCTCAATTCGCTCCGCCTTGCAGATGTCCGGGTCCATTTCGGCGCTGTAGGAGATAGAGGCCCCCACGGCGTCGGTCGTCTCAATCTTCCCGGGGCGGTCTTTTAGGATGCTAAAGCTTACGCGGGCATGACGGTGCAGCAAGCTGGCCGTGCTAAGGGCAGGCGCTTTGTTTTTTTGCAAAGGGCGTACCACAAAGCGGTATAGCAAAAAATAGGCCGCCAAAGCCAGTACCAGCCCGCCCGCCAGGGTAAGGGGCAGCAAAAGGCCCGAAAGTTTATTTGTGGCGTAAATGCCCACGGCGCCCAGTACCACCAGGGCAAGGCAGAGGCAGTATACATTGAATTTAAACGGGGCGCCCTTCTCTATCTCGCTTCCGGCCTCTCCCCCCGTTAGGTCGGAAGCGTCGGCGGCTTCCGGCGTCTCCGGCGCTTCGGGGGCTTCGGGCAGGTCTGCGGCCTCGGCGCCGGCAGCCGCCCCGCCATGCGCCGCGGAAAAGGCCCCCAAAATCAGGTTCAGCAGGGGCAGGCCAAGGCCCAGGTACAGCAGTATTTCAAACACGAAGGAAAGGCGCTGCATAGGCATGGAAATCCCCCTTTTTAGCAGATGACTTTGGTGGCTTATGCGGAAGCTTGCCGGAGAATATAAGAACCTGTATTCACAACTCCACACGGCCCACCCCCCGGCATTTTTTGTATCGGCCTTCGTTGCGTTTTCTTGCCAACCACCAAGGTTGCCTGCGAAACCGCGCCTTGTCCGACGCAAAAAATGCTCGGCGCTGGTCCATGCTCCTTGTGAATACAGGTTCTAAGCTTGCTTGCTGTTTTTTTACTTACTGTTTTTGGCAGAACCCCCGCCGCCAGCGGCGGATTATTTTGCCCAATATTGTCAAATAAAGTATATCACACCAATGGCAGGTTTGTCTAAGGGAAGGGAAAAAATGACAAAAATTAGGAGATAAGAATAAGGAGACATAAAAAGGCCCCCTCCAAAACCAAATGGCTTTGGAGGGGGCCAGCTTTTTGCCCGGCGCTGTAAGTTGAGTAATTATTGGGTAGGAGTTAGGAATGAAAGCGCCAGAGCAGAGGGGCCGGTACTATTGCTGCCTATTTTTCTTTTTGCCGTGCAGCACAACAACCAGCGCGCCGCCGCCCGCAAGCAGGGCCACGCCCGCCAGCACCAGCCAAATAACGTTGCTGGTCATATCGCCCGTTTGGGGGCTGCTGGGGGTGCCGCCGCCCGGTGTGGGGGCAGGGGCAGGGGCGGTGGTGGAAGAAGTAGAAGAACTGGAAGAACTAGAGGAACTGGTTTCACTGGAAGAAGAACTGGTCTCGCTGGAGGAAGAGCTGGTTTGGCTGGAGGAACTGGTAGCCTGCTGCACAAGGAAGGTCAGGCTGCCGGTGCTCAGTTCTCCGCCGTCGTTAAAAGTAACCTGCTGGGTATGGGTGCCGTTTGGCAGCGTGGCCAAAAACTCTTTGGCGTAGGTGATGATAACGCTGCCGCTTTTCAGTGTACCAATTACCCCGGTGCTGCCAGGGTAACCACTTAGGTTGGCCGTGGTAGCGCTGGTGGGGGTGATGGTGAGTTCATGCCCGTTCAGAATAATCTTAACCATGTTTTTGTACTCGCCCTGGAAGGTGAGGGTGAGGGGATTGTTATTATCCACAGGTTTTGTGGGGTCGGGCGGGTTTACGGGGTCATGTACGGGTTTTAGCGTCCACTGTGCGTAAATGGTGCTGTTTTGGGTGAAAACGGTGTTTGTGGTAACAGCCGTGCCGCCGCTTGCCGCGGTAAACCAGCCGCTAAAGTTGTAGCCGCTGCGTGTGGGGGTGGGCAGGCTGGCCAGTTTGCCGTTTGTGCCGGTTGTGGCGCTGGCAGGTGTAACGCTGCCGCCGTTTGCACTAAAGCTTACGGTGTAGGTGGGGGCCTTTAGGTAAACGGCCACCGTTTTGCTGGGGGGGTTAAAGTTGATGCTGGCTTTTGCGACCTCTACGGTAACATTTGCGCCGTTTGCCACGGTGATGTTCGAGATGGCAAGGGTGTACTTGCCGGTTTCTCCGGCCACCTTGGTAAGGGCGCCTTTGGTAGCGCCGGTCACGGTGATGTCGCCGGCGGCAAGGCCGGGAACGTCGGAACTAAAAGTGAGGGTGAGCAGGTCGGTGGTAGTTTCGCCCGACTTGCCATTTGCGGTAAGGCCGGTGAACTGAAGCGGGGTGTTTTTCACGGCCACACTTCTTTCGGCCGGGTCAAAGTCCACGCCGTCGAAGTTTACGCCGCCTTTTTCCAGCGTAACGTTTACTTCTTCGCCGTCGGCCACGGTGATGTCCGAAATTTCCAGGGTATATACACCGTTAAAAAGCCCGGAGGCTGCGACGGCATCCAAGGTGGCGCCCGTCAGGGTGATGTCGTCGGCTGTGAGGTCTGCATAATCATCGCCCAGGCTCAGTTCCAACTCGGTGGTGGCGCTTACGCCCGATTCCCCGTCGTTGGCGATGAGGGTATCGAAGGTGACGATTTGTTTTTGCACCGTCACTTCCTGTGTGGCGGGGCTTTCGTCTGCCAGTTCAAACTGTACGGTGGCGGTATCTGTAAGGCTTACGGTAAAGGTATCGCCCTGTTTTGCCGCCACATTGGTGAGGTTCAGTACATAGTTGCCGTTTGTTTTATCTGAATCATCCAGGCTGTCCAGTGTCGCATCGCCGGTAAAATCGATATCGCCCACTGCGAGACCCTGATAGGCGGTGCCGCCTTTGTTTTCAAGGTGGAAGCTTAATTCAGAAGTGGTTGTTGTGCCAGCCACGCCGTTCTGCGAAATCAGGCCAAAGACAACGATTTCTTTGTTGATGGCCACGGTTTTTTCAGCAGGTGTGATGGTGTAGCCGTCTTTTGCAAGGGCTACG